>NZ_JAVXCU010000021.1:0-36804 GCF_036659295.1 Brevundimonas sp. | reverse complement strand
GGTATGGGCGAGGCCACCGTGCGTCAGGCCGATCGCGGCATGGTCCGCACCGACGGCGGCAATGTCATCTATGACGCGGACCAAGGCGTGATCGCCGACCCTGTAAAGCTGGCTGCAGACCTGAAAGCCGTTACCGGCGTGGTCGAACACGGCCTGTTCCTGGGTCTGGCAAGCCTTGCAGTCATCGGCACGGATGATGGCCACGAGACGATTAGCGCCTAAGACTAACAGGGCTTGCGTAGGGATGCCCTCGAAAGTTCTGCGGTCGCTTCCTACATAGCGACCATATTATTCTACCTGACAGCCTGCTGCGGAGTCTCTGATGTCCCATTCGTTCGACTATGATCTTTTTGTCATTGGTGCCGGTTCGGGTGGCGTGCGGGCTGCGCGACTGACGGCGATGGGGGGCAAGAAGGTCGCGGTTGCCGAGGAATATCGCGTGGGTGGTACCTGCGTAATCCGTGGCTGTGTGCCCAAAAAATTCATGGTGATGGCGTCCGAGTTTACCCATCAGATGGAAGTGGCCGAGGGCTTTGGCTGGACGGTGGGCGATGCCAGCTTTGACTGGACCAAGTTCCGCAATGCCAAGGAAACCGAGATTGCCCGCCTCTCGGGACTGTACAATGCCAACCTGTCCAAGGCGGGTGTTGAAATCATCAATGGCCGCGCCGTCCTGAAGGACAAGCACACGGTCGAGATTGTCGGCACGGGCAAGACTGTTACGGCAGAGCGTATTCTGGTCGCCGTCGGCGGGCGGCCGTTCGTGCCGGAATTCCCCGGTTCTGAGCATACGATTACGTCGGAAGAAGCCTTCCTGCTGCCGGAACTGCCCAAGCGTATCGTGGTGGTGGGGGGCGGCTATATTGCCGTAGAGTTCGCAGGTATTTTTGCTGGACTGGGCGTCGAGACGACGCTGGTTTATCGCGGGGCGGGTATTCTGCGCGGCTTTGACGAGGACGTCAGTTCACATCTGTCGCGCGAGATCGAGCGCCATGGCATCAAGGTGGTCCTCAGTGCCGAGCATACGGCAATTGAAAAGACCGAAACCGGCCTGATGAACCGTCTTAGCAACGGCATGGACATCGAAACCGATGCCGTCATGTTTGCGACGGGCCGCAAACCCTATGTGAAGGGTCTGGGCCTTGAAACGGCTGGTGTGGCCCTGACGGAAGGCGGTGCCATCAAGGTCGATGCCTATTCGCAGACCAATGTCGATAATATCTGGGCTGTCGGTGATGTGACCGACCGTGTGAACTTGACGCCGGTCGCGATCCGCGAGGCTGTGGCTTTCCACGAGACGGTGTTCAAGGACAACCCGCAGACGGTTGACCATGAAGACATTGCCACGGCTGTCTTCAGCCAGCCGCCGGTCGGCACTGTGGGCCTGACCGAGGCCGAGGCGCGCAAGAAATGTCCGGCCGAGGTGGACATCTACATGACCACCTTCCGCTCGATGAAGTACGCCTTCTACGGTGCCGAACACCGCATGCTGATGAAGCTGGTGGTGGATGCGCAAAGCCAGAAGGTTGTCGGGGTCCACATTGTCGGCCCCGATGCGCCGGAAATGATCCAGTTGGCCGGTATTGCCGTGAAGGCGGGCCTGACCAAGCAGCAATGGGATGACACCTGCGCCGTGCACCCGACGGCGGCAGAAGAGCTGGTTCTGATGAAGGAAAAGCGCCCCAACGGCGCTTGCTGATCTAGCCTAACAGGCGGTCGCGCGCGGCATTGACCCGCGCGGCCAAGCCTTCGGACCCACCCTGATCGGGGTGGGTTCTTGCCATCAGCCGCTTCCATGCAGTCTGGATGTCGGCATGGCTGGCATTTTCGGACACGCCCAGAATGGCGCGCGCCTCGGCCTTACTCATCTGCGGGCCTGTGGGCGCTGCGGGCTTGGGAGCGACGGTGCGAATGCGCGACTGCATCACCAGATAAAGTCCCGCTGCGGCCAGAGCGGCGGCGAGGATATAGCTGCCCTTGGCCACGCAAAGGACGGCACCCGCAAAACAGGAGCCGCCCAGCAGGGTTGCCGAAATCCGCCAGTGGCCGCGACGGGCTTTTTCGGTCTGTTTACCCAGACGAACCAGCACCCATATAGCGACAGCCGCCAGTCCCAGTCCGATGAGAAGCATCTAGACGTCAGGCCGCTGCCGTCAGCGGCGAAAGCGCGTCTTGCAGACCCATATCCGCCATCAGGCCACGCAGTTCCTGACGGGCTGAAACGTGCGACATGGTCACAGAGACAGGACGCACTTCATTGGACAGATCGGCCACAGTCAGACCGAACGGGAACAGTTCGCGATAGATCACACGCTCGCGCAGGCCTGGTCCGACGCGGAAGCCGACGCGCTTGGCCAGTTTGCCCATACGCTCTTCCAGACGGTCGCGGTTACGCGCGTGGGTGCCTTGCAGGCGGTTGGTCACGACCAGCCAGTCGATCGTGGCGTGGCGGCCTTCCTTGATGGCGCGTTCCTTGCGGGCTTCCCAGACGCTTTCCGAATAGATGGACGGCTTTTGCAGTTCCAGCGTGACCGGATCGACCTGACCCAGCAGGTCGAAATCGACGAAGCTGTCATTCATCGGGGTGACGATCTGGTCGGCGCGGGCATGGGCTGCGCGCGACAGGGTGGTATCACCGCCTGGGGTGTCGATCAGGATGACCTCGGACACGGCCTGGGCCACGGCATAGGCCGCTTCGAAACGTGCCAGCTGTTCTTCGGGCGTGGCGCGAGCCAGTGCTTTGCCGTCGCCCATGTCGGGTACGAACGGCATGGGGAGATCCTGATTATTGGCTGCAACCCAGATGGCACGGTTGGCAAAGAAGCGTTCCATCGACCGCTGGCGCAGGTCCAGATCGAGGATGGCGACTTTTTTGCCCGCATGCAGCAGGCCGGTGGCGATGTGGATGGCCAGAGTGGACTTGCCCGCTCCGCCTTTTTCATTGCCGATGACGATGACCAGAGGCTGCGCCATTTTCGATCTCACTCTGAGGACGAAGGCGACTCATCATCGAGTGCCTCCCCATTCAGCGTGGAAAATCGGTCGCTTTGCCTCAATCGTCAATGAAAGCTTAATAACGGTGTTGTGGATCGTGCCTTAAATCGCAATGATTTGCGTAGTTTCCCTTAAGTGGCGGGGCTTTGGCACCATGGATCGGCTGCCGCAATTGAGCGGCAAAGGCTTTGGGCCTGCTGTGCCGAGGCCGAAACGCGAAGCCGGATCAGGATGCGCCCGTTGACCTGCACAGGGTCAAAACGGGGCGACAGGCCCGCAAGGGTAGCCTTGTTGGAACCGGATGAAAGCCTGTCCCACGCGTTCTGGGCCTGTTGTTGGGTACTGAATGCACCCAACTGGATGGTGCGCGCATCCGTAGTATTGGGAGCGACGGATGCAGTTGGCCTCGCTGCGGGTGATGCTGCAGGCTTGTTTGCCGCAGCCGAAACCGGCGGGCCTTCGGAAATCTCGATCGAGGGCAGTTTTACAGGCCCGTCCCGCAAGTCCCAGAGCTGGTGCGGTGAAACCAGTTCAACCTTCACACCTGTAGAGGGCTTGTCATCGGTGTCCGGCTTTTGCGGATCCAGCGGCAAGGTGACACGTGGGGCATCCGAGGAAGTTCCGGCGTCAGAGGCCGGTGTAAGCGGGATCGTAGCGACCTTGTCCGCCCATGCCTGATAGGCAGAAGGCGGGGTGTCGGATGCGGTATCGCAAGCCGTTACAAGAATGGAAACGGCGGCAACAGACATCAGGGGGCGCAAAGATACAGGTCTCATGGCCCCCAGTGTCGCGTCGCAATCTTGAAGCGTCGTTAATGCAGCGGTTTAGACGATAGCGCCGACGCAGCCTTCGACATCGCCAACACCCAGATCGGCATCGGTCAGGGCCAGAGTCCAGCCGTGGTGGGTATTCAGACCCCAGCGGCGGGCACCCGAACCATCACCGGCATCGCCACCGGCCGTTACTGTAACGCGGCGGCCGGTCGGCAGGGCAGGCGGATCAATCTTGCCGACGGCCAGCGAGGTCGGGGTATCGTTCGGGCCGAAGCCTTCGAATACGCTGAGCATCGACCATTCCTTGCGCAGGCCGATCCACCATGCGTCATCGCCGCTGACCGACAGGACCGAGACGCCATTGCCTTCGGCAGCATGGGACAGGGCCGTCTGGGCATCGTAAACGACGCGGATATCGGCGGCAGCACCGAAGCGGGTGCGGGCAGCATCCATGGCGCGGGCACCGTCGATCGGCGCATAGACCTGAACTTGCAGGCGACCCTGACGGGCCAGACCCCAGCCAACGATCTCGCGCCAGAGGGCGGAGACAGCTTCTTTGTTTTCCGGTTCTGCCTTGGCGGAAAGACGCGCCAAAACGGCCTGTTCACGGTCGGGGCGCAGTTTGGTGTGCGGGCCCGTGGGGGCGTCCTTGGCCTTGCCGACCTGTGCCGCGATGGCCAGACGACGCTCGAACAGTTCGAGGATCTGGTCGTCGATGGAGTCGATCTCGGTGCGCAGGGCCGACAGCGCCATTTGTTCGGCGGTCAGTTCGGCGACTTCGACGGGCAGGGCTTTGTTGAGGGTATTGATGGTCATGGTTCTGGCTTTACGGAAACTGGATTTCGATGGGGAGGACGCGACGAGGCGCAGAGCCGCTCTGGGAAGAACGGTCGCCGGAGAAGCTGTCAGGGAAGTAGGTGTCCCGAAGCCTCAGCCGGCGTATCGAAAGCCGTAAAAGCCGTAGCCATAATAGAAACCGGCCACTTCAAACGAAGCGGTTGCAAGCTCGAATTGTGCGTTCAGAGACGACATTTTCGGGTCCGGTTTCTGGATCGTGATTGATCCGGTGGCCGCTATAGGCCGCAAATTTTATGCGCCGTCAAGCCTTTGGCGCTGACAAGAGGACAAAACGTGTGCGATTGTCGCTGAAATCTTGCAGATCATTGCGTAAAATCTGCAGGCCATACACCTCGGCCGCACGGGCCGGAGCCACGGCTGCGCGGGTAATATCGCCTGCTTCGGCCACATCGCGGGCGGCACCGGCGGTGTCGAACACAACAACCGGCTGGATGTGCAGAGCCTTGAGGCTTTCGACGCATTGCTGGAGCGCAATGGGATGGCTTTCGGCGGTTCTGATGTCCGAAAGACGCGCATCAGGCAGACCCAGAAGGGCATGGCGGATTGGACGCCATGCCTCGCTGAGTGGCTCGAGGCCCGCTTCGCGCACCAGGGTGGCGGCGGGTTCAACCGTGCCAACCGTGGTGTTTTCAAGCGGGATCAGAGCCAGATCGCAATCGCCCGTCAGGACGGCCTGAATAGCGCCTTCGAAGTTTCAAAGGCCACAGGCACGTCCCCTGGGCGCAGGTCCATACAGGCTTCATGACTGAAAGCCCCCGGCGCACCCTGATAGGAGATGCGCGCCGGACGGATGTCTTCGCCCGTCGTCATGCAGCCTTCGACTGGGCTTGGCGGCCCGCTTTCAGGCGTTCGGCGACGAGGAAGGCCAGCTCCAGTGCCTGATCGGCATTGAGGCGCGGATCACAGTGGGTGTGATAGCGGCTGGACAGATCATCTTCGGTGACAGGCTGTGCGCCACCAAGGCATTCGGTGACGTTCTGGCCGGTCATTTCGAGGTGGACGCCACCGGGGTGGACACCCTCGGCCTCGGCCACGTCGATGAAGCTGCGGACCTCGCCCATGACGCGATCGAACGGACGCGTCTTGTAGCCGTTGGCAGCCTTGAGGGTGTTGCCGTGCATCGGGTCAATCGACCAGACCACGCGCTTACCCTCGGCCTTGACGGCACGCATCAGTGCCGGAAGACGATCACCGACCTTGTCATGGCCAAAGCGGCCAATCAGGGTCAGGCGGCCCGGAATATTGTTCGGGTTCAGGGCGTCGATCAGCGGCAGGATGTCATCCGGCGTCATGGTCGGGCCGCACTTGACGCCGATGGGGTTGGAAATCCCCTTCATGAACTCGATGTGGGCGCCGTCCAGTTGACGGGTGCGCTCGCCGATCCACAGCATGTGGGCCGAGGTGTCGAACCATTCGCCGGTATTGCCATCAAGGCGGGTCAGGGCGGATTCAAGGTTCAGCAGCAGGGCTTCGTGGCTGGTGAACACCTCGACGCGCGACAGGTCGGGGTGGGTGTCAGGCGTAACGCCCACCGCTTCCATGAAGGCCAGAGCCTCGGTGATCTTGTCGGCCAGTTCGCGATAGGCTGCGCCAGCACCGTTGTCGGCAAAACCGAGCGTCCAGCGATGGATGTTGTACAGGTCGGCATAGCCACCGCCTGCAAAGGCACGCAGCAGGTTCAGCGTTGCCGCCGACTGGTGGTAGGCCTTCATCAAGCGTTGCGGGTCCGGCACGCGCTCTTCGGGCGTGAAGGCCATGCCGTTGATGATGTCACCGCGATAGGACGGCAGTTCTACGCCACCGATTTCCTCGACGGGCGAGGAGCGTGGCTTGGCGAATTGGCCAGCGATACGACCGACCTTCACGACAGGTTTGCGACCGGCAAAGGTCAGCACGACCGCCATCTGCAGGATCAGGCGGAAGGTGTCGCGGATATTGTCGGTGGAAAACTCTTTAAAGCTTTCAGCGCAGTCCCCGCCTTGCAGAAGGAAGGCGTTACCCGCCTCGACCTGTGCAAGGTGGTTGGTAAGGCGACGGGCCTCACCGGCAAAGACGAGCGGGGGCATTGCACGCAACTCGTCTTCAACGCGTACCAGTTCGGACGCGTCAGGATAGTCCGCCGGCATATGCAGGGCGGGCTTGTTTCTCCAGGAATCTGGGGTCCAGCGCTTAGTCATTCCTCTAGGATAAGCGTTTCAGGCTTCTAGAACAATGAACTTGCCAAGAATTGTGCGCTGCGAATAAAAAGCCGCCCCCGGTTGTTACATAGGGGCGGCTCTTTGGGATTTATACGTCCAGATCGTCTTGGGCGAACTTGGCGTTTTCCTGAATGAACTGGTATCGCGCCTCGGCCTTGCGGCCCATCAGGCGTTCGACCAGATCCTCGATTTCCTCTTCGCTTTCGGGAAGGGAGACGCGGGCGAGGGTGCGTTTTTTCGGATCCATGGTCGTCTCTTTCAACTGAGACGCCATCATTTCACCCAGGCCCTTGAAGCGGCCGATTTCGAACTTCTTGCCCTTGAATACGGTGGCTATCAGTTCGTCACGGTGGGCATCGTCGCGGGCATATTCAGACAGTGGACCAGCCGAGATGCGGTAAAGCGGCGGCAGGGCCATGAACAGACGCCCCTGACGGATCAGGTCCGGCATAGCGCGGTAGAAGAAGGTGATCAGCAGCGCAGCAATGTGCGCACCATCCACGTCGGCGTCGGTCATGATGACGACGCGCTCGTAACGCAGGTCATCAACACTGAAACGGGTGCCGGACTGCACGCCGAGCGCCAGCATCAGATCGGTCAGTTCGATATTGGCGCGCAGCTTGTCGGCAGTGGCCGATGCGACGTTCAGGATTTTACCGCGCAGAGGCAGGATGGCCTGTGTGGTGCGGTCGCGCGCCTGTTTGGCCGAGCCGCCAGCCGAGTCGCCCTCGACGATAAACAGTTCGGTGCCTTCGGCGGCCTGACGCGAGCAGTCGGCCAGTTTACCCGGCAGGCGCAGCTTGCGCGTGGCGGCGGCGCGCTGGACTTCTTTGTCCTTGCGGCGGCGCAGGCGGTCCTCGGCGCGGTCGATGACGAAGCCGAGCAGGGCGTTGGCCTGTTTCGGGCTTTCGGTCAGCCAGTGGTCGAACGGGTCGCGCAGGAGCTGTTCGGTCAGGCGCTGGCCCTCGGGCGAGGACAGGCGGTCCTTGGTCTGGCCCTGGAATTCAGGGTTGCGGATAAAGACCGAGATCAGGGCACCGGCATTGGCGATCACATCTTCGGCGGTGATCTGGGCGGCGCGTTTCTCGTTGGTCAGTTCGCCATACGCCTTGAGGCCCTTGACCAGCGCGGCACGGAAACCGGATTCGTGGGTGCCGCCATCGGGCGTCGAAACCGTGTTGCAGTAAGATGCAATAAAGCTGTCGGCATCGCCAAAACCGATCGGCGACCATGTCACAGCCCATTCCAGAGCACCTGCTTCGCCCTTACGCTCAACGCGACCTGCAAAGACGGGGGTGACGGTTTCCAACTCGCCCACGCGCTCGGCCAGTGCATCAGCCAGACCACCGGGGAAGTGAAGCGTAGCCTGTGTCGGGGTTTCGTCGGTGATGCGCTCTGGCGCACAGGTCCATTTGATCTCGACGCCACGGAACAGATAGGCCTTGGCGCGGGTCATGCGGAACAGGCGCGCGGGCTTGAAGGTCGCACCGGCCCCGAAGATTTCTTCATCCGGCTTGAAGCGGATCAGGGTGCCTTTTTTGCGCGACGGGCCGACCTGCTGGATCGGGCCCTGAACAAGGCCGCGGCTGAAGGACTGACGCCATTCAAAGCCGTCGCGCCAGACCGTCACATCCAGATTGGTGGACAAGGCGTTGACGACGGACACGCCTACGCCATGCAGGCCGCCGGAGGTTTCATAGGCCTTGCCCGAGAATTTGCCGCCCGAGTGCAGCACGGTCATGACGACTTCCAGAGCCGACTTGCCGGGGTGTTTGGGGTGGGGGTCGACCGGAATACCGCGACCGTCATCGCGCACGGACAGGAAGCCCTCGGCATCCAGTTCGACGGTAATCAGCTTGGCATGCTTGGCGACGGCTTCGTCCATCGCGTTGTCGAGGACTTCGGCAAACAGGTGGTGAAGCGCGCGTTCGTCGGTGCCGCCGATATACATGCCGGGGCGTTTACGAACAGGCTCAAGACCTTCCAGAACCTCGATGGACTCCGCTGAATACCCTGTGGCGGCTGCCACATCTGCGGCCCCTGCGGATGCAGGCGCAATGACTGGTGCGGCAGGTGCAGCAACGGTCCTGGCAGCAACAGGCGAGGCCACCTTGACCGGTTCGGCCGGCTTTTGCGGCTTTGCGGGTTCGGGGGCGGTGTCATTCAACGAGGAAAAAAGGTCGTCCATCAAGTCAGTCTGCGGTGATTCGGAACGAGGTCAGTTAGGCCGATAAGCCCAACGGAGCAAGCGCAGGTGGATTATTGTCTCACAGCAGTGGGAAAGCCAGTGGCGCAATCGCGGCAACAGGCAAGGATGACCGTTTATGTCGTACCGTAAGTCAGGTCTGAATGTAGGTCACAGGGCGGACTTGAGCTTATCTGCTGGCCGCAGGTTGGGGATATGCGCCGCTTACGAAGCCTGATCGGGCCGGTCGAATGCCCGCGCCAAAATAGCGACACATAAAACCCAGGGCAGGTTCTGCGCTGTCATGACAACGCTCTCGGACAGACTGAGCAGGATAAAGACTGTCAGATAGGCCAGCGACCACCAGCCCTCGCTGCGGCCATATCCGTTGATGCGGAACAGGTGGATGGCAAAGGCCAGTCCCACAAGCGTGCCGCAGCCCAGCGCGCCGACCCAGCCCAGTTCCAGAAGTATATCCAGCCAGCCATGGTGGGCCGATGGCACCAGCCATGCCGTGTTGTAGCGGATCCAGTTGGCAGGAACGGAGTCCTGTCCCCAGAAGGCGTTATAGCCGTAACCCAGCCATGGGCGCTGGCTGGCGGCCTTCCACACGGCTTCCCAGATTTCGGTCCGGCCGGTCAGTGTCGGGTCCTTGCCGATAAGCGCCAGCAGGAAGGCGGATTCTTGGGTCCATACCCACCAGCCCAGCGCCGCCATCACCACGCCCAGCCACAGGCTGATGATAATCAGAACGGGCCCGCCTTTACGGATGATGGCGAAGGCAAACACGATGCCGACACCCAGAACCAGACACACCAGCGAGGTCTTGGATGCGGTGGCCAGCACCAGAAGGGTGCAAAGTGCCAGCGCGGTTATCGACCATTTGCGTCTGGCCGGTTCGGCAACCAGCCATGCGGCGGCGCTGATCCCGCCGGCCGCCATAACAAGACCCATCTGGTTCTTTTCATACCAGATACCGCGCCACAGTCCGTCATTGACGCCATGATGGACGCCGATCTGAGGCAGGGCAAAGACGAAAACGATCGACAGCACCGCCATCCACAAACAGATCATGGTCAAAAGGCGTGGCAGGGCGACACCGCGATATCTGGCCCCCAGATACAGGGCAAAGCCGCTATTGACCGCAAGCGCGATAAAGCGGCGCTGGGTGGTGGCCGGATCAATCGACCAATAGCGCGAGGCAAAGGCCAGTAGCGCCATAAGCCCGACCAGAACAATGGCTGGCCAGACCCGCACCAGATCGCGCCATCGCAACAGGCATAGCCCCGCTGTGACAGCATAGCTGGGCAACCAGAACAGGCGCAGAATAGGGTTTTCGCCCTGATCGGGGGCCAGTATCGGCCCGATCAACGCCCCCGTCAGCATCATCAGCACATAGCCCGCGCACCACTGCTCCCACAGGGGAACAGCGACAGGGCGCGTCGTGGCGTCAGTGTGTGCGATGGCAGCGTAGGTCACGAGGACCACGCTTATCGAACAGGGTTAAACAAAAGGTGCGTTCAGGATTTTTCGACGAAGCTGTCGATGACCTTTTTCTCGCCTGCCTTTTCAAAGTCGACCACCAGCTTGTTGCCTTCGATGGCTGTGACGAGGCCATAGCCGAACTTCTGGTGGAAGACGCGGTCGCCGCGTGACCAGTCGCCGGACGGTTTAGGCGCAGGGGCGATGACGCGGGCCTTGCCTTCGACGACGGCCTTGCGGGCGGGGGCGTAGTTGCTGCGGGCGCTGGCATTGCCGCCATGCAGATTGGCACCGAAGCCGGTGTCGCCATACATAGCCTTGTTGCTACTAGCTTGGGCGCGTTTCCAGCCTGGGGTGTCGTGGCTGGACTGGCTGAAGGGCTTGTCGTCCCAGCGGCTTTGCGGGCGCGGGTTTGAGTTGGCGTTATAATAGCCGGTATCGGACTGCGGCTCGACGTGTTCGATCGGCAGTTCGTCAACAAAGCGGCTGGGGAGCTGGGTGGTCCAGCGGCCATAAACCATGCGGTTGGCGGCAAAGCTGATACGGGCATCGCGCTTGGCGCGGGTGACGCCGACATAGGCGAGGCGGCGTTCCTCTTCGAGGCCCTTGATGCCCTTCTCGTCGATGCTGCGCTGGCTGGGGAAGACGCCTTCTTCCCAACCCGGCAGGAAGACCAGCGGAAATTCCAGACCCTTGGCCCCGTGCAGGGTCATGATCTGGACCGCACCGTCGCTGTTTTCCTCTTCTGCATTGCGCTCGAGGTCCATGACCAGAGAGACGTGTTCCAGATAGGCTTGCAGCGTGTCGAACTGCTGCATGGATTGCACCAGTTCCTTGAGGTTATCGAGCCGCGTCTGGCCGCTGGTCTTGTCGGCCTTCTGCATGTCGGTATAACCGCTCTCTTCCAGAACGGTTTCCATCACCTGCCAGTGCGGGGTGCCGGTTTTCAAAAGGTCGCGCCAGCGGTCTAGGTCACGCACAAAATTGGTCAGCGGCGTACGGGTACGACCCGGAAGCTCGTCCGTCGTCATCAGGTGACGCACAACCTGCATGGCCGAGACGCCGTTCTCGCGCCCGATGTGCAGGATCTTGGATACAGAGGTATCGCCAACACCGCGCTTGGGCACATTGACGATGCGCTCAAACGCCAGATCGTCAGCCTCGGATTGCAGCAGACGGATATAGGCGTGGGCATCGCGGATTTCGGCGCGCTCAAAGAAGCGCGGGCCGCCGATCACCTTATAGGGGATGGCCAGCATGACGAACCGCTCTTCGAAGGCGCGCATCTGGAAGGAGGCGCGCACCAGAACGGCGATGTCCTTATAGGGAATGCCGCGACGATAGGCGTCTTCGACTTCTTCGGCGATCATGCGGGCCTCGGCATCACCGTCCCAGAAGCCGCGCACACGAACCTTGTCGCCGCTGTCGTCTTCGGTCCAGAGCTGTTTACCGAGGCGTTCCTTGTTGGCGGCAATCAAGGCCCCTGCGGCCCCCAGAATATGGGCCGTTGAGCGATAGTTCTGCTCCAGACGGATGACCTTGGCTCCGGGGAAGTCGCGCTCGAAGCGAAGGATGTTGTCCACCTCGGCCCCGCGCCAGCCATAGATGGACTGGTCGTCGTCACCCACGCAGCAGACATTGCCCGAAGACGAGGTCAGCAGGCGCAGCCACAGATACTGGGCGACGTTGGTGTCCTGATATTCGTCCACCAGAATGTATTTGAAGCGGCGGCGGTATTCCTCGGCCAGATCGGCATTTTGGCTGAGGATGGTCAGGTTGTGCAGCAGCAGGTCGCCAAAATCACAGGCGTTCAGCGTGCGAAGACGGTTCTGGTAGGCGGTGTAGAGTGCCTTACCGCGCCCTTCGGCAAAGTCCTCGCCAGCGGGCAGTTTTTCGGGCGTCCAACCACGGTTCTTCCACTGGTCGATTGCGGCGGCCAGCGATTTGGGCGTGTGCTTCTTGGTGTCGATATTGGCCGCTTCCAGAAGCTGTTTCAGCAAGCGTTCCTGATCGTCCATATCCAGAATGGTGAAGGACGATTGCAGTCCGACCAGTTCTGCATGGCGGCGCAGGATTTGCGCGGCCACCGAGTGGAATGTGCCCAGCCAGCGCAAACCTTCCGCCTGATCGCCGATCAGATGGCCGATGCGTTCACGCATTTCGCGCGCGGCCTTGTTGGTAAAGGTGACGACCAGAAGTTCCCAGGGACGGGCGCGGCCTGTCGCCAGAATGTGCGCAAGGCGGGTGGTCAGAACACGCGTCTTGCCCGTTCCGGCACCGGCCAACACCAGAACCGGACCCTCGGTCGTTTCAACCGCTTCGCGCTGTTCGGGGTTCAGGCCGGACAGATAGTCCTGTGCCTGAACGCGGCCGCTATTGGCGCGGGCAAGGTCGGAAATACGGGGGGAGGTTTGTTCGGTCACGAAACAGATCACTCGGGCGGCAGGTTCAGTTGGCGGATTCGAACTGAAACATAAGCGGAACATGGGGCAAAGTCAGGCCCGTTTCCGGTATTCATTGCCTTAAAGGATCAGACTGCGGGTTCGAACTCGACAAAGCTGCGGTCGCCACCGGCCCACTGAAGGGCCAGAACCCGACAGGCCGAAGCCAGCGGACGGCGACCGCGCCATGCATCAATACGGATCAAAAGCTCGGCGCGGGTCAGTTTCAGCAAGTCACCGATATTGTCCAACACGGCCCAGAATTCCGGTTCGAGTGCGACAGAGGTGGCGTGCCCTGACAAGAGCACCGAGCGTTTGATCAAGCTACTCAAAGGATTATCGGACGCCGACCATGATGATGTTGGCGCTATCGGGTGCACCACGGGTCAGTACGCTGTGGCGCGTGTCGGTGGTGAAGCGCAGATTGCCCGCAGGGTCGCGGATTTCAGCTCGGACAGCATATTCGTGACGCTGATCGATCTGGCTGGCCGGAACCTTCAGTTGGACCTGATAGGGAGGGGCGCGGCCATCCAACATAATGTCTTCGCGGTCCAGTTCGCGTGAAGGCGCATCGGCAAGGCTGACATCGGCCAGCGTCACCGTCAGCTTGTGACCGGGGGTGAGCATGATCCGTTCGCGATAGGACGCAGTAACATCAACAGTACGCATGTTGTTTTCCGGCATGGGCATGGTGGAGCAAGATGCCAGAACAACTGTGGCGGCCATGGTTCCCAAAGCAAGGGGTATGTGCAGGCGCATTTTGATGCCTCGTGTGTGAACGGAAAGAGGGAGCAAGGCGCAAACGCACAGCTTGTCTCATGGTGCCGAAAATTAATGCAGTTTCTTACACGAAAGCGCCGTAAGGACACCCTGCATAGGGACTTAAAGCTGGGAGCGTCGGGGTGGAACAGCCTTCGAGTGTGGATATGAAGGCCTATGGCAGCGTTGCCGTCTGTGCGCTGGTGTGGGGAACGACCTGGTACGCCATCACCTTCCAGCTGGGCGAAACCCATGCGGCGATCTCGGTGATCCTACGCTTTGGGCTGGCGGCATTAGGCTTGGCTGCGGTGGCCAAGCTGATGAAGAACAAGCTGTCACTGACGCGCGCCCAGCATTTTGCGGCAGCGGGACAGGGGCTGTTTGCGTTCGCGGTGTCCTATTATTTTGTCTATGCGGCCGAAGAGAAGATCGCCTCGGCGGTTGTAGCCATCATGTTTGCCGCTCTGGCCTTTGTGAACCTGATCCTGTTCCGGTTGTTGTCGCGCCAGAAAGCATCGGCAGGTGCATGGATCGGGGCCATTCTGGGTGTCGTCGGTGTGGCCGTGCTTTCGGCGGGCGAAATCACGGGTGCGGGTCTGGGGGATCACGCGGTCACAGGCGTGGTATTTGCCTTTGCTGCGGTACTGGCATCGGCCATGGGCAACTGGTTTGCATGGCGTGGCCAGCAGGCTGGAGCAAGCGTTCTTCCGGCGACGGCGTGGGCCATGGGATATGGCACGGCGTTCTTGACGCTCTACGCTCTGACGACCGGCATTAGCTGGTATGTGGACTGGAGCGTCGCCTATGTCGGATCGCTGCTTTATCTCGCAGTGATCGGGTCGGTGGTGACGTTCGGCCTGTATTTCACGCTGGCCCGTAATTACGGCTATGCGCTGGCAAGCTATATTTCGGCCCTGACGCCGCCCATCGCCATGCTGGTGTCGATTGTATTCGAGGGCGCACGTTTCGGGCTTCCGGCGTTTGCAGGGCTTGTGCTGGTTCTGGCCGGTCAGATGTTTATGAGCCGCGCTCCGAGGAAGTCGGCGGCCTAAACCTCGCCGTCATCCTCTTCGGATTTGTCGAGCTTGTGTCCTTCCAGACGGGTCAGGCGGGCGGCTTCGTTCTTCTGGTTTTGCTGACGCTCCAGCTTGGTGCGACCAAAGGTCAGACGGTTGGCTTCGGCCTGTTTCCGGTCTGTCTTTTTGGCAGCCTGCTTGCGGGCGCGATTAAGATTGATGATTTCGGCCATGGATCAGGGCCTTGGGCTGTAGGGCGTTTCAGTCGGGCTGGGTGATGGGACCGGAGCCACAGGCGTGGCCGGTTTGACAATCAGTGCTGCAGGAATGACGGCCTCGTCGATCTTGTCTTCGCCAATCAGGCCTGCAGCAGGATCAATATGGTCCATCCGGCGCCATGCCGAACCATCATGTCCGCGCAGGCGACCCAGTTCAAACAGCGCTGTCATGGAGGCTTGATCGAATGAAAGGGCCGATGCCTGAACATTGTCGGGAATGGCCGTAAAGGACATTTCCAGCCCGTTGCGGCGGGCAAAGCCCGATGTGACCGCCAGATGGGTTCGCAGCGAGGCCTTGCTCATACTGTCATAGGTGCGGCCCAGAATGCCTGTCAGACGACCGGGGGTGGTGCCGGTGTTGCGCCCTGTCTGGCCGTTGACGATGATATAGATCGCACCACGACCCGGCTGGACGCGCGGGGAGGTCCACAGCATCAGTTCTTCGGGGATGGCCAGATAGGGCAGGTTGACGCCGCCATCGACGTGCATCTCTGCAATGGCCTGACCATCCTGTGACATGCCGGGTAGAAGAACGGGCGGGAACACACCGGGGATGGATGCCGAGGCGACCAGAATCTTTTTGAACAGCAGGCGGGCGTCTTCATCGCCACGCGTCGCGATCACACCCATGTCCCAGATCACACTCTGCTGGGTGTCCAGATTGGTCGTCGCGACCAGAAGACGTCGCCCGTTGGCATGTTCATGCGCAATGGCCCGCATCAACTCGAAAGTGGCGTAGGAATCGACCAAGTTTTCCAACTGCTTGGACGAGAATAGGCTGGGATTGAACGCGGCGGCGAAACTGCGCAAGCCGATCAGGCTTTCGGTTTGCTTGCCCGTATAGGCCTCGCGCAGTTCTTCGTCCCATTCCGGACCGAGAAAGGCGAAGGGCGCGGCCAGAGCGCCGGTCGAGATGCCTGTTACAATATCGAACTGCGGGCGGTCCCCCGCTTCGCTCCAGCCATAGATCAGGCCCGCACCATAGGCACCGTTGGCCCCGCCGCCTGACAGGGCCAGCAGGCGTGTCGTGCCGTCACGGGCCAGCAGATGGCTGAAATCGGCATTGAAATCGGTGACGCGGGATTCAATGCTGGTACGTGCCATCGCCGCAGAAACTGCCCCATCGGGATCATACAGACGCAGCGGACCGTCAGGACGGTCCAGTGTGCCACAGGCGGCGACGCTTATCGCAAGCGAAGCAATGGCAAACGGGCGCAAGATCGGGTGCATGGATTCCAGCCGGTTAACGAAAGACAGGGTCTATGTAAGGCCAAGTGTTGATGACCGCTATCCGTTCCATCAGACTAGGTCCGGACTCGCATGAGCGGGCGGTGATACCTAACTCTATAGATCATCCACGATGAAGGAATGACGACTTGCCACTGATCCGCCTGATCCTGAACCTGCTGTGGTTTTTTACAGGGGGCTTTCTGACCGGACTGACCTGGCTGATTGGCGGTCTTTTGCTGCTGTTGACCGTCGTGGGCGCGCCGTGGGCTTTTTCGGCATGGCGCATCGCCTCCTACTCGTTCTGGCCGTTTGGCCGCGAGGTCGTCTGGCGTGAACCCGATGCTTCGGTGATCGGTGTAGGCTGCCTTGGCGTGGGCATGAACATCGTTTGGCTGATACTGGCCGGATGGTACATTGCCATTGGTCACATACTGGTGGCCGTGCCCCAGTTCATCAGCATCATCGGTATTCCGTTCGGGCTGAAAAACCTTGAACTGGCCAAGCTGTCGCTTGCACCAGTCGGTCGCACGATCCGCGCCAAGGCTTGATGGTTCAGACTGAAAAGTCAGGTGGGCGGGCTGTCCTTTTTCAGGGCGCGGGCCAGCGCAGGGCGTTCCGAGATGCGGCTTAGATAGCTGTCATACGGTTCGCCCGCAGGCATAGCGGCGCGGAACCATTGCAGCAGGCTGCCAAACAGGATGTCCAGCGCCGAGAAATTGCCAAGGATGAAGCCGCCATCCTTGATCGCCTCGCTCCACCGGCGGTCCAGTTCGGCATAGGCGTCTTTCTGGACTTGTGACCAACTCTCGCGCAGGCCGGATGTCAGGACGGTTTCCAGCACACCGCTATACAGCCCCAGCCATGAAACATACTCGGCGCGTCTGGGGTGCGTCGGTGTCGGTGCCAGCCCCGCCACGCGATACTTGTCCGTCAGGAACAGAAAGATCAGCACGGACTCGATCAGGATCTGGCCGTTGATCTCGATAGACGGGGCCAGTTTCAAGGGGTGCGGGTTGCTCGGATCGGCACCACCCTGACCGTTCTGGCGGCGGATATCGACATATTGGATCTCGTAGTCGGCTCCCAGTTCCTCCAGCAGCCACAGCATGCGGGTTGAACGGGATTGCGGGGCGTGATGCAGGATCAGCGACATGGGGGCGACCTCGATAATTACACTGGCTGAACAAGCGTACCGCTGTTCCGCCCTGTTCGCGAGCCAAGAAAAAGCCCCGTCGGTATGATCCGGCGGGGCTGATCCTTATCTGGACTGAACGCGGCGTCTTACGACGGCGAGATCATGTTTTCCGGACGGACGTACTGGTCGAACTCTTCGTTCGTCAGATAGCCGCCACCAACAGTTTCTTCGCGCAGGGTGGTGCCGTTCTTGTGTGCGGTCTTGGCGATCTTGGCGCAGGTGTCATAGCCCAGCTTGCCGTTCAGCGCGGTAACCAGCATCAGCGAGTTTTCGAGGCCGTGCTTGATGTTGTCTTCACGCGGCTCGATGCCGACGACGCAGTTATCGGTGAAGCTGATGGCCGCATCGGCAACCAGACGGACCGATTGCAGGAAGTTGTAGGCCATGACCGGATTATAGACGTTCAGCTCGAAATGGCCTTGCGAACCGGCGAACGACAGGGCGGCATTGTTGCCGAACACCTGAGCGCAGACCTGTGTCAGGGCTTCGCACTGGGTCGGGTTGACCTTGCCCGGCATGATCGACGAACCCGGCTCGTTCTCCGGCAGCGACAGCTCGCCCAGACCCGCGCGCGGACCCGAACCGAGGAAGCGGATGTCGTTGGCGATCTTGAACAGCGAGGCGGCAACCGTGTTGATCGCACCGTGCGAGAAGACCATGGCGTCGTGAGCGGCCAGTGCCTCGAACTTGTTCGGGGCGGTGGTGAAGCTCAGGCCGGTGATCTTGGCAATGTTCTCGGCAACTTTCTCGGCAAAACCGATCGGTGCGTTCAGGCCGGTGCCGACAGCGGTACCGCCTTGGGCCAGTTCCATCAGGCGCGGCAGGGTCTGCTCGATACGCTCGATACCCATAGCCACTTGGTGCGCGTAACCGCCGAACTCTTGGCCCAGCGTCAGCGGGGTAGCGTCCTGCGTGTGGGTGCGGCCGATCTTGATGATGTGTGCCCAGGCCTTGGCCTTGGCATCCAGTGCGGCGTGCAGGTGTTTCAGGGCCGGGATCAGGTCGTTGACCACCTGTTCGGCGCAGGCAACGTGCATAGCCGTCGGATAGGTGTCGTTCGACGACTGGCTCATGTTCACGTGGTCGTTCGGGTGAACCGGCTTCTTGGAGCCCATTTCACCGCCCAGGATTTCAATCGCGCGGTTCGAGATGACCTCGTTGGCGTTCATGTTCGACTGGGTGCCCGAACCGGTTTGCCATACGACCAGAGGGAAGTGGTCGTTCAGCTTGCCTTCGATCACTTCGTTGGCGGCCTTGACGATAGCGTCGGCCAGACCGGCGTCCAGCTTGCCCAGATCGCGGTTGGTTTCTGCGGCGGCACGCTTGACGATACCCAGTGCGCGGACAACCGGCAGGGGCTGTTTTTCCCAGCCAATCTTGAAATTGCCGAGCGAACGCTGGGCTTGGGCACCCCAGTAGCGGTCGGCGGCGACTTCGATGGGGCCAAAGGTATCGGTTTCGGTGCGTACGTTGCTCATCACGAACTCTCAGACGTGGCGGGAAGTTGGCTGGGGGTGTAGCACTTGCGACGGTCAGGGCAAGGGAACTGACGTCAGGAAAGGCAAGTTCGCGTGGTTCAGGGTTGGGTCGGTGCCGGAAAAGTGCGTGCACGCGAGGTCGGCGAAGTGGTGGAAATCGTCATCGACGGGCTGACCACACAGGCCAAATATTACAAGCCGCTGGTCTATGAGTTCATGCGCAAGGAATGGCAGTCGCGCCCGCAATGGGGCGACCATGTCGTCGAGATTGTCATGGAACATGTCGGTGATCCGCCGTGGATGGATCTCGACAATTTGGCCAAGGCGTTGCTCGATTCCATCAAGGGCTATCTGTTCCATGACGACAGCCAGGTCGCCCGCCTTCTGGTGGAACGCAATGAAGGCGAGCGAGAGCGGATTATTATCCGCTGCTACAAGCGTTAATGCATACCCGGGTAACGCTCGAAAGAGGGCAGGGCGTCGAGGTTTTTCATCCAGTCGATGCGCTCTGCGGTCTGGATCTGGCCCTGTAGGGGAATGGCGGCGGGATTATCCAGCGTGGCCGACTGTACATCGATCATGCCGGGGAAAACCGTCTCGTTGATGTAGAACAGGCTGGTTCCGCAATCGCCGCAGAACTGGCGCTGTGCCCCCTCGGACGAGGCGTAGGATTTTGGTGTTCCGGTGATGGTGATCTGGTCATTGCGGACCAGTGCCCATGAGACGGCCGGTGCCCCCGATGCCTTGCGGCAGTCGGTGCAGTGGCACAGGGCATGATGCTGAACATCTGCTTCCATCTTGTAGCGGATCGCACCGCAGTTACAGCCACCTTCAAGCATTGTATCCTCCCTAGTGTTTATGATTTGTTCTGGCCTTGTTATGCCGATCCTTCAAGGTCGTCGTCGAGAGAGGGGCATAACAAAATGGCCGACCCTGTTCGGGATCGGCCATTTGATGCGAGGCTTAGCTCGAAGAGTTGCTCAAGAGCGTCTGGATGTCTTTGGGCTTGGTGCTGCCGGTGCCGCCAGCCGGATAGGTGGTCAGCTTTCCGTTTTCCCACAGACCGGCTTCCATCGTCTTGGTGGCGGGATCAATCAGGAGATAGGCGGCGTTGCTGCCGCCTTCGTGGGGTTTGTTGCCGCTGGTATAAAGGACATTGCCTTCACGGGTCAGCGGGCTTTCAACCTTCATATTGGTTTTGAAGGCTTCGTATTTGCTGCCCAGCAGGGTTTTGAGCGGCGCGGCAACCACAGAGGTATCAAACAGGCCGCTCTGGCTTGGATACTGCCCAATCAGAGGGGCCAGAGATGCCCATTCTCCTGTGAAGGGGGGCGCTAAAGCCGGTGCGGGCTCGGCAACGGCTGGATCGGCGGTCGCCGACGAAGCAGGAGCATTTTCAGGTGACCCGCATGCTGCCAGCGCCAAGCTACCCGATACAGCGGCGACCATAATAGCGAAGGAGGAGGGCTTGATTTTGGGCATGAAAACACTCCGTGCAGACGCAAAAGTGTAGCGTCCGCTCCATAACGGAAAGAGGGCTTGAAAGTTGCCGTTACTTCTTGCGGAATTGATCCAGCGAAATGACCTTGGGTCCGCTGTCGTCGCCATCGTCGGTTGGCGGCGTCGGCACTGATTCCGGATCGCGAACGGGCGTCAGCAAAGGCGCGATTTCGGCCTCGACCATTTCCGGCTCGTCGAACTGCAACATGAACTGCACGCTGGGGTCATAAAAGCGCACAATGGCCGAATAGGGCACGGTCAGAACCTTGGGCAGACCGCCGAATTTCAGCGTGACCGTGAACAGTTTGTCGTTGACCGCCATGTCCCAGTACTGGTGCTGGAGAACGATGGTCATTTCGTCGGGATATTTGGCCGAAACATCCTGCGGCAACTCGACACCGGCGGCGCGGGTTTTGAAGGTGACGTAGAAATGGTGAGCCCCCGGTATACCCTCGGGCGAGGCCGCGCGTTCCAGCGCAGACTTGATGACACCGCGCAATGCATTCTGAGCCAGCTGCTCGTACTGCATTTCGTCAATCGGGGGGTGTTGGTCGGTCATCGGTGGCCTCAAAACTCGTGCGACCGAAGTGTTAGCGGTCTGCGCAACGTGATGAAAGAAACCGTGGCCAGCGGCAACACGTTTTTTATGAATTGTATCGGGAGAAGTGGAGGGTTTCTGTTGGCAGGCACCCTCCGGGCCCCGCCTAGGGATCTGAACCCCTAGGACTTAGATCGGAAATCACCGAACTGCATTACGCAGCGAGGCGGACTTCACCAGCGAAGTTATCGTTCGCATTTAGTTTAAATAGCCCGATACGATGAGCCACGTCGGGCGAAAGCAACCTCTTTACACGTCCGTCGATGCTAGTCGGCCCCATACTCGCCTCGCCGATAACGCGAAGAGGAAGAGATTGGTGGAGCCGCCGGGAATCGCACCCGGGTCCGGTCCGCTTATTACAAGCGCGTTTATCGCCATAGTCCGAGCAAGCCCGAACACCCTTTAGATAGTGCAGCTTGGTGTTCGTGCCAAGGTTCAGCGCGAATTAATAACGAGAAACAGGCGGCGCATTTTCGCTGCGGCGGCCATCGCCACGGCTATCGTCACGCCTTTCGCGTGCATCGCGTGCATCGGCGCGAAGGGCTTCGCGTTGGCGCGGGGTCATGCAGACGCGTTCAGAGCGGTTCGAGCCCATAATACGCTCGCTACGGCAAACGACATTGTTGCCCTCATCCGGGTTTTGGGAAGTGGCAATCTGTTCACCGGAGCGGTCTGAGGCAGAGATTGGCGCAGGAGCATCCTGAGATTGCGGCGACTGTTCCGGAGAGAGGACCAGAAGGGTGGAAATCATAAGTGCAATCATTGAAATGCTCCGTTGTGTAACCTTGATATTTCACAGTGTGGGTAGCAAGTAAATCTTAACTGTGTCTTGGCCAGTCGCCCTGCTGGTTGCGGAACCATGTCAGTTGACGCTTGGCATAGTTACGCGTGGCCTGTTTCATAGCTTTAACAGCCTGATCGCGCGTCATTTGTCCCTCTAGCCAGGCGGCGATCTCGCGCAGACCTACGGCCTTCATGGCGGGCAGGCCCATATCCAGGTTGCGGGCCATCAGGGCTTTCACTTCGTCGATCGCGCCGGTTTCCAGCATGATATCCACGCGGCGGTCACAGTTGGCGTAAAGCACATCGCGTTCAGGCTCGACGATAATGCCGGTCCAGCTTTGGGGACGCAGCAACGGACGGGTATCGGCCTTGAACTCGGTCAGGGATTTGCCGGACGTCCGAAACACCGACAGGGCACGTACCAGACGCTGTCGATCTGACGGGAAAATGCGGGCTTCGGATGCGGGGTCGATCTCGCGCAGGGTTTCGCGAAAGTCCTCTTCACCGCCGATATCGTATTCTTCCTCGACCATGTTGCGGATGAAGGGTGGGACGGGCGGGATATCGGCCAGTCCCTTGGTCAGGGCATTGAAATAGAGGCCGGTGCCGCCCACCAGAATGGCGTTCTTGCCCTCGGCATGGGCACGGCAGATTTCATCCAGCGCCGCGCGTGACCATTTTCCGACCGACCACGCCTCGGCGGCATCGGCGACGCCATACAGGCGATGTGGTGCCTTGGCTTCGTCTTCAACGGGAGGACGGGCGCTGAGGACATCCATATCGGCATAAAGCTGCTGGCTGTCGGCATTGATAATGACCGCGCCGGTTTCCATAGCCAAATCCAGCGCCAGCCGTGATTTGCCGGAGGCTGTCGGGCCACCGATAAGGGTAATGGAGGGCAGGGCGTTCGAATTAGACAAGGGTGAGGCTCGCGGTTCTTGTCCGCAGGCGATAGAAGGCGCGGACCGATGCGGCAAGACCCGTCGGCAGGATTGGAGTTATCACCTTGATCGACCGCGCCTCTGTCATCGCTGTTCTGGACACTGTTATCGACCCTAAATCGGGCCAAGGCTTGATGCAGGCCGGACTGGTTCAGGGACTTGTGGTCGAGAACGGCCGCGCGGGCTTTGTGATCGAAGTGCCGTCAGCCGATACCGCACTTTATGCGCCCATCCGCGATCAGGCCGAGGCGGTTCTCAAGGCTATGGATGGTATGGAGCGTGTCTCGGTGATCCTCACCGCTGAAACCGTCACGGCCGCCCCGCGCCGCACGGCCAGCCTGTCGCCGCAAGCCGTGGACCAGAACCGGCCCAAGGCACCAGTGCCGACCGACCGCCCCGCCCATGTAAAGCGTGTACTGGCTGTCGCCAGTGGCAAGGGCGGTGTGGGCAAGTCCACCGTGTCGGCGAATCTGGCGGTGGCCTTGGCCAAGCGCGGCCTGTCGGTCGGTATTCTGGATGCCGATGTCTATGGGCCGTCGATGCCGACCATGCTGGGGATTTCCGGCAAGCCCGCCTATGAGGATGGGCAGATGGTGCCGCACGAGGCTCATGGCCTTAAGGCGATGTCGGTTGGACTGTTGACCGCAGGCAATGATGCGATGGTGTGGCGCGGCCCGATGGCTTCGCAGGCCATTACACAAATGTTGACCCAGACCCGTTGGGGGACGGCGGAAAAGCCGCTGGATGTTCTGGTGGTGGACCTGCCGCCAGGGACGGGCGATGTCCAACTGACCCTGATCCAGAAGACGCCTCTGGATGGTGCGGTAATCGTGTCCACGCCACAGGAAGTGGCACTGGCGGACGCCCGCCGCGCACATACCCTGTTCGAAAAGGTCGGCGTGCTGACACTGGGCCTGATCGAGAATATGAGCGGCGAGATATTCGGCAAGGGCGGTGCAGAAGCCGAAGCAGCGCGTCTGGGCGTGCCCTATCTGGGCGATCTTCCGCTGTCGGCATCGGTGCGCGAAGGTGGGGATGCCGGCGTTCCGGTGACAGTGGCTGTGCCGTTTGGAGAGGCCGCCGAGCGTTTCGATGCTGTGGCCTTGGCTATGATAGAGGCGCTGTCCCTTTAGGGCATAGGTCACACTGTAACTTTTATTGACCTCAACCGTTACAGTTTGACCGAGCCTTGCCACTTTTGGTTGTCACAATAGGCTCACGTCCCCATCTAGTCGGGGTGTAGTGTAGCGTTGGAGAAAACCGATGAGCGAGTTTGCGCCCGTACGGGGTTTTGCTTTGCGAGAGTCGCTGAAAGACAGCGGCGCGGCCCCAAAAGCCCGAGGCGAAATACCGGCCCGCACCTTGCGTGACGATTTCGCCATGTCCGCACTGGATCACGCGACCAACATCTACTCCAAGCTGGCCACGGCCGAACTGGACCGTTTGATGGGGCGTAAAAACTATTCGAAGGACGAGGCGGTGGCGCGTCTGGCCTATAATATGGCCGATGCCATGCTGGTCGCGCGCGAAATTTGAACCGACACAGTTTAAAATCGCAACGGACCCTTTAAACTCGTCCCAAGCTGGCCCATCTTCGGAATAACCAAACTCCGGAGAATGCTGCGTGAGCCTTGATCTTCTTTTCCAGCCTTTCACAATCAAGAACCTGACCCTGCCGAACAGGGTGGTGATGGCGCCGATGACGCGGATGTTCTCGCCGGGAGGTATCCCGACCGATGACGTCGCGGCCTATTACCGTCGCCGCGCCGAGGGTGAGGTGGGCTTGATCGTTACCGAAGGCACGACGATCGAACGTCCCGCAGCGCGTAATGATGCCAACATCCCCTATTTCTACG
The DNA here is from genome assembly GCF_036659295.1 of Brevundimonas sp. Lineage (GTDB taxonomy): Bacteria > Pseudomonadota > Alphaproteobacteria > Caulobacterales > Caulobacteraceae > Brevundimonas. The sequence continues at coordinate 12,239 of NZ_JAVXCU010000021.1, read as the reverse complement.
GCGATGCCATGCCGGCATGGAAAAAGGTGGTGGACGAGGTTCATGCTGCCGGTGGCCTGATTGCACCGCAAATCTGGCATGTGGGATCGGCGCGCGGCGCTTCGCCGGACTGGCAGCCGCTGGGCAAGGTGGATGCGCCGTCGGGTCTGGTGATGCCTGACAAGGCCAAATACGAGCCAATGACCGACGAGGACATTGCCGACACCATTGCCGGTTTCGAGGCCTCAGCCCGACATGCCCGCGAAGTCGGCTTTGATGCCGTCGAAATCCATGCCGCGCACGGTTACCTGATCGACCAGTTCTTCTGGGATGGTCTGAACCGCCGTGAAGACCAATGGGGTGGGCAAACCCTGGCCGAGCGCAGCAAGCTGGGCATCGAGATTATCAAGGCGGTCCGTCGCGGTATCGGAGAGGATATACCGCTGATTATCCGCCTGTCCCAATGGAAGCAGCAGGATTACAGCGTGCAGATGGCGACAACGCCGGATGAAATGTCCGATTGGTTGCTGCCAATGAGTGAAGCGGGCGTGGATGTGTTCCACTGTTCGCAGCGCCGTTTCTGGGAGCCGGAATTTGAAGGCTCGGACTTGAACTTTGCCGGTTGGGCCAAGAAGCTGACGGGCAAGCCGACCATTACTGTGGGTTCGGTGGGTCTGAACGGCGAGTTTTTGGCCAGCCTGTCCAAGGGCGCGGGTGCCGATCGTGCGGATCTGAACGAGTTGCTGCGCCGTCTTGAGCGCGAAGAATTCGATCTGGTCGGCGTGGGGCGTGCGCTTCTGTCGGACTCGAACTGGGTCAAGAAGGTCAAGGAAGGCCGATCGGACGATATGGTCGATTTCGACCGCTCGCATATGATGCAGCTGATTTAAAAGCAAAGGCCGGAGTGACTAGCTCCGGCCTTTTTCTTATATCGCCTCAACCACAACGGCTGTGCCGTAACACAGGACTTCTGTGGTGCCGGGCATGATCTCGGTGGCGTCATAGCGCACAGCGATTACGGCATTGGCCCCGAGGCTCTGGGCGTGTTTGACCAGTTCGCTATAGGCCTCGGCGCGACCCATCTCGGCTAGCTTCACATAGGCGGTAATGCGTCCGCCGATCATGGCGTGAATACCGCCGACAAAATCGGATACCGCATTGCGAGAGCGCACAGTCACACCGCGCGCCATGCCGATGTGACGGACGATACGGTAACCGGCCAGATCATTGGTGGTGGCAACAAGCATGGTTATCTTCCTTTAGCGGCGTTCAAGGGTGCGGAAAGTAAAGGCGTGGTCGTCTTTCTCGCCTGCCGGATGCGTCTCGTTCTGGATTTCGTTCCAGTCCGCCTCGTTAAAGGCCGGAAACAGAACGTCGCCATCAGGGGCCGCATCGACTTCGGTAATATACAGGCGCTTGGCACGGGGCAGCATGGCCTCGAAAATGGCAGCTCCACCGATGACCGCGATCTCGTTCACTTCGTCGTCGGCCGCCTGTTCGCGGGCGATGGACAGGGCTTCGTCCATAGTGGTGCAAACCACGCAGCCCTTGGCCTTTTCGCTCTCGTAATAGGACTCGTCCTTGGTCAGCACCACATTCAGGCGACCGGGCAGGGGACGAAGCGGCAGGCTTTCCCATGTCTTGCGGCCCATAATGCAGGGCTTGCCGATGGTGACCGCCTTAAAGCGTTGCAGGTCCGAGCGGATGCGCCATGGAAGGTCGCCATCGCGTCCAATCACGCCATTTCGAGCACGGGCAACGACAAGGACAATCTGGGCTAGGGGCAAGGGAAGTCTCCGAGGGAATCGGGGGCAGGCGCGCTGCCCCCGTAACCTGTAGGTTAGGCTTCCGGCTCAAGCAGTTTCAAGCGGAACAGCAGGCCGCCCAGTACGGCACCAACCAGAGGGGCCACAATGAACACCCAAAGCTGCGACAGGGCTTGGCCACCCGCCAAAATAGCAGGGCCGAAGCTGCGGGCCGGATTGACCGACACACCGGTCACCTGAATGCCGACAATGTGGATCACGGCCAGCGTAATACCGATGGAAATACCGGCAAATGCGCCATGGCCCTTGGCCCCTGTCACACCCAGAATGGCAATGACAAAGATGGCAGTGGCGACGATTTCGAACATCAGAGCGGCGTGCAGGCCGTAACCGCCCGGTGATCCAGCAGCAAAACCGTTCTGACCCAGTTGGGCAAAGCCGGTCTTGGCAATCGAGCCGAGGATGATGGCACCGAGAACTGCGCCGATGAACTGGGCGACCCAATAGATCACCATGTCCTTGGCGCTCATACGGCCAGCGATGAAGGCACCGAGGCTGACCGCCGGATTAACGTGACAGCCCGAAACGGGACCGATGCCATAGGCCATGGCGATAATGGCAAAACCGAAGGCCAGAGCGATGCCCAACTGGCCGACAACATCGAAACCGGCCAGTACGGCGGCACCACATCCAAAGAATACAAGAACAGCCGTGCCGATCAGTTCGGCAGCAAACTTCTTAATCATGGAAGTCCTCCCTCTCTTGGTTGGAGCCTGAAAGACTCAGACTCATAAGAAGGAGTGTGACTTTAAAAACCGTCGTTGTGTGTAAATTTAGGTTTTCGGCTTAAGCCATTGAAGCCACTTGCGTTCCATAGCCGTTTGAATGTCGATACCGGCACGTTCGCAATAGATCAGCAACATACCCAGCACATCGGCAGCTTCGTCGGCCTGAGCCTGCGGATTGGCTTGCCCACGCGCACGGCCGCTAAGGTTCAGGTGCTCTTTGGTCAGTTCCCCAAGCTCTTCCTGAAGCTTGAGCAGCGCCCAGTCGCGGTCGCGGTCGATATTATGCTCGGCCGCATAGATGTCCGAGATGCGCAACACATCGGCTTGAAGGTCTTTGAGGTTCATCGGGGGACTGTTGGGGTAAATCAGACCGAAACGGCGGCCTTGATGTGGGGCCATGCCTCATAGCCGGTGAGGGTGAAGTCCTCTGGGGCAAAGGCGAACAGGTCGGTGTGCGGGGCCATCTGCATCTGCGGGAAGGCCAGCGGCGTGCGGGTCAGTTGCTCGCGGGCCTGATCCAGATGGTTCAGATACAGGTGCGCATCACCGAACGTATGGATGAACTCGCCGGCTTCTAGGCCCACCACCTGCGCTACCATCATGGTCAGCAGGGCATAGGAGGCGATGTTGAACGGCACGCCGAGGAACACATCGGCCGAGCGTTGATACAGTTGGCAGCTTAACTTGCCGTCCGCGACGAAGAACTGGAACAGGCAGTGGCAGGGCGGAAGCGCCATGTCGTCGACATCGGCTGGGTTCCATGCCGAAACGATGTGGCGGCGGCTGTTGGGGTTGTTCTTCAGACCATCGACCAGCTTTTCGATCTGGTCGATCACACGGCCATCGGGGGTCGCCCACGAGCGCCACTGCTTGCCGTACACCGGACCCAGCTCGCCGTCGGCATCGGCCCATTCGTTCCAGATGCTGACCTTGTTTTCCTGAAGCCAGGCGATGTTGGTTTCGCCACGCAGGAACCACAGAAGCTCGACGATGATCGAGCGTGTGTGCAGTTTCTTGGTGGTCAGAAGGGGAAAGCCCTTGGACAGGTCAAAACGCATCTGGCGGCCAAAGACGCCCAGCGTACCGGTGCCGGTGCGGTCACCGCGTTCGGAGCCGTTTTCCAGAATATCACGCAACAGATTCAGGTACTGCCATTCGGGATGGTCAGCGGGGGCCGCATGTATGCGGGTTTCCAAATCGGCGAGGGCAGCGTGCGCGTTCATGAGGCACAGCATGCACTCGAATCACTGCGCTTGTCAGGACGGGCAGTGTCGCAAACTGTGGACCGGTTGTTCACAAAATAGTACGCCCGCCGGAGGTATCCGGCGGGCGCTGAAACAAGCATTTGTTTCCTATCAGGTTCCCGGTGCGAGGCGCTCGTTCTGGACCCAACCGATATTGTCGTTATCGTCCATAACTTCCCACCATGTGCCCTCGCGCTTGCCTGTCGGGTAAAGACGAAGACCTGTCGGCAGCGCGCGCACGACCGAGCCGCCCGTAGGCGATGAGCGCAGGGTTGAAGCTTGTTGCACCGTATAGGTCTGAATAGGGGCCTCGGCTGCAGCATTACCGCTGAGGCCACCCAGTTGGGTTACCATATCGGTGTAAGCCTGAATGAAAGAGGCAGCGACAATGCGGCCGATTTCAGTGTTCTCATATGCGCCACCGCCCAGTGCACCGGCACCGAATCCGGCAGCACCGACACCCCACGACATATTGCTACGTGACGCATAGCCTTCGGTTACCGCGCGGGTTTCCGAGGTGCGCACATCAGTCAGCGAAAGGACGGTGTTGGCTTCCATATTGCGGGTGCGCAGGCCACCAATCAGGGCTCCGGCGCGTCCACCCAGGGCAGCACCGGCCAGACCGGCTAGTGCACCACCGCCGCTATTATCGTTTTGGCTGGCAATCTCGCCGACGAGCACATAATCGGCTGAACGGACCTGACCGCCGCCGACATTAGAACCGCGTTGCAGATCGCCGCCACGCGCACGTTCACGCTCACGCTCGGCAACATCCATGCCCGCACCACGGTCAACAAGAGTGAAGCAACCCGAACGCTGGATCACAACGCGCAGAAGAGACTGGGGGGGAGACAGTTGCAGTTCGCGCCAATAGGAAGACTGACCGTCGGCAATGGTGATGCTGCCTAGGTTGGTTGTGCAGCGTGGAATGTTTGCCATCTGCTGGTCTTGAGTTAGTTGTGCGCCGGAACGACGGTTTTGCGCTTCGGCCAGTCCGGGCAGTGACAGGCTCAGGATAGTCGCAGCTATAGCCACGTTCTTCGGCGATAATTTCACGGCATAGTCCTATAGGCTTCTAGATTGAACGCTAAAATATAAGGGCGTTATTTTGCCCCCATTATACCCAATATATGACTTGTTTGAGAAAGCAAAAACGCTGCCGAAAATGCTCGGCAGCGTTTGTTTGGTTAATAATTAGTTCTTGCTGCTGACCCGGTCTTCTTGCACCCAGCCAAGGCTGCCGTCGGTCAGTTCGACTTCCAGCCAAGCGCCCTGCTTGCGGCCGGTGGCGAACAGGTTGTCGCCCGGTTCAACGGCCTGAAGCGGGTCACCGCTGGGGCTGTCGCGCAGGACAGAGTTGCGGCTGACGGTGATCTGGGTAACCGAGGATGACGGACGCGACGTCATGGCCCGACTGTCACGGTTGTTACTGTCACGGCTGTTGCCACGGTCGCTGTCGCGGTAGTCGTTGTCGCGACGGTAATCGCTGCGATCGCTATCGGCACGGTCAGATTCGTAGCGGGCGCGCTCTTCGCGACGGATTTCATCGCGGATACGGTCTTCTTCGGCGCGACGACGTTGTTCGGCACGATCACGCTCGGCCTGTTCGGCGCGCTGTGCACGGCTTTCCTCATTGCGACGGTCGGCTTCAGAGGCAGCAACAGCTTCACGGTTGGCGATGACAACCTCGGGCGTATCCGAGCCGGTACCGCCCAGCGTCGTCACCAGATCGGAATAGGCGCGAACCAGTGCCAGGGCGATAACCTTGCCTTCGTCTTCGCTTTCATAGCCGGCACCCACGCGGCCACCGAACTGGTTGTCGCGGATACGCAGGCGGCGCAGTTCGTTCTCGTTGGCGATAGAGCGGGTTGAACCCACAGTCTCGGCCAAGGGGACGCTGGCGATGGACATGATGATCTGGGCGTCTTCCTTGCCCTTGCCGATGTCCTTCTTGAGGTCCGAGAGGGCATCTACGGTACGGCTGTTGAGGGCCGGTGCAGCTTGTTGCCCCTGCAGCATGTTGGCACCACGGCTAAGCATCTGGTTCAGCTGGGCATTGTCCATGCCGCCGCCACCGCCGCCGCTGAAACCGGGAATGCCGCCTTCGCCTGTCAGTGCGCTGACGCCAGCTTGCATCAGCATACGACCGCCCGTGGAGGCCAGTGCGCCCATCAGGCCACGGCTACGGTCTTCACCATCGGCCTCGATGTTGTTGCCCAGTTCGGCAATCAGAACGAAGTCGGCGGTGCGGATGCGGCCCGCAGCACCCAGACCGCGTTCGCGTTCGATGACATCCATGCCCGGACCGCGCTCGATCAGCCGGAAGCAGCCGGATTCTCGGACAAGATGGCGCAGGACTTCACCGGGAGTGCCCAGACCCATCTGGCCGAACAATTCGTTCTGGGTATCGGCGATCGTGATGGTGCCCAGATTCTGGGTACACCGCGGAACCTCGTTAATAACTGTCGGAGTGGCCGGACGTCCGCGACCGAAGCGCATTTGGGCATCGGCGGAGGCGGGGAGGGCCATAGCGAGTGCGGCTGCGGCGACAGCGCCATAACGTGGAAATTGCATGAACAAGCTCTGCTGTAATTGTTATGCGTTTCATAGCAGAGCTTTGGATGAACTGGAGCTTAATGGACTGGGTTTCTAACCGGAAAAACCGCCATCTTTCAGAAAAACGGATTCTTCCGCAGTTGTAGTTCTACCCAAGGATGTGTTGCGGTGCGGGAAGCGACCAAAACGGGCAATCACATCGCGATGGATTATCGCGTAATTGTAGGTGTTCTCGTGTGTAGTCTTGTCGAGTAGATCGATGAGGTTGTTTTGATCTTGAAGGTCTTCCGAATGCATTAGCGGCACCAGCACAAATGGCAGTAGTTCGCTAGCAACCTGATGCTGATAGTTTTTGGCAATGGCCAGACGCGTGAAATACAAAGCCAGAGGATCGGTTGCGAACATGTGGCCGGTGTCGCGAAAGCTGTTACGCGGAAACTGGTCCAGAAGGATCAGTAGCGCCAATGCGCCTTCAGCCGTGTCCATCCAGGAATCAAGCTCGCGGCGTGCTGCGGCATAGTGGGCGTCGATAAAACCGCTTTTGAACTCGCGGTCGAAGGAATCATCCTTGGCAAACCACTTTTCGGGTCCGGCCTTGGTCCAGAAGGAAATGACATCGGATGCGGAGGGGAGAAGGGTGTCGGTCATGCGCAAAGCATAGGCCTGAATACAGAGAAGGCCACCCTTTGGGGTGGCCTCTGTAACTTCCGGATTTAAAAGGAAGATGGTCGGAGTGATAGGATTCGAACCTACGACCCCCGCGTCCCGAACGCGGTGCTCTACCAGACTGAGCCACACTCCGACTTACTCTAACCGGCTGAAAACGTGTCCGACCGGCGTCGAGGAGGCGGCTTATAACCAGCACATCATGGTGCTGCAAGTGGGAAAATGCAGTTTTGAAAAAAGTCGCTGGTCGCTGAAATTTTCTACAAAAACAGCAAGAAAGGCGTTGCGTTCGTCAGAAGCTTCGCATATCTAACCGACCTCGCCGGGGCGCAACGCTCTAGCGGGTCACCGAAGCGGTGGGGAATGGTGTAATGGTAACACTACGGTTTTTGGTACCGTCATTCTAGGTTCGAGTCCTAGTTCCCCAGCCATCGGATTTCAAAAGGCCACCCTCACGGGTGGCCTTTTTGCTTTCGGGCTTGGATGCGCTTTTGCGCGAGATCGCGTCCCAAGCGGCAGGCAACGATTCAGCAAAACCTTATGGCTGTGAACCGATATGGCGAGAATCGCGTCTGAAGCCATATGAGCTGCGTGAACGTGAAATATGCCAACAACGGCTATCAGGAGCGCAGGCAGCCTTAGGGGCAGCGCTCAGGCCTGTGATCGGTCCATAGGGCGATAAAAAAGGCCGGTGGAGCGATCCACCGGCCTTTTCTGTTCGAAATAAGCCCGAGCTTAGAACTTGAAGCTGGCGCGCAACAGCAGGGTGTAGCGCACATAGTCTTTCAGCAGCTCTGCATCGCCGGTGACCGACAGCATACCCAGTGCATTGCCGACATTCAGGCGGAAGCCGACGATCGGGCCGCCACCTTCGATGCCTTGCGACTTGAGCATGAAGGAATCGCCGCCCGAAGCGAAACGGGCAATCGTGTCGCCGGTATCGACGGAGAAGTTCTGGCGATAACCGACGCGCAGTTCCGGACGAATCCAGCCGTCCTGACCAAATCCATAGCCGATGTTCACAGCAGCGACGCCCGAGAAGATGTGGCTGTCACGGTCCTGGATTTCCAGATCGAAACCGTCACCCCCACCCACTTCGGTACGGGCATCTTCGCTGAGCGAGAAGTACTCGGCATAGACTTCGGGGCGGATGTTCACACGGCCGTAGTGCTTCTCATAGGATGCACCGGCAGCCGCCGACATGGTGAAGCCGTTCCAGTCGGATTCATTCTTCAGGTTGATACCATCAGCCACCAGACGGCGGGTGGCGTCCATCCAAGCATAACCGCCAGCCGCGCGGGCCCAGGTGGTCCATGCCTGGCCCTGTGCGCGCCAATAGACGCCCAGTTCCAGAAGGTTGGCCGACAGAACTTCTTCGGCAGCCGATTCAGGATCTTCGATGTCCGAAGAGGTGAAGGCTACCGACAGGCCCACAGCACCGGCACGCGTGCCGCGCTCGATGCCACCGGCGACGCCGAAACCTTCGGAACGGAAGCCGTAGGAATCGGTCTTGTCCTTGTCAGCGTAGAAGTTGATTTCCTGCACCCAGGCGCTGGTTTCGCCCTGTGCGGCCGAGGCGTTGCGACCGGTCAGGGCGCGCGTAACGGCATCCACACCGGCAGCCAGCGACATCAGCGGACCGCCCGAATGGTCCGGCAGCATCTGCTCGTACAGATCGAAGAAGCCTTCGCGCGAGGTCTGGCCCAGCAGGGCGTTGCGGATCGCTTCGTTTTGCTCGAGGCCGCTATAGAGCACGTCATAGGCGTCGGCCTCGACGGCAATCATATTCATTTCGTCGGAGGACTTGCGACGGGCCGTGATGTCCAGCTTGCCGTTGGCGGCATTGCTGTCATCCAGATCGATTTCGTAAACGTATGGCGAGTTCTCTTTGAGCGACAGCTCATCCAGTTTGCCAAGATTCAGGTTGTCGGCATCGATGATCGTGAAGCTGGAAGGCTCTTTGATCAGGCTGTCGAAGCGCACGCCAATACCGGCACCGTCGGCCAGTGTAGCATCGCCGTTGACCTTGAAACCGCCATTGGTGGCATTGATCGGGTCCAGCGTGACAATCAGGGTGCCTTCCGAACCGACATTCAGGCCGCTGATGTCCGTTACGCCGCTCTGGCGTGCATCCAGCGTGCCCTTGCTGATGTCGATCGACAACTGACCATCACCATTGGTGATCGCGCCGGTGACGACAGCGCCACCCGAGATCAGCAGGCTGTCTGCGCCGGTGCCGAAAGAGATGTCGCCCGTGACGGTGCCGTTGCGAATGTCGATCGTATCGGCACCCGAGCCCAGCTTAATATCACCCGTGGTCGAGGGTTCTTTCAGGTCGGGAACGCCATCGCCATCGGTATCCACAACGCCATCGACAACACCGCCGACGATACCGTCCTGAACGAAGGAGAAGCCGGTCGTATTATTGGAGGCATTGATAGCCGTCGCCGAGCCGGTGACGGTGTCCTTGCTGTCCGACGGTGCAACAACCGCCAGCACGGTGCCGTTGTTGACGAAGCTGGTCAGGGTGCCGGACGCATCATTGATAGCCGTGACCGAGGACTTGCCACCGGAAACATCGGCAACAATCGAACCCGTATTGGTGATGCTGCCCAGATTGGCACCAGCATCGATATTGATCGCCGTCAGTTGGCTCTCGGTATTTGAAACACCGGTTGCGCGGATCGTGCCCGAGTTATTGATGGTCGGGGCGTTGGCACCGGTACCCATCTGGATGGCGGTTGCATTGGCATGCAGGCTGGTGGCGACAATCTCGCCCGAGTTGCGAATACCGCCAGCAATATTGACAGCATGGCCGCCTTCGACGCCGATCTTGAGAGCGGTCGAGTTTACGCCGTCATAGACGCCAATACCCGCGATTGAACCACGGTTGACGACACCATAGGCATTGTCGCCGGTGCCAGTGACGCCCAGATCGATGTCACGGGTGGTCGAGCCGATTTGAACAGCAGGGGCACCGCCAAAGGCGGTGATTGAAGCGCGACCCTCATTGGCGTCGATCAGGCCATCGCCATCACGGTCGGGGTCTTCGCGGTTCTTGATGCCGTCGCCGTCATCATCCTCGTCGCCGTTTTTGACGCCGTCACCGTCGTCATCGCCGTCAATGCCGGTCGAGCTGTAAACAGGACCGGAATCCAGCAACAGACCCTTGTCGAGGTTGGCGGCAACATTCAGAGCCGGACCACCTTGCAGCAGATCGTCGGCATCGAGGTTTTCGTAATAGATATAACCGTTTAGAGCGCCAGATTCAGGCTTGTTACCCGGGCGGGTCGTATAGCGGTAACCCGTCGAGACAACAGTGCCCTGGACATTGAAGCGGCCGGTGACGTCACCCTGGACATCGATACCGGTTGCGCCTTCGCCCGTCGCCTTGATGCTACCCAGCAGATTTACATCGCCCGTTGTGCTGCCCCCCAGATGCACAGCCGTCGAGCGATCACCGACAACATTGATGTTGCCATAGCTGGTCAGATTACCGACGCGGTCGCTTTCGATCGAAACGCCACGAGAATCATTGCCTTCAACATTGATGACGGCGGTCGCTTCAATCAGCACATTGCCGGTCGACACACCCGGTCCTGCGAAACGCAGACCCATGCGGTTGCTGCCTGCGGCCCAAGGGCCATCCGGCACGCCATCCTTGTTGTCATCCGGATAGGTTTCGATCGAATCCGTGATGTTGATGGAACCACCGAGGGTGATGTTGCTGGTGTGGCCGGGCTGTACGAGTACGCCGGTCGAACCGTCGGCAGACTTCTCCATCTTGATGGACGAACCGGCGTCCGTCTTGAAGTCGTGCGAGGAATCAATGGTGACAGCGGTACCGCTGTTCACAGTGATCGAGCCGTTATTGGCGATGCGGACACTGTCCGGCCCCGTACCGGTTGCCGTGGACGTGAGGATCGGGGTGGTACGGGCGGTAGAGACAACTGTCTCTGCCAAGGCGCCAGAAGCGACGACAAGAGGCGCAATCGCTGCTGCTGTGGCCAGTAGTGCACGCATTCGAAACAAATCCCTCAAGGCAATCAGTCGTCAGTGAAGCAAGCAGCCCGTTTAGCAGGTCATTTGCCCGTTGACCCCAAGTTTCTCAGTTTTAAGGCGAATGCAAGGCTTTAGGTGTGGTTTGCACCTAAACAACCACTGTCATATCACGGCGGTGTATCTGTGTAGTGATGGTGCAGCTTTGTGATCGAGCTCAAAGCGATTCGTTGGTGGCCCGGCGCATCCCCGATGCGTTTGGCGCGTTGTAAAATTCTTGCGGCGGATTTGAGAGACATATGAGTCAGGTCGATATTCAGGAAGCGGAATTCAGTCTGCTTCCCGCGCTGGACGAGCAAATCGGCAATACGCTCAGTCGCTTGAAGGCCATGGCCCAGTCCGGTGACCAGTCGGGACGGCCGCGACTGGTCGATACGACCATGCTGTTTGCGCCACGCTCTGGTGGAGTGAAACGCTATCTTCAGGCCAAGCAGGACTGGCTGGCGACGAACCGCCCGGGCGTGGACCACAGCCTCGTCGTGCCCGGCGCGAGGCATCATATCGACTCAGACGGAATCGTTCGTATCCGTTCCCCGAAACTGCCTTTTGGTGACGGCTATCGCTGGCCCAGTTCGGCACGCAAATGGGGGGCGTGGGTTTCGGCGCTAAATCCGTCCGTGATCGAGGCGGGTGACCCCTATAGCGCAGGGCAGGGCGCGCTAGAGGCGGGGCAGCGGGTTGGTGCGCCGGTTGTAGGATTCTGCCACTCGGACCCTGCGGCCCTTGCAGCGCTGCATTTTGGCGAATGGGCCAAGAAGCCGGTCGAGAAACGCTGGGCCAAGGTCTTTTCGCAATTCGACCGCGTGGTGTCGCCCAGCCGCTTTATCGCGCGTCGTCTCGAAGAGGCGGGAATCACCAATATTGTCATCCGGCCTTTGGGGGTCGAGGTGGATACCTTCCACCCTGACCGGCGCGACCGTGACTGGCTGTTGAAGCGGACAGGGCTGCCCAAGGATGCCCGACTTCTTTGTTTTGCAGGGCGACCGGCAAAAGAGAAAAACGTCGATGTGTTGATCGATGCGGTCCAAAAGCTGGGTGATCCCTATTATCTTATTCTTGTGGGCGCAGGGCAGGGCATGCCCGCCGAAGATCGGGTGATTGCGCTCGACTATGAAAAGGATCCAAAGGCCGTGGCGCGCATCGTGGCCAGTGCCGATGCCTTTGTTCATGCCAATGACAAG
>NZ_JAVXCU010000020.1:0-36957 GCF_036659295.1 Brevundimonas sp. | reverse complement strand
CGTGAAGACGTTGGTCGTAAGGCCTGTGTCGTCACTGTTGATGAAAGCATCGACGATGGGGGCGTCATCCAGAACATTTTTGACATAGGCTTGGAGTGTCAGGCCGTTCTGGTCATTTCGCAGGGTGGCAGAAATATTGAGGTTGTCCCACGCGCGGATGACATCGTGGTGGGTGTTGTAAACGCGGAAATAGCTGTCGTCCTGCCAGTAGTAATCGACACGGAAGACGGACTCCCACGCTCCCCACTGATGCTGGTACTGAGTGCCCAGATTCATTGTCCAGCGCGGGGAGTTCGGCAGTTCATTGCCGCTCAGATCAGCATCAAAACCGCGCCCGAAATTCGGGGCATCGACTAGCGGATCGTATTCGAAGCCGAACATCGACCATAAAGGCATGCCTGTCGGGTAGTTGGGAGTGAAGCTGCCGGTACGTGACGAGCCACCGCATAGGGCTTGAATGTAGAGCGCTGCTTGTTCGTTCGGGACACGGGCAAGGATCGTTTCGATATGCTTGACGGGTGCTATGCAGTTCGACGGAACTTGCAGCCAAGGCCTGAGGAGCGCCCACTCTGGATTACCCTGTGTACGGTTCATTACGTCAACAGACTTTTCGCCATCGGCTAGTTTTGTCTTCAGATAGCCGGCGTTGCCGTCGATCCTCCAGTTTGGTGTGATCTGGGCAATGAACTCCAGTTCGGCACCCCATATCTCTGCGTCGAAATTCTCGTTCAGGGATATGCGGTCGACGATCTGTGAGACCTGATAGTTGCTGTAATTATAATAGAAAGCGTTGGCATTCAGCCGTACCCGACCATCTGCAAAGCTGTTCTTTGTGCCAATTTCAAAGGCGTCTACATACTCTGGCTCAAAGCTTTCTGGCAGAGGGCTGTATTGAAGCACCTTGGGATTCAGATCGATACGGGGTGGGTTCATCCCGCCGCCTTTGTAGCCGCGCGAATAGGAGGCGTAGAAAAGCGTGTCGTCCGTGAAGGCAAGATCGGGTGACCAGTCCACGACAAACCGGCCCGTCAGGGCTTGCCAGTCCTGTTTGACGGGATCACCTTCTGGATAGCCGCGACTGACAAAGCCGCCCGAGGATGGGCCCGGTTGGCCGTTGGGCAGAGCTCCCAGAAGAAGCTGGCTAGAAATAGGAACTGTTCGTTTGCGATCGTCAGTATAGCGCAGGCCCGTTGTTATGCGGATCTCGGGCGTCACTTCCAAATAGGTTTCGCCATAAATACCAAAGGACTGAATATCGACGATGTTCCGGCTGCGGAAGTAGTTGTGCCCGTCACCTTCCAGATCCGAGATAGAGGATCGATCAACATGCATACATTCGCGCGTTGCCATAAAGTTTGCGTCGCATGGATAGGTTGCGTATCCGTCCTGTCGAATTCGTAGAGCGTTAGAATTGTAGTAATACTCGGATAAGTAGCTGAACAAATTTGAAAACACATAATAATTGTCTTCGGTTTCGAAGTTCAGATAATTGGCGCCAATATGAAAATTAAAATTTCCATCGAGATTTGATGTCAATCTGAATTCTTGTGTGAACTGCTTGTTGTCTGATTGACTCAGGTCGGCTGAAAGTAGTCTGTTGCTTAATCCTAGCTGTGGGTCGTGATAGTATCCGCCTGGTGCCGCTTTGCTTGTTGGTATGGCAATTCCGGTGAAGTAAACGGCCCCATCTGTATCTGCGAAAAGTGGATTGCTGACGAAACGGTTGTAATCTTGAGTAGAAAAATAATCGTCTTTGGTGAAAGTTGTCTGCGAATGGAGCGAGAAGCTTGGGGTGAGATCATAATCCATATTGAGTTGGATTATGTCGTTCGTGGCCCTGAAGGCGGGATCATATGAGGTTGCTATCTCCCTCAGGTCGCGTGACTGGGTGATATTCAGATAAGGATCGACGCGAAAATCGACGGCAAAAAAGTTCGTGGGCCGGCCCGATGGGGTTGTTGCCGGGCGACTGCCCATAGTTAGCTGGCCTGCCAGGAAAATGTGGGCAAAGGCAGCGCCATTGGGCGATCCATAGGCGCTGTCAGCATAAAGACCCTCTGCCAGACAGCCTTGGCTCATGCGGTTTTGGACAGTGACAAAGTCGATGTCGGTATTGCCCACTCTGGTGGGGCCAAGGTCCTTGGAGCAAAGCTGCTTGCCCGTGCGGGAGCGATTGTCATCTTCGCCAAAATGCTCCCAGATCAGGCTAGCGGAGAAGCGGTCCGTAGGCGTGAACAGGGCGGATAGTCGTGTTGAGAACAGGTCGCGCCCGTTGACCTGAGTATCTTTGAAACTGTTGTAATCGAACCCTTCGCGTTTGGTGGTCGAAGAGGCAAACCGTACAGCAAGCATGTCTGACACAGGCACGTTCAGCATTATCTGATTGCGAAACGTGCCGTAGTTTCCGACCTCCGCTTTCAACAGGGCGTCGAAATCAGGACCGGGCAGATTCGGGATCATATTGACCACGCCAGCAGTCGCATTTCGTCCGTAAAGCGTGCCCTGCGGTCCGCGCAGAACCTCGACCCTGCTGACGTCCAGATATTCGGACTCGAACAGTCGATTGCGGATCATGGGCGCATTATTAAAGCTGATCGCTACGGCTGGATCGGACGATGCCGACACCGCCTTGGTCCCGATCCCGCGGATCGAGAAATTGTACATGCTGAAGTTGGCTTTGGAGAAGCTGACGTTCGGTATGGCGCGTAGCAACTCCGAACCGCTTTCGATCTTCATCGCGTCAAGCGTGTCGGCGCTGAAGGCCGAAACGGCGATAGGCACGTCCTGAATGGACTGCTCGCGTTTCTGGGCGGTGACGATGATGTCGTCGACGGCTGTAGAATCTTCGAGTTGCGCTGTGCGGGCGGCAGAGGCAAGCCCGAGCGTATAGGTACGGCCATCGCCGGAGGTAATGGACAGTCCCGATCCTGCCAGCAACTGGCGCAGGCCCGCATCTACTGTCATCGGCCCCTGAACGGCGGCGGTGCGGCGACCTTGGGCGTCATTAGACGAGATCAGCACCTGTACGTCGGCTTGACGCGCAAAGGCGGAAATTCCTGACGCTGCGGGCTGGGCGGCAATGTCGAATGTTCGGGTCTGCGACCATGCGGGGTTAGCCAGGGCAACAACGGCTACTGCACTCGATGCCATAAGAGCATGACGGAAATCTGGATACGCCAATTGATCCTCCCCGATCAGTTACGCGTTCAGTCGCGCTTATATTTGATGACGATCGGGGCAGAGGGTTCCGTAGCTTTCATCGATGTAAATTTACTCCGAAGCTTGACCGATAGCGATAGTGTCGGGACCGATTTGGACCGGTGCACCTGTCGTCACAGCCACAGCACGGGCAAAGGCCTGGGGCTCATTGGTGCGAAAGCGACCGATCCATTCGGTATCCGCAAGTGCCGGATCGAGGACTTTGATCTGAACCAGGTTATACCGGTTGAATTCTGTAACGGCGGTACTGAGGCTTTCACCGGAGAGAACAATATCGCCTTCGCGCCAAGCCAGTCTGCGCTGCACTTCATCCTGATTGGCGACGACAGGGGAAGCTTTTCCCGAAGAGGTGTGCAGGGTGGTGCTCTGTCCAGCGGGGAGACGCACGACGTCCGCAGGATTGCGTACGGACCATGCTTCGACCACGCCTTCTGTGACCAGCACTTCGGCTCCGGTGTCCATTTTGCGTACCGAGAAGGCTGTGCCGATCGCTCGGACGCGAATATCGCCGGCACTAACGATAAAGGGGCGGTCGGCATCGGGCGCAACCTGAACCCATGTCTCACCTTTTATGATCTGCAAGGCGCGCAGGTCTTGAGCCAGATTTAGCTTCAGCTCTGTGTCGGTATTGATGGCCAAAAGCGAGCCATCATTAAGGGGGACACGGCGGATTTCTCCGCGCATCGTCGAGAACGGGACGGTCTTGTTTCGATAATCGTGGATCGCAAACAGGCCTGCTATTGATGCCGCACTGGCGGCACCGGCCAGAAGCAACCGGCGGTGCAGGGACTTGTGTTCTAGGTTCGGGTGGTGAACCGGTGGGCTGCTGGCCAGTTCGGTGGCACTCAATGCGTTTGCCCGCTGCAAATGTTGCCAGACGGCCATGGCGCGCATGAAGGCCCCGCGATGGCGAGTGTCCTCGGCCAGCCAGACTTGAAGGTCTGGCCGTTCCGATACTGTCTGGCCCTCACGGTCCAGACGCGCGACCCAGCGAAGGGCCGTTTCTTCAATGGTCTCGGCTGTTTCGCGCACGGATGGATTTGGCTTTGTTGCGGGAGAGGGAGGTTTCGGGTTTTTCGTCTTCAGCAATCGCCTTGAGGATGAGGCGAAGGCCGCGGACGACATCGTTTTCGACAATCGTTTCGGTAACACCGAGGGTCGCGGCGATTTCTCGCTGGGACAGACCTTCGATCTTGCGCATCACAAAGATGCGGCGGCAGCGGTCCGGCAGTTTGGAAATGAGCACACTAATGCGTTCCAGTTCCCGACGTGCACCCGCGATGACTTCGGGAGTAGGGGCATCCCACGGGATGTTCAGCGCGTCGATTTCCGCGACCGTTTCCATTCGCACCACACGGGCTCGACGAACGTGATCCAGCAGGACGTTGCGCGTAACGGTAAAGAAATAGGCACGCGGGCTTAGGATGTGGGCGGTGTCCGTAAGGGCAGACAGGCGGCAATAGGCATCCTGGACAATGTCTTCGATCTCGGCCGTTGCCAGGCGACTGCGTCTCAGCCAGCGGCGCACGTCGGCCTCATGCGGCAGGATTTCCCGCCCCAGCCACGCGACAATTTTTGCGTTGTCCTCGTGCATGCACACCCTCCGTCTAAAAGTTAGGACGAACGACGTGAATGTTTCCGTAACGCTAAATTTTAAAACGCAGGACTTACAGGTGTTGCTTGGTCAAAAGGCACCGCTCGCTTTCGTATCAGCGCCCGCAAGGTGACTTTGCGGGCGCTCCACAGGGGCGTGGTTCACTCCCACAGAGGAACGGCGCGACCGGAAACCGCAGGTGGCTGGATGCTCACAATGTTCGCCAGAGTGGGGGCAATATCGATGGTCCGGATGGGCAAGAAGCGCTCCTGAGTCTGCCCGTCGGGCTTCCAGAACAGGATCGGGACCCTGCGATCATAGTCCCAGGGCGTGCCGTGACCGGCGACATTGCCGCCGACGCGCCCGCCGCCGGTCACATTTGGCGCACGCACCATAATGATGTCGGCCGACCGCTCGGCTACGGCGGACAGACGCATTCTTTCACGCAAGGTGAGGATTTCGGGCTGCTCGCTGGCGGGAAGCGGATCGGCCAGAAGTTGGTCTCGGGCTTCGACGAAGACAATGTCAGGAAGAGCCTTAAGCAGGGGTAGGGCCGCCTCGATCACTTGGCTCCGCAGAGGTTCGGGCAGGGACTTGTGGTCTTTGTCGGCCACGATCAGGCCGCTGGAAGCGGACTGAAGCGGTGAGGCGTCCAGATTGAAGCGCTCGCGCAGAGTGGCGTTGACGGCGGCGAGCGGAGCAGTGTCGAAGCGGTGGGCGTGAGGCGAGCCGTGCTTGGCCAAGCGCTCGACGAAGTCCGACCCGCCGTGATCTGCCGTCAATACGAGGACGACACCACCGGGGATGGTCTCCAGCCGGTCGAGGAACAGACCAAGCGCCTGATCAAGGCGATGCATCTGTTCGCACATTTCGGGACCCTGCGTGCCATAGGCATGACCGATACGGTCGGTCGCCGACAGACTGACGCCTAGAAGGTCGGTTGTTGGACCCTGACCGAGGTTCTGGGTGTCGATGAGGTAGGCGGCAGCCTTTAGCGTTTCTTCGTCCAGCGCGGGCGAGGAATCCAGATCATCCTTTGCAGGCGGTACGCGCGAATGCAGCGTCTTTCCGTTGATCTCCCAGTCGGCTTCAAGGACGCGGCACCGGGGTTGGCTATAGGTCCAGCCGTGAGGCGTGGCTGCCTGTCGGCGACGAAAATCGGCGTTGAAGGCGTCCACGGCGGCCAGTCGCGTCGAAGCGTTTTGGCCGGGCTCGACATAGGTGGTCAGGCCAAAGCCCTCGGTGAACCAGAAGACACCGTCGGGGTGATGTCCGGCCAGATTGATGGCGCCCCGATCCTTGCCCGAGACGGCGAAGACGCGTGCGTCGGGGCGTTGATCTTTCAGCCAGTCGCCCAGACTGGAGGCGCGGATATTGTTGGGGCCTACGGGGCCGTTGCCGTTGTTGCGCCCATGCGCCAGCGTGTTGCGCGGCGCGGACAGGCAATAGATCTCCTCGCCTGTAGTCGGGTCGATCCAGTCATTGGAAGGGATTCCGGTCTGGGCCGGATGCACACCGGTCAGGACCGTCGAATGTCCGGGGCAGGTCTCGGTCAGGCCATGCGTCTGATAGCCATTGGTCGAGACCAGACCCTCGTCGGAAAGCCGGCGCAGGCCGCCAGTCCAGCGGCTGCGATACTGGTTGAACAGGTTGGCGCTGAACTGATCGACCACGATGGTCACGATCAATTTCGGAGAAGTAGGAGGGGAAGCCGTGTCCTGTGCATGGGCGAGGGGCGACGAGGCGCATAGAAGCGCCGCCATTACGACAGCGAAGCGTTTTGACATGGCTTGATCCTGTTGAGGCGTCCGGCATCTGTTCAAGGCCGGTAGAGACCGGCGACGCTCCAAGAGCGCCGCCGGATCCATTGCAGTTGGCTAGAATTCGACCTGCAAACCGAGCGTGAACGCACGGCCTGTTACGCCATAGGCCGAACTGTAGTTGTAAGCGTTTCCGCTGTCGGTGCCGTCCGGAAGGAAGGGGCCGTACTCATTGAAGACATTCTTGACCGTACCGAAGATCTTCAGGTTCGGATTGTTCATGTCAGGCTTGAAGCTGACGCTGACGTCGTGGCGCCAGTAGCTGTCGATGTAGAGGTAGAGCGGGTCAGTCCAGCCAGCGGCGATGGCCTGTTGTTCGCGCTCCAGGCTGTCGACGACATCGCCGATGTAGCGGGCAGACCAGCGCACGCTCCAGTCGTCATCGTACCAACTCAGGCCGAACTTGGCCTCATTCTTGGCCGTGCCGACTTCGCCGACATAGTCGATCAACTCAACCTGGTCCACGCCGTCGAACTCGGTGCTCAGTTCCAGACGGCGGCTGTAGTTGACGCTGGCACGGAACCGGCCGGGAACGCGCCATTGCTCCAGATCGAAGCGGTAGGAGGCCGCTACGTCTACGCCGCGGGCGCGAGTTTCGTTGAGGTTTTGCTCCTGGTTCAGGATGCGAACCAGTTGGCCGTTTTCATCGCGGGTGATGGTCTTGCAGAACACGTTGTCATCGCCGGACGTGTCCGAATAGCAGCCCAGAAGCAGGGCCGAATTGCTCAAGGACGAGATCACATCGCTGATCTTGATGTCGTAATAGTCGACGCTGGCTTCGAGACCCTGAATGAAGCTCGGGCGATAGACGAGGCCGAGCGTCCAGGTGTCCGCGGTTTCCTCGAACAGGTCGAGGTTGCCGGCATTGGGGGCTTTGATCTGCGTCGTCAACTGACGGAACGTGCCATCGGCCGAAGCCGCGATTGCGGCAGCAATCCGGGGATCGGCAAGACAGTTCTGGGCGATGGTTCCGGTCGAGGAAGCTTTCATGCCACTACAGACATCGACGACGTTGTCTGCATCGTCGCGCGGCGGCGAGAACAGTTCGCTGGTGTCCGGTGCGCGTTGCGCGCGTGCAAACTCGGTGCGGATGCGCAGATCGGGGATCGGAGCCCACTGCAGACCGGCGCGATAGCTGACGGTCGTCCCGACGGCTTCAAGGCTGTAGTCCGCAACGCGGACTGCGCCGTTGAGCACAAGGCGGTGGGCGAACGGCAGATCGGTCAACAACGGCACAGAGGCTTCGGCGAAGACTTCGTTGGCCTTGATGGTCCCTTCGTATTCCGGAAGGAAGGACGAACTGGCCACGCCGCTCTGGATCAGGGGATCAGTGCGCGTCTGGGTGTGGTCGCGGCGGCTTTCAAAACCGAAGGCCGTTTCGACCGGACCGGCCGGAAGTTCGAACAGCGTGCCCGAGACATAGCCTTCGATCGTATCCTGACGGTTGGTCGGACGATAATAGGTGTTGGCACGAATATAGTCGGCCATCTCGGGCGTGATCGAGCCGACGCCGAAGATGTTCAGCGGCACACAGCCGTCAGCGCGAGCGGCGGCATTACGGCATTGGACGACGCCGTTAACGCGCTCGGAATCCAGAGCCCACTGGACGCGTTGCAGGTTCAGGGTGTTGCCCCGAATTTGCTCGCCCGAAAACTTGCCGTACCCGTAGGTCAGCTTCCAGTCCCAGTCGTTGGGCAGGGTGCCTTCGACGCCGAGCCAGCTGCGGATGGTTTCGCGCTCGTTATGGATCAGGTTAGGTCCGACCTCGATCACACGACGGCGGAAGTCGATACCGGAACTGGTGGCGGCGGATTTGATCTCGGTCGGCGCGAAGGGGTTCAGGGTGCGCGACATGCGCCCGACCGTGAACTCGTCATTGACGCCGAAGGTCGTGGTGTTGCTGAAGGTTGTCGGTTCGCGAACCGAATCCGTCACCACGTTCGAATAGAGCGCCTGACCCCAGATCTTGAGGTTTTCGCTCACGGCGAAGTCAAACTTGGCGGCACCGTTAAGGTTGTCGCGTGGCGTGATCAGGGTGCCGTTGGGGCGGCTTTCGTAGCCGTTTACAGCCGTAACAAAGTTAGGCTTCAGGCCGCCTTCGTCATAGTACCATTTGGTGCTGACGAAGCGTCCGCCATCCGTATAGGTCGACCGGTCCGGTGTGGTGACGGTGTTGCTGGCGGGCAGGTAGAGAATGGATTCCAGTGCACGTTCGCGATCCGTTGCCGCCAGCTTGAATTGGCGATCATAGGTGGCACCGGCCATCAGATAGAGACGATCGTCCATGAAGCGGCCGCCAGCGCCGACCGAGTATTCGATCGAGTCGCCACCGCCGTCATGGGTCGTTCCGGCGACCACGCGGGCGCGCACGCCGTTCAGGTTGCGTTCGGTGATGACGTTAACCACACCGGCGATGGCGTCGGAGCCATAGACGGCAGAGCCGCCGCCGGTCGTCACTTCGACGCGGTCAACGAAGAACTCGGGGATGGTGCTGAGGCTGACGGCATTCTTGTTACCGGCGTTCGAGACGGTGCGATGTCCGTCGATCAGCGTCAGGGTGCGGTTCTCACCCAGATTGCGCAGGCTGATGGTCGACAAGCCATTGGCCTGTGTCGCGGTCTGGCTGTTGGCCAGCGATACACCTTCCTCGACGCCGGGGATGTCCGTCAGGGCCTCGGCCAGATCCATATAGCCGCCTTCCAGCAGGGCCTCGCGCTCCACGCTGACGACGGGGGTGGCGGCGTCGAAGACGTTCTTGAGGCGCGAGCCGGTGACGACGATTTCTTCGACCGACGAGGTCTGGTCGTCGTGCCATGCTGTTTTCTGCGCGGGCAGGCGGACGATGGCCAAAGCACCGGAGCTGTCGCGCTGTACGGTCAGGCCTGTGCCTTCCAGCAGGCGAAGAAGGGCGGTCTCGGCATCGACAGAATCATGAACGCCGCGCGTGCGCACGCCGCGAACGTCTTCGGTTTTATAGACCAATTGCACTCCGGCCTGACGTGCATAGGCGTCCAATGCGCCTTTGAGATCGCCGGACGGAACATCGAAGTTGCGGGTCTGGGCCACTGCGGCACCCGCGAGTATCAAGGCACAGGCGCTGCCTGTCAGCACGTGCCTCAAGAATGAAACCTTCTTCATAGAACCCCCTGTTGCCCGGATGTGGGCACCTCAGGGATTGTGACAAGAGGAAGGCAAAAAACCCCTACATCTCACTCCGATATTTTTACAGTTTCGCCCTGACGGCTGATTTCCAGACCATAGGCGCTCTGTAATAGGCGGGCGAAAGCTTCGACATTGGTCGCTTCAAAACTGCCGCCGATCCGGATGCTGGCAGACTTGGGGTCGAGCACTTCCAGTTGGGTTTCGTTATAGCGATTGAACTCGGCGGCGGCGTCCGACAGCGTGATTTGATCAAACACAAGCAGGCCGCGCCGCCATGCAAGCTGGTCTTCTATACGCTGGCCCGTTGTCCGGCTTTGCAGGACCGAGGCTCCGACACCTGTCGCAACGTCGCCGCGAACCAGAACGACCGGCTTTGAGGTTGGTCCCGATTTTGGGCCGCTGAGGCGGACCCGCCCTTCGGCAACGACCACTCGCACATTGTCACCGTTACGCCATACACTGAACCGCGTACCCAGGACCTGAATGGACCGCTCGCCCATATGAACGGTGAAGGGGCGTGATGCGTCGTGGGCGATGTCGAAATAGGCCTCGCCCTTGTACAGCCACGCTTCGCGGTCATCGGGCGATATGGAGGCGCGCAGGCGCGTCTCGGTGTTCAGCTCGACGCGCGAACCGTCGGACAGGGCCACAAGGCGTTGCTCGCCAGTGGCTGTTGCATAGTGGGCCGGCTGGGGCCAGAGCGCTGCCATCGACGCCAGAGCGCCAATAACCAGGATGGCCGCAAGACCCATGGCCCAGCGCGGCAGAGAACGGCGCGAGGGAGCCGGCGGTGCAGCTTCGGCAATGGTTTCCGCCAGGCTGTCGGGGCTGCGAAGCGCGACAAGACGTCCCGCCTTTTCCCAGCTGTACTCAAGCCGCCAGAATGCCGTCCGGTGCTCGGGGGCCGCATTCAACCAGATGTCGAGCCGGGCCTGTTCATCGCTGTCGAGGCCTTCGGTCCTCTGCACGAGCCATTGGGCGGCGGTTTCTTCGATCGCGTTGCGGGCGCTCATGACTGGCCCTCGTTCTTGGTAGCCGCAGTTTTTGGCGAGGGACGTCGGATGCGTCCTTGTCCGCCCATCATATAGTCTGTCAGCGCCCGTAGGCCGTGAACCATCTGTTGCTCGACGGTGCTGACGCTGATGTTCAGGTGCGTGGCGACTTCCTTGGTGGAAAGGCCTTCGATGCGTCGCAGGGTCATTACCTGTCGGCAGCGCGCGGGCAGACGCTCCAGGCCTGCCTGTACGCGTCTCAGTTCTTCTCGTGCGCTCAGTTGCCGGTCGAGATCCGTCGATGCCGCATCGGGGAAGGAGGCTTCAAGGTCGGCCACCAGATCAAAGGATACAATCTTGGCGCGCTTGGCGGTGTTGATGAGATGGTTGCGGGCGGTGGTGAACAGGAAGGCGCGGGCGTGCAGCGGCAGTTGTCGCTGGGCCGCCGTATAGACCTTGGCATAGATGTCCTGCCTCAGATCGGCCACGTCGCTCTCGTTACGCCAGTTACGGCGGATGAAGCGCGTCAGCGCGGCCTCGAGCGGAAACACCTCTCTAAAGAACCAGGCCTTTAACTCGCCGTCATCAACCATCCACGTTCCATTCAGCTACGCGCCGCAACCAGCGATTCATTAAGACACTTCAGCTCTCAAATCCCACTACAATGACAGACCGAAAACGAGAAGAAATGCACAATGGGAGAGGATGGATTTCCAAGGTTTGCATCATAGCGGGCAAATCCGAGCGGTGAGCCGTCCATAAACGCGCGTAAAGCCCATGCGCGATGGTTGTTCTATAGGGCCACCATCGCTGAACTGTTTGCGGAGCGCGAGGGGGATTTGATCTTAAGCGTTGGCCCGCTGCTTGTGTGGGGGCTTGCGGCTCATAGGCAATGTCAGGCGTGCCTGACTCTGTACCAAGCGGTTGCACCAAACAGGAGCGCCAGAACGACTAGGGTTAGCAGTTCCGGAGCCACCTCGGTTACGGTCGCGCCCGCTGCGTTCAGCTTGACGAAGGCCTGGATGGCCGAGGTCGAGGGCGACAGGCGGGCCAGCCACGCCAGAGGCTCGGGCATCAGGAACAGAGGCCATGCGGCACCGCCGAGGAAGAAGAGCGGCACCGAGGTTCCGACGAGGATCTGCATCGCCCGTTCATGTCGATCGAACAGGCTGCCAATCGCTAAGCCGAGCGCCGAGACGCTGGCGGCGAAGACGGGCACAGCGATGATGATGCCCAACAGGTCGCCCATGCGCGGATAGTCCTGAAACCAGAAGACAAAGCCGAAATAGAACAGGCTGGCGACGCTGCCGATCAGGGTCAGGGCTGCCCAAAGGCCTAGGAAGCTGAGGGTCGAGAGCGGTTGTGCGCGTGTCTCTCGACGCAGTCCGGCGAACAGGGCGGCACCCAGCAGCAGGGTCTGTTGCAGGATGATGGCGCTGACCGCCGGAACTGCATAGCTGCCATAGCCGTCGGTGGTGTTGTAGAGCGGGCGCTGCACCACGCTCGGGGCGCGTTCTTCCAGACGGGTGGCTTCGATTACTGGCGTCAGGACCTTTTTGGCGGCGGCGGCCGCAGCCCCGCCCAGTGCCTTGCCCATGGCCGTGGCGCGGACCAGATAGGCCCCATTTAGATACAGGCCGATCCCCGTGGCGTCGCCGTGGATCAGGGATGATTCAAACCGCTCTGGGATCAGCATGACGCCATCAACCTCGCCATTGCGCAGCATGCGCTCGGCCTCGGCAGGAGAGGTGGCGACCGCAGAGGCGTCCAGCGCGCGGGTGGCGTTCATCTCCTGCACCAGTCGTCGGCTGAGGGCCGAGTGGTCCTGATCGACGACGGCGATCGGCAGCTTGACCGGCGTCTGACCGACATAGGCCATGGGGTAGTAGAAGGCGTAGGCAACCACAGCCAACAGGATGGTGCTGGACAGGGGACGGTGCTTGAAAATGCCCGCGAACGTACCGACGAAGGCCCCGCCGAAACTGCGGGTGGGCAGGGACAGGCTCAGGTCTTCCGGCTTTGGTGTTCGCTTGGCGCGGCGATGGGCCAGCGGGACCGAAAGGGCGAAGGTCCCCACGGTCACCGCCAGCAGGATCGCCAATGGTCCTAGCGATGTGGAAACATCCGAGCCCAGCACCATCTGCTCGTTTTGAAGCCGCAGATAGTGGGTAAAGGGCAGGAGCGTGCTCCAGAACTGGGCGAAGGCGGGGCCGTGCAGCAGGGGCAGGGTGCCGTTGGAAAAGGCGATGGCCGATCCCGCATAGACTGCCGTGGCCGAGAAACTGGTGTCCATGTCGCCGGTCAGCGAAACCAGCAGTGCCGAGATGCCGGCGGTGGCCGCCATCAGGGCCAACAGGCCGCCCATTAGCATCAACAGGCTGCCCTCGACGCCCCAGCCGCGCCAGCCGCACAGCCAGGCGATCCACACAGCACCCCAGAGAGTGAAGGCGAGGACATAGGGCGTCAGCTTGCCGGCCAATGCCGCCGCCAGCCGTCCATCCATGTGCGCCGACCAGTCTTTCAGCGAACCACCGCGCAGTTCGCGCCCCACACCCATGACGGCGGCGCAAGCCATCAGCAGATGCAGCACCCCCGGCATGATCAAACCGCCGAGAAACAACTCGAAGCTGAGGTGCGGATTGCCCAGAATGGTCACCTGAACGGCGGGCGGTTTCAGTCGGGCAGCAGGCACGCCCAAGGCGCGCGTACGATCAAGGATCAGGGGCGCCGCGGCGTTGGTAAGGGCTGTGGTTTGGGCCGAGGCCGCCAGTGAGCCGACGGTCTGGAAGGCCCCGTTGTAATAGACGATCACCGCGTCTGGCTGGCGAAAGGCGTTTTTCTCGACGCCGCGCGGGATGTAGGCGAGGCTGTAAATCTTGCCTGATCGCATCAGGGGCCATGCGGCCTCCAGATCGGTCGGCTGGGCCACGATGCGTATGCCGGGGCTGGCCTCCATGTTGCGGATGGCGGCGCGGCTGAAGGCGGAATGATCCTGATCGACAACGGCGACAGGAACCTCGCGCACCACGCCCTGAAACAGCATGGCCCCGACCACAATCATCAACACGACGGGCATGACGATCAGCAGGATCAGGTCCCAGCGGCTGCGGGCCAGATGCGCAATCTCGGCGCGCAGGGCGCGGCCGAAGACGCCGGTTGGCGTTGTCACTGCGCGGGCCAGTCGAACAGGACGCTCATGCCCGGGCGCAGGCCCTCGACCGCAGCCACCGGCTTGGCGTGGATTTCGAAGCTGCGCACGTCATAGCCGCGCGACTGACGGGTGGCGCGCCACGTGGCAAAGTCGCCCTGCGGGCTGATGAAGCTGACACGGAAAGCCACGCCCTTGCGGTTCAGGGCGGGGATATCGCCGCGCACCGTGTGGCCGATCTTCAGGCCATTGAACTGGTCCTCGCGCAGGTTGAAGGCAACCCAGACGTGGTCCAGATCGACCACGGTGAAGACCGGCACGCCGATCAACACCAGTTCGCCGGGGTTGGAGAAACGTTCGGCAATCTCGCCCGCCGCGGGGGCGATCAGGCGGGTCTCGGCCTGAAGCGCGGCCATCTGGCCTACACCTGCGCGGGCGGCGGCGACCTGAGCATCGGCTATGGTTTTCTCTTCGCTGCGAGGCCCTGCGACAGCCTTGAGGTACTGCTGGCGGGCGGCCTCGGACTGGGCGGCGGTGGCGGCGCGGGCGGCGACGGCCTCGTCGCGGCGCTGGGCCGAGATGACGCCCTCGGCGAACAGGTTTTCGGCCCTTCGCGCGGTCTGGGCTGCCAGTTGCGCCGCCGCCTGTGCGCTGCGCCAGATGGATTCCAGCGAGCGGATGTCCTCGGGACGGGCACCGACGCGGCTCAGTTCCTGAACGGCCTGCGCGCCTTGCAGGGCGGCGGCGGCCTGTTGGTCACCGGCGGTGATTTCGGGGCTGGAGAGGATGGCCAGTACCTGACCCGGAACGACACGGTCACCCGCCGAGGCCAGCATTTTCTCGACGCGGGCGGGGGCCTTGGTGGCGACGGTGAAGGTCTCGGCCTCGACCATGCCCTGCACCTGCGGCGGGGCGGGGCGGGCAGCAAGGAACAGGCCGATGACGACGAAGGCCAACACCGCCAGTGCCGCAAGGGCGATCAACAGGGTCCGAACCGGCGGCTTCTTGCGTCGATGCGTGGGCGGGGCCGGATCAATAACAGGCTCTACAGCGGGGGCGGTCTCGGTCATGGGGCGATCACCCGGTCGGCGCGTTGCAGATAACTGATGAACTCGTCGCTGCGGTCACTGGCGGCCAGCAGGGCAGCCAAGGTCAGCTCATACTCATAGGCCGCTGCTGCGCGCTGTAATCGGGCCGAGCCCAGCAGGTTGCGCGCATCGATAACGGCGGAGGCAGGGGCCTCGCCCTCGCGGAACGACAACTCCTGAACCCTCAGGTTCTCGGTCGCTGCCTCAAGGCTGGAGTCCAGCGACAGGAACTGGCGGCGCGACAACTCGACCAGATTATAGGTGCGGATAATCAGGATGCGGATCTCGTCGCGGGCCTGACGTTGCAGTTGCTCTGCAGCCTGTGAGCGGGCGCGGGCGGCGCTGATCATCCGGCCCCGATCCAGCGACGACATCAGGGTGTAGCGGGCTCCGATGCCGATGGCCCAGTCGGGCTCGGTCGGCAGGGCGTCCTCGCGGTTCAGGTTGTAGGCACCGAAGGCATAAACCGATGGACGCAGCCGCGAGCGGGCCAGATCCACACCCGCATCGGCCAGTTCGCGGCCTGCACCGGCCAGCGCTACGCGCGGATGGTCCGCAATGCCGTCCTCGATGAAGGCGTCGACAGGGCCGGGCGGTGACGCGTTGACGAACAGGGGGCTGGTCGGGGCAACGCTTGTGCTTACATCCAGCATTCGGGCCAGACTCTGGACCGCCGTGTCGTGCTCCAGTTCCGCGCGATCCAGTTGGCGTTGTGCGGCGTCACGGGCGACCTGAACCTGTAACCGCTGGGCGGCGCTGAGGAAGCCTTCGCGCTCCATGGCCTGTGCGTTGCGCAGATGCAGGTCAAAGCCGTCGCGGGTGTCGCGGGCGATGGTCAGGGCCTCTTGCGTCAGGGTCTGGCCGAAATAGACCCGCACCAGATTGACGCTTTCCAGATTGCCTGCCTCGGCCTGACGGGCGCGGGCCATGTCGACATTGGCTCCCGCCGCGTCGCGCAGGGCAGGGATGGCCCCGCCGGTGTAGATCGGCATGACGGCGGTGACGACGGGGCGAAAACTGGTGTCGGCGGTCTTTAACCGCACACTGCCGGGCAAGCTGGCAAAGAACTCGGGCAGGGCGGTTTCCAGCCGGTCGTTGATGGTTTGCAGAATGTCACCGGGAACACCGGGCAGGTCGCCGATGATGCCGGGCAAGAGTTGGTTGGCGGCGGACTCAGCTTGGCCAAAGGCGTCTGACAGGGAAATGTCGAAGCTCTTCTGATAGCGCAGAATCTGGGCATCGACGGCGATGGTCGGGCGGTTCAGCGTACGCGCCGCCGCCGCCTGCTCTTCGGCTGCGGTCACATCGGCGCTGGAGGCACGCCGGATGCTGGATGTGACGCTTAAACGGGCGGTGGCATCCTCAAAGGAGAGCGGCGTAGCGTCTTGGGCAAGGCTGGCCGAAGATGATGCCATAAGGCCTATAGCGGCGGCAAGCAGGGTGAGGCCGCAGTGCAATCTGGCATGATGAGAGGCTCTGCTCATTAACCTGTCCGCGTTGTCGAACCGCTGGTTCCAGCCCGACGATTGCATTTCACATTCGCGCTTGAAGGGTAGTTAGGTTCAGTGAACTTTGTATTGCAAGCTTCGTGCGATGCAACGCCTCCACGAAGGCACTCTAAATACGGCTTCCTCTTATGAGGCCAGATGCTGACCAATGGCTTCCGTTGAAGCCTTCGCCGGGCGATCATCACGCCCTTTGAGGGAAAGCCCCCGCGCCTGCGTATGAAAAGACAGGGGGCGTTTCCTCAAGGAGAAACCAGTGAACCGTTTCAAGATCGCAACCCTGACTGGCGCTGTGGCGGCTTTGTCGCTTCTGGCAGCTCAGGCACAGGCCCACGCCCGTCTCGTCGCCGCTACGCCGACGACCGGCAGCAGCCGCAGGATTCGCTCTTGTAGACGGTCATCTCGGACGCTCGGGCCGAGGAGGGAAGGCTGTTCAGGGCAAAGGCCACGCCGCCAATAAGAGCGAGAGTTCCAGTCACAGCGGCAATTTTAAGCTTTTTCATCATCATGTCTCCTGAGCCCGTGATGGAACAGGATTCCAGCGTAGGAAGGTCAATGGGCAAATATGCGGCGCAATGACACGCCAAAATCCACGGCCCTGTGACGTCCAATCACAACAAGAAAAACGCTGACAATGGTAGCGCGAGTCCAGCGCCAAATGCTCGGCGCACAAAAAAATTGTCGGGACCACTTAAGATCGGCTCACTTCGAGCCCGCAATCGCAGGGTTTGGGAATTCACACCACTTAAGCCGACCACTTAAGAGCTGCTCAAACAGGGCGGAAACCACTTAAGACCTGCTCAGCTCATGGGTTCCACCGCCGTCACTCGCGACGACGGCTCCGCCAGAAGGCTTTCACCGCGAACAGGACTAAGGCACCTAGGCCGACGGCGAACACCACGTTGCCCGGCACCCGCGCCCAGACCAGCCCCTCCATAATCGGATGGTGCATCAGTTCGGCAGAGCGTGCGGCGGCGTAGTTTTCGTTGAACGACGCATAGGTATGCCAGAGGCCCTACGGCAGCAGCGACAGGAAGGTCATCATCGCCAGGCCGATGTTCAGGCACCAGAAGGCGATGGACAGCAGACGCTGGTTCCAGATGCGGGGATTGGTGAGGCCACGCATGCAATAGAACACTAGAACAAGGCCCAGCATCCCATAGACCCCGAGCAGGGCAGAACGGCGTGGCTTTAGGCTCGCGAGTTAATGATCTGTGTCGACATCAAATCTGCGCCATGAGCAGCGGGTGTTGTTGTCAGAGGTCCTTAATGCTGAGGATCCAAGTTGTTGAATTAAAATATAAACGTACGTTTTCTTATTGTTGGACGCAGGATTCAGGGGCGTTAGCGGCTTACCGTTCAGAAGGCCGTTTCGAATTCAGTCACGAGCTCACTTTTGAGGTTTTCTAACTTTTGAAGCCCCGTTAGAAGCGAGGGCAATGTCGCAATCTGGTTCCGAGCACTGGTCATTGACGAAGTCGCTGGCATTCCTTGCCGCGACGTTCGCCATTGTGTTTGCGACATTTATGCCTGTGGCGGTGGCGGCCTCTCCGTCTCTAGGGTCACCGATTGTCTTATGTGGTGGCGGGGAGCTTCGTGTCATCTATCTGGATGATGATGGCCAGCCGGTCGAAGACCACAGCACACCAAGTTTGACTTGCGCTATGGCTCTGCTTTCGAGCCTTGCCGCCGTGCCGGTGCCTGACCTGCAGTCGAATTCGGAGCCTGTGGTTTTCGAGCGGGTAGTTCCCTTCTACAGCGCGGCAAGCTATCGTCAGCCTCCCGTGCGGGGGCCTCCGGTACGCCCTCACTCAACAGCCCCACCTATCGCCTGAACATCCCGTCGTCGCGCCAGCCCTTGAGGCAGGCGCTGTCTATGCCTGTTCAGGAAACTATCTATGTCTTTCAAGATCTCAGCGGCGCCTCTGGCGCTGCTTATCGCCGCCTATGCGGCACCCAGCTTTGCTCAACCTCAATCTACGTCTGAACAAGACGTCACGGTTGTCGACTCCATCATCGTTACCGCGAAACGAAATGCTGACGATCCAGCAATCGTCGCACAGGCCCGCGAGCGCCTGTCTCGCACCCCGGGTGCGGTCTCTGTGGTTGCTGCCGAGACCTATGAGGACCGCTTCGCCCAAGGCTTCTATGATACTCTGCGGAATGTTCCCGGTGTCCTTGCCCAAAAGCGATATGGCGAGGAAGCCCGCCTTTCGATCCGTGGCTCGGGTATTGCCCAGGGCTTCCATCAACGCGGCGTTCTGTTCGCGCAGGATGGTGTGCCCTTCGCCGATGCAGACGGCTTTTCGGATTTCCAAGCCATCGACGCCCTGAGCGCGCGCTATATCGAGGTTTACAAGGGGGCCAATACTCTACGGTTTGGCGGCTCCCAATTGGGGGGTGCCGTCAATCTGGTTACGCCTACAGGCCATAGTGCCAACTTCGACAATCAGCTTCGTTTCGAAGCGGGCTCATACGACAGCCTGCGGGCTTCTGGTGCGATGACCCGCCAGTGGGACAACTGGGATGTGTTCGCGGCTGTATCGGGCATGAAGTCTGACGGCTACCGCGACCACAGCCAGCAACAGCAATCGCGCGTTACGCTGAATGCTGGCCGTTCATTTGGAGATGACCGCGAGATCCGCTTGATCTTTCAGGCCGCCGACATTCGCCAAGATATACCGGGGGCGCTGACCCTGTCACAGGCGCTGGAAACGCCCAAAATGGCCAACGCTGGAGCCATCGCTGGGGATCAGGCGCGTGATCTGGATCTCAAGCGTCTGACATTGCAGACCCGATGGAGACTGAGCGAATCCACGGTGTTCGAGGGCGCGATCTATGGCTGGCAAAAGGACCTATGGCACCCGATCTTCCAGGTCCTCCAGTCTGACAGCCACACCGTTGGTGCATTCGGTCGGTTTGACTGGACGGGACAGGTGGCCGGTATGCGCGCCGATCTGTTTTATGGTCTCAGCTATCGCGACGGTCAGGTCGACGTCCAAAGGTATTTGAACACTGCCGGTCATGCGGGGGCTGTTATGGCCAACGGACTACAGGATGCTTCGGGACTGGATGTCTTCGCAGAGGGGCGGCTATTTGTTCGTGACGATCTGGCTGTGGTCGTTGGCGGCTCCTTCGGGCGCGCCACACGCGATTACCAGGATCGCCTGAATTCAGCCAATGATGACAGCATCACATATGAATGGTTCTCGCCTCGCCTTGGCCTGCTTTGGGAAAGTGAAGCCGGTGCCCAAGTCTATGCCAACATTACCCGTTCGGTGGAGCCGCCTGCCTATGGCGCTCTGGTCCAGGCCCCTTTGACCGGCTTCACACCGATCGACATTCAGGACGCATGGAGCGCCGAGATCGGGACCCGCGGTCGACACGGTGCGCTCGCATGGGATGTCACCCTATACCGCAGCCGGATTGACGGAGAAATCCTGAACTACATCGTCGGGTCCGATATTCCCGCAGCCACGTTCAATGGCGACCGCACAATCCATCAGGGCTTGGAAGCGGGCCTTGAGTGGCGCCTTCCGGTCGAACTGGCCGGCGGCGCATCGGTTCTTCGACAAACCTATAACTACAACGACTTCTACTTCGAGCGGGACCTTCTTTGGGAAGGCAACAGCATGCCGGTCGTGCCTGAGCATCAGTACCGCGCAGAGCTGTCTTGGCGTCATCCGTCGGGTCTGTTTGTCACCCCAACTGTGGAATGGCGCATGGATGACGTCTGGGTCGATTACGCCAATACCCTCAAGGCCCCGGGCTTCACCGTTCTGGGGCTGAATATGGGGTGGGACTTCGACAATGGTGTCACCGTCTTTGTTGATGCACGTAACCTGACCGACGAACGCTATGTCAGCGAGATCAGCGCGGTGACTGACGCGCGCACAGCCTCCACGGCAGTATTCATGCCGGGTGAGGGCCGCTCAGCCTTTGTCGGCGTGCGTTTGAACTTCTGATCTATGGGGGGCGGGGCGGATTTGAAATCCGCCCCGAATAATCTGTTGACCAATATATCTACCAACAGCCTCTCCGGCGTGTACCGCGCTGTCTGGCGATGGCACTTCTATGCGGGCATTTTCACCCTACCGGTTTTGATGCTGCTGGCGTTTACGGGCGCACTCTATCTGTTCAAATCCGAGATAGAGCAGGTGGCCTACGGGCATATGTCCAAAGTGACAGCCAACGGCCAATGGGTTGCGCCGGATCAGTGGATGCAAGCCGCGGAGGCCAGTGTATCGGGACGTGCAACCTCGATTCTCCTGCCCGAGCAGGCTGATCGGGCCGTGCAAATCAAGGTGCGCTCGGCGCAGGGCGAGCACACGGTCTTTGTCGATCCCTATACGGCAACGTCCCAAGGCTCGATCGAAGGCGGCGGCCTGATGGACACTGTGAAGGGTTTGCACAGTCTGTCGCTCTTGGGGCGGCCGTTTAATATTCTGGTCGAGATCGTCGCGGGCTGGGCCATCATCCTTGTGGCTACGGGCCTATATCTGTGGTGGCCTCGAAAGCGTGATGTCGCCGTCGCCGTGCCGCGCGCCAGCAGCTTGAAACGCCGTCCTTTCTGGCGCGATCTTCACGCGGTTACGGGCCTCTATGCCGGCGCTGTCATCGCCTTTCTGGCCGTAACGGGCATGCCCTGGTCTGCGGTCTGGGGCGATCGTTTCATGAATGTGATGCGTGAGAGTGGTTTGGGCAGACCCGCTGCCCCTCCGGCGGCCAGCCCTTGGGCGCATGCGGGGGACCATGATCGGCCAGCCGGAACAGGCTGGACAATGGAAGGGGTCGTTCTGCGCTTAACCGATGATCATGACGTCCATAATCACCATGATCACGCGCCTGCTGCGATGCCCACCCCAAGCTCGTCTCTGGAGAAGGTTTTTGATGTCGTCGAGGCGCGCGGAATGGCTCGGCCCTATACGGTATCGATACCGTCTGACCCGTCACTGGCCTTTACCATCGCCCATGGAGCCGAACGTGCCGAGGACGCCCGTAGTCTTTATGTGGACGGTCGTGACGGAGCAGTGAAGGCCGATCTGAAATGGGGCCAGTTCGGTGTCGGAGCCAAGGCATTTGAATGGGGCATTGCTGTCCATCAGGGCCATCAATACGGCTGGATAAACCGGATCATTATGCTCGCCGGATGCATTGCCATCTGGCTGCTCGCTGTCAGTGGCCTTGTGATGTGGTGGAAGCGACGGCCACAACGTCGCGGCATGGGCGCGCCCTATGCACCGCCTGGACTGAAGGCGAGGTCCGCCGTTCTGGGCATCGTTCTGCCGCTGGCGATTATCTATCCCCTGACGGGTTTGTCTTTGATCGTGGCTATCACCGCGGAGCGTCTGATGATGGGCCTTGCGCGTCATCGCTCCAAATAAATCTTGAATGGGGACAGGCGTTTCCACTTTGAATGCCCGTCTCCATTTCAAAGAATGCCGCTTAGGTGAAAAGTGCTAGTAGGCTATACTCACGGGCATGGTGGGCTCTGGTTTGCCCATCACATCAGTACGAGCGACTGCATCATCTAATGCAAGCCGCGTAGGCGGTATCCCTGATCATCGCCTTTGAGCCGAATTTTTCAACAAAATCGGCGCTAAACAGCCTCTTTGCTCGGCCCAGACCTGAGCAGGTCTTAGCCGTTTGTGAGCAGGTGTTAGGTGTTTTCGACATGTTTTCGACAAAAAATGTCGGGACCAGTTAAGAACTGCTCACTTCAAGCCCGAAATCGTTGGAACCTAGAGATCTGACCACTTAAGTCGACCACTTAAGAGCTGCTCAAATTGGATCGAAACCACCTAAGACCTACTCAGCCACGGAGCGAGCCCTGAACGTTCAGCGCCACCGACCGGCAAAGTAGGCAGGCGGTAGCCCGTTCAGCGGCGCTATACAGCTCTCTGTGGGCCACACATTTACGAACTTCGCTGGACCAGTCGAAACGGCACCATAGCTGACCAGGTGACTATCAAACCACGCCAACTCGTATGTCTTTAACGCGCGAGGAGCGGTCATTGAAATAGAGCCGAAACTTGACATTCGAGGGGTGGGGCTTTGATCCGCTACGTAAACATCTCAGCAAAGGATAAACACACCAGAGAGGAGCACTCCTTTTGGCGGCGGATACCGCCTATAGTTCGGCGGAGATGCTGGACTGGCTGATACACGAACAGGGCATCGAATCCGGGACCTTCTCGCGCAGCGACCCGCCTATGACCACACGCAGGATCTCTGCCGCTGTAAGGAACTGAAACCATACTGGCGAGCTTTCCGCGCGGATCACCGAAGGTCCGCGACATCTACACTCCCGACCTGTCGCTCACCCCCATCAAGGCGTGCACGCGGAATTTTCGATGAGAGTTGAGCGCTTGTGCCGGCGGAGAGCGTAGTGAGGCGCTTAGGACGGCTGCATCGGCGGGACCTGGCTGGGAAGCAGGCCGCAACGCAGGACGTCGCGGTTCGATAGCATAAGGTTCATGCCGAACCCCGGCGCTCCGTCGAGCGTATTGGCCAGACGGTGGAACACCTTCAGACTTTCCAGGCTCGGCCGTGACCCGGCGAGAGCGTCGCGCGTATGTCGCATCGCAAAGCCGGCAATCAGGTCGGCGGCTTGCACGCCCGGCGAGCTGGTTGAAGCCGTGAAGGTCAGCTCGCCCGTTTCGACGAATCGATAGTCGACCCTCGCGAGCGCCATCACCTTGTTGTCTGCGGCCAAGTCTTCGACCGCCTGTTTCGACGATCGAAGGATCTCCGCCACATAGGGCTGGT
The DNA here is from genome assembly GCF_036659295.1 of Brevundimonas sp. Taxonomy (GTDB): domain Bacteria; phylum Pseudomonadota; class Alphaproteobacteria; order Caulobacterales; family Caulobacteraceae; genus Brevundimonas. Next base: position 13,661 of record NZ_JAVXCU010000020.1, on the reverse strand, counting down.
CGTCATGAACAATATGCACCTCCGCCAATCGCCCGTCCCGAAGCTTGTTGATTCGAGCATATAGATTGGTGAAGGCTGAGAGGTGCGGGAGGATCCAAACCTCCTTGCCCGTATGACCTAGATCGGGAAGCGGTAGGAATCGGCGCTGCACCTCCGGCTTCGACACACCGGCTTTGCGATAATCCTTCAGACTGTCGAGGGTGAAGAGGCGGATGGCTCCAGCGGGACTGTCGCGAGGCGTCTCCGGCGGCACCAATTGAAGGACGGCGCGGAAGGCGGCCTTCAGGCTCGCCTCCCCCGGGTTGCGACACGCCTGAATGAAGGCGTCATAGACCTCCACCGGCGCGGTATCATGGAGTTGCTCGGCAAGTTGCATGCGGAACCAGAGCGCGCTCGGCTTGTGATCGTCCGGCGACACGGGACGCATGACCAAGGTGTTGATCATGGTCGCCGCCAGGGTGAATCGCTTGTCCATCACCTCTAGAAGGATACCGCCGCCCAAGGCGTCGATCGCGTCCAGAAGCTCCGAGACGACGGTCGTCGTCGCATGACCTTTGCTCGATTTCAGTTCGGCGGCCTGCGGAAAACGGCGCGTGCGAATTTGAGCCAACCGGTCGGCGAGGCCCTGCTCGTCGTCGACGCCGACCGCCGCCAAAGCGAAAACCGGCTGCTGCTTAAAGTCCAGACCGGCCCCGGCCCTGGACAGATCCCCGGTCGTCCCGCTCTCATCCACAAAATAGCGCGACGGCGCAGCAAAGTCGGATTGGGTCATTCTTGTCTTCCAGCTTTCTCGAGGGCAGCGCCTTCGCGTCTTGCGGCATCATCGCGACCTGTTTGCGCCACCGCTCCGAGCTCAGTTCTGCGTGAAAGCGCGCCATGCCCGGCGAACTCGCTCGCCGAGCGTGGGGCGGACAGGGCGCACGTCTCCAAGGAGATCGCCAACGGCAGTCGTGGTCGTCTCGTCGATCCGCGCCAGACGCTCCAGAATGTGCATCAGACAATAGGCATAGGCCTTCCGCGCCAAGGGCAGGTCGAGCTTCGACGTTGTCGAACCCGCATGCACCACGTCGCCCCGCGCACTAAACAGCTTACGCACGATCTCGATGACGGCTCTAGGCTGCCCTTCAGCCTTCAGGATGTGGGTCGCACGGTCAACGATGCGCGCGGTGACGCCGCCTGAATAGGAGTCGATGAGCAACGCTTCGAAGGCGACCGCTAGACTGACGATCGCTTCGTGATCCATCGCACTCCCCGTGAACGATCGGCGGAACCAATAGGTGGAGTCGAGCAGCTTCAGGGCAAAACGGGTTCGGGCCGTATCCTGCCGGCCTGGGACGACATTGGCTCGATGAAAGACAGCCAGGCCGTTGATCGCGGCCTCTGATCGGGCGGATAGCTGGATGCCGGTTGGCGCTTTCAGGGTCTCAAGATGAAGATCGACGTTGAGATCGGAAAGCTGCGCCAGAGCCGTGGCGGAAAGGTTCATCGGGACGCGACGATAGGAAAGCTCGCGCCCGGCCCCGGCATTCTCAAAAACAAGGTAGTGCCGGATGTCCAAGGTCTCATCGCTGGACCTCGAACTGCTGAATCGTTTGGGGTCCGTCGGATCGGCCAGCACGGAAAGTAGCATCACCTGCGCCGCTCCCAGACCGAGCTTCCGCATATACTCCGACTGATTTTCATAGGCACCGACCGCATAGGATCGAACGCGGATCATCATCAGCGGGTTTTCCGATAACCACCGGAATCTGCGGTTCGCATGCTCCTGCGACAGAGCATGGCTCGGGATCGACGAGTTGATCCCCAAGGCCAAGGCCGCCTCTTCGACGAATTCGATGGTCTGCTGGATCGACTTGGTGGGCGGCACGACCGCCACCCCGAGATCCGAGAAGACGACTTCATCCTGCGAAGGCCTGCCAAAACTGAATGGCCTCATCACACCGTAGCTATGGAGTGGATAGAGGACGAAACCGGGTTCGTGAAACGCCTGCTGATTCAGCTCTGCCACCGCTTCCGCGATAGGGTCTTCTGACCCGTCGCGGATGAGCCGGAACAGGAGAGGATCGAGGATCTCAATCCCAACATGGATATCTTCGCCCGCGAGCAGCCGCCGGAGCTCCAGACGCAGAGGCTTGATTACAGCCTCGACCTGTTTGAACGCCTTGGTGTCCCTAGGGAAATGGTACGCGAACAGATCGAGCGTCTCGGCTCCACGCAGCCCCTTGATGAGTTCAGAGGCTGCAGCGACCTGGCGTTTGCGTGCGGCTGAGATCGGGCGTGGGGTCGGTATCATTCGTCGCTCAGAAGGCAGGTTATCGGGAAGCTGCGAAGGTCGCCTTCCTCAGAGAATCATCAATATCAAGATAGCTTACTTCCGATCTCGTCTCTCGTGACCAATCGTCGTTCCTTCGGCTAGACTTGGACGGCGACGCTCGTCGGGCAGCTCACACGGGGTATCCATAAGAAGGAAGGAAAGCCATGAGCGATGATCAGGTCCCGGATTTGGATCCGGCCGAATCGGAGATGTTCATGCGCATGTGGCATCTAAGGTCGGCGTGCCGTGCTGGTGAGCGAATTGACGTCGAAGGCGTTTTCTTCGATCTCGCACACCCCGATCTGGATCGGACTCAATGGTCGCCTACCTCCGTACTGGGGGCAGTTCGCTTCGACCGCAATGCGCCTCGGCTTCTGTTCCCATGGAGTAGCGAGGATGATCGCCTGATCCAAAATGCTCGAGGAAACGCCCAAGAGGTAAAGGCGGGCGACACCGTCGTCATCCTCGGCGTGAAGGTTATCCCCGTACGTGCCGCCCAAGGGCAACTGGACCATCCGCATCATCAAGAAAGCCGGTGGGCGGAGTTGGGTCTCAAGTCCGCGGCGGGTCGCATCACCCCCATCGCGCAGGCCTGGGAGTTCCGTGGTGCCGCCGACGTCATGACGCCCTTATCGAGGGGCGATTATTTCCATGCCCAACAGGCTCTGTACGCGAGACTGCAAACCGCATTGGGGTTCGAGGAGGACGTGGAAAGCCTGATGCTGTCCGACGACCGCAGCGACTGGCCGACATTCTCCAGCCTCGCCGATCCGCTCTATCATCAAGCGATAGTCGCTCTCTGGTCCGCCGAGAGCAGCGCTGACGAAGAGGGCCGCGCGGTGTTCGGCTATCTGATGGCCCGGGCGGAGGCTAACGAGCGCCTTCTTCCTCTCGCGGCCCGTCATGCGGATGTCAAAGCCAACAACCGTCGCAATGCTCAAAAGCCCCGTAGGGGCGGCGAGGAAACAAGAGAGGCGGCTCTGGAGATCATCGCGCAGTCCCCCGACATCTCCCGCAGGCGGTGTGCGGAGCGCGTCGCAGAGATCAGGGGACTCTCCGACCTGAAGTCGATTTACCAGCGTATCGACCAGTATTTCGAGAAAGGCACTAACGGACGGTTCAGGCCGACTGCCGCAGCAATCCTGAAAGCCCTGTCAAAAAGAGGGGGCTAACGGCGTTAAGCTCGGAAATCTTGAGGGGCTTAGCGGTGCTCCCCTGCTCCTTCGAAGCGGCGAAGATCCAGGATGATGCTCGAAACCGGAGCCCATCCCATGAAACCTCGCCTCACTCGTTCCCTACCGTTCATCATCGAAGTGATCCGCCTCGCCGCTGCCGTACTGACCGTCATAGCGGCGGTTCTTCGAAGCTAGCGCGTCCAGTCCGGTTTTCGATCTGCTTCCAGCTCAGGCGCAGACGGTCTCCAGAACACGGGGCTTCAAAACGCGGGAGAAGTAGCTGTCGGCGGTAGCCCACGTCCCGGTCATGTCCAGACCGAACACGGTCGCGGCCACGCGCGCACAACCGCGCTTGTGTGCGCTCTGCTCTCCGCCGACCGTTAGGGTCAGGTCCAGCGACCCTAAGGTGCCCTATTTACCCCGGTAGTATCGGATCAGCGGTTCATGCTCGACGCTGTCGGGCTGCATGTGACGATCCAGGACATCCACGGCCTGAGACGGGTCCGGCGCGAGGAATTCCTTGTCGATCAGGATCATCTGCGTTGAGGCCAACTCGCCCGCCTTCAGCTTGTAGAGCATGCGGTAGAACCCCTCAAACTGGTCCCGGTTTTCACGCTCGCTGATGTTCTTCATCGCCGAGTCTATGATCAGAAGTTCCGGCAGCGGTGCCTCGAGCCGCGCGGCGATCCGGTGAACCGCGATCGCGAAACAGCATTTGAACAGGGTCTTCTTTCCGCCACTGCTCATTGAGGTGAATGTCGATACGGTCTGGTCAGCGGGGTCTGTGCTGTAGACGGCCGGATAGAAGGAGGGGGGCTCCAGGGCGACGGAGTCTTCTCGGGTGATCCCCGGCACTCCGGATTGAACAAGGGCGTCGAGGAAGTAGGTGCCCAGATGTTCGAGGCTGGTGCGGTCGGCCTCTGCAGCGGTGCGTGCCTCCTTCAGCGCCTCGCGAATTACCTGTTCCATGGCCACGATCTGGGCATGGGCCTCCCGTTGCTCACGCAGCAGATTCGGCAGACGTAGCAACCAGCCTAGGCTATCGAGCTCGGCCTGGAGCGCTGCGCGCTCCCGCTCCTTGAGCAGGACCGTGGACAGGAAGGCCGAGTCCGCCTCCTCCGCCGTAAGGTTACGTTTGGTTTCGAGACCCGCCTTGGACGCCAATAGCGCGTCCTGCCTACGGCGTAGACGCTCTAGATTGCGGTCTATGGCGCGGATGGCGTCTTCGAGATCGGCCCTTCTGGCTACGATGTCCCGCTCGATCGCCCCCTGTTCGGCTGGGTCCGCCAACTCCATCCGATCCTCCTGCCCGCAGACATCACAGCACAGGCGCGAGCGTTCGGGCAGATGTTGCAGGCATCTGGGACAGTCGACGAACTCGACGCCGCCGAGGATGGCGCGCGCGGCCGAAGACCGCCTGAACTTCAACCCCAGCATCTCGATCTCGTTGCGGTGCCGGATGTGACGCTCCCGGACCTCGGCCAGCTCGCGGGTCGTCTCGTTTATCCTGTTGATGAGACCGCCCAGTCGCGCTGTCCTTCGCGCGATCAGGTCAAGTGCATGATCAGTCTGCTGGAACTTCGTTACCTCACGCAGCGTCCGGATGTCCTCGTCGGCGCGTGACAGAGCGAGCTTCAGCGACGCTTCCCGCTCCGCAATCTGGAGCTCGGAGCCTGCGCCGACATCCTCCAGCGTCTTGGTCAGGCTGTTGATCGCGGCGGCCCGCGCCGTTCGGTTGGCCCGCAGTTGATCGAGCTCGGCCTCCAGATCCGCGACCCGCTCGTCATGATAGCCGATGACGTAACGGATCACGTCGCGGCTTTTCAGGCGAAGATAGAATTCCGCGTCCTCCTCAAGATGGAAGAAGGAGCTGTCGATGTCGTCCTGGTCGAGATAGCAGTACCAGAACAGATCGCGGAACGAGAGGCGGATCATCTTGCTCTCGGCCTTCAGCTTGCTCTTGCGAACACGCGGGGGCTGGATGCCGGACAGCCAGAAGATCAAGTCCGACAGCGTTTCGATGTCCGTCTGGGCGATCACCTCGCCTGCCGCGGTTCGAGCTGGAATAACGACCGAGTGGACCTCCCCGTCGACCGTCCAGCTCGCGAACGCATTGCTCGCGTCCCGCTGACGCTCAATCGAAAGGACCGATCGTTCCAACTCCACCGTCAGGGTCGCGCCCACGAACTCAGCCTGCAGGGCGGACGACAACTGGATGGTTCCGCCGAGGCAATAGTCGATGAGCTTCGCAATGCTGGACTTGCCAGCGCCCATCTGCCCCCAGAAGTAGGAGATGCCCGCGAACGTCAGTGTTTCCTGACCCTGCCTGAGGTCCAGGACGAGAGACTTGAGAACGAATTTCATACGGGATCACCGTCCACACTAGTTCCGACGTCGGCGGCGATTTCCTGCCCCCATTTCATTCCCGTGATTTCCGGGACGACCTCGTAGACGAAGTCTTTGAGCCGGGTCCCGGACATGTCGCCGACAGCCTTCATCACGATGGTCCCGCGCGCAGCCAGGTCGGCAAAGATCGCCTGTGCGGAGAGATCGTCTGCGAGAGTGCGGCCTTCTTCCGTCAAACCGATTTCGATCTTCCGTCCCTGGAGTGAAACCGTGAGCAGGCCGCGGGACGCCAAAAGAGAGAGCCACCGCCTGTATCGGCCATCCCATGGACCGTATCGGAACCGGATCATCTTGGTCTCGACTGTCGTCCGCTCCCTAGGGAGGAGGTCGAGGCCCTAGATCGATTTCCCCAACTTGAGCAGAGCGCGCTCGAGATAGACTGGATACCGGAGGAGGAAGTCGAGCTTGGCCAGCTTGGTGATGCCCTCGACCGGCTTGGGGGTGCGGCCGCGCTTATCCGCACACCGGAGCAGAATCAGCAGTCGCATTAGATGCAGGCCATCGTTGTTCTCGGCCCGTGCCGCCGCCTTTAGGAGGCCGAGGCTCACAACCGCTCCTCCTGAACGATGAAGCGCTTGCTCCACCACACACGGCACGCCCTGGTCAGCATCGCCGCGACGCCCACCAGCACCTCGTAGGGGTGCCCGCCCAAAAGCGTCCGACGATCGGTCTCGAGTCGGCGCAGCCGGGCGTTGACGTCAAGGAGCATGGCGCCGCCGAACTCCCCGTCTGGCGTCTCGGCGCCGTAGTAGGCCTCGATGCACTCGCCATGCACGGCCTCCTCGATCTGCAACAGCTGTCGTTCCGCAGCCGCGGGATCGCGCGCCTGCTCCTCCAGCAGGGCGTACTCGGCGGCGCGCTCCTTCGCGGTCATATAGCTGATGGCGCCCTCGAGTCCTCCGGCCTTGAGCTTCTGCTCGAGAACCCCCGCGCGACGGGGACCGCCCGGAACGAGGGTTGGCGCTCCCCGGTACTGCGGCTGCTTCATTGGCGTCATCGGCGGAGCGAAGACGACGTCGGCGCAGGTGATCCGTTTACCCGCGATGACAGGATCCTCGACATCCTTTGCGAAGACGCTGCGGATGTGTCGAACCGGATCGGTGACCTGCAGGGAGGCGGCCCTATGAACGCGGGCTACCAGGTCGTCGCGCAGGTCGGACAATTGGGTTGGGTTCAGGGCCTTGCAGTCGTCGAGGCCGCCAAGGTGTTCATGCGCCAGGGAGGCGTCGAACTCAGATCGGGAGGGGCCTTTGAGGATTTCGAGCCGCTGCAGTACGTCGAATAGGGTCTGGCGATCTGCTGCCAAGGTGCCCGCCAAGGCGTCAAAAGCTTCGAGAAACGGTGCCTCGAGATCCACTAGGTTCGCGCACGATCTGACGTGCTCAAGCATGAGGTTCGGACACCGGCCGCGGCGCTTCTGGTTCTGGACGTCATCCCCGACCTTGTCGACGTCAGCGTTCGACACGAAAAAGAACCGCCTGATCTGCGTCCTGTAGGTCGTCAGCAGATCGACGAACCGACCGATAGAACGGACGAGCGCATCGTCGGTCAGCTTCCACGGGCCGTTCTCAGGCGTGGAGGTCTTGATCTGCCACCCGTCGAAAAGGCGAGATGATGCCTCGCAAAGGAGATCCTCGTGGTGTTCGCAGTAAACCCTGACATAGTCGAAGTCGCCCCGCCGGACCGCCGCTAGGATGACGACGCCATACTGATGTTGGTATCGGAAGCTGCGTTCGGATTGGTCGCCCGGATCTCCGCTTCGGACCATATCGATCCTCGGCTCTGACAGCACGTCGCCAGCGTTGTCGCTCGAACCCATCACCTGCGGTCGCCCCTCCCGCTTCTACCCGCCACTTCTCCGGAAGCTGCGACGCTAGACGTCAGGCGAACACGGATCAATGAGTGCACTCTATACGCGAGGCGGAATATTGCAAAGCTGACGGATGCCGGATCGGCAATCCGGGGGCGGGCCCTGATCTCGGCACGACCGGCCCAGAAGACGCGCGTCGTCGGATCTTACGCTCGCCGGAACGACCGATGCATCGAAGATCGCGCTCGCGAGGCTGGGGAACTAGGACTTGAACCTAGAGTGACGGCAACAAAATCCGTCATTCCGAAACTCTGCTACGAGTGAGAAGCAGATGAGCCAAGTCTGTTCCCAGAATGCCGCTTAGGCGCAAATGCCTCTGCTAGCCTCCGCTGACAGGCGTGATTTGCTCCAACTCCTGGCGCAGACGAATAGCCTCTCGAGACAGGTCATGTTGTACTTGAAGGTTCATCCAAAACTCGGGCGACGTGCTAAACAGCTTTGCAAGCCGTAGTGCTAAGTCTGCTGTCATAGAGCGTTCGCCATTGAGCAGTTCGATAATGCGCTCTTCATTGGCACCAATCGCTTGGGCTAGTTCCGAAGGGCTTAGATCGTACGCTCGCAGATATTCGAGCCTCAGGTGCTTACCTGGATGATTGAGGGGGCTTTTGAAGGATGAGTAGTCGAAAGAACTCATTTCATTTGGTTCCTTTGGTGTGTTCAGCGTCAATTCCACCAGCAAGCCTTTGGGGCTTCCACTTTGATCATCGCTTCCAATGCCACACGGTGATGGAATCCTTGGCCTATCGAAATGGATGGTTGGCAGGTTTCAATAATCGGCCAAATATCCTTGGGAGGCGCGCCGAGCCGAGACCCGGCCTCTCTTGTGCTCATGAACTCTATACCCGCCTTTTGAACAGAGGCGCGGCAGTAGCGCGGTTTTTCGTGTTCTAGCTTTGTGATGTGTTTTCGGTTTCTAAGCCAGATCACATCTTGGGCCGTGCAGTTGAGGTAATCCTCGGTTTCACTTGGTGTGAGCCAATTGCGATAGTAACTGCCGTACTTGGCCCGAGAGAAGTTGTAGGGCACTTGGAAGTCGGGACCGCCCATAATGACGGCTCTGGCAGCAGCCTCATGAACAGCGAGACATTGGCGGTCACCAGTTTTGAGCAAACCGACACCTCCGGGAAATTTTCCGTCCAGGCCGGCGGCAATCACTGGTAACCAAGGCTTTTCACGTCCGCCAATTCCACGGAATGCCGCACTTAACGGTATGTAGCCCTCCTCATCGTCTACTTCTCTCAGCCAGGATAGTTCATCCAGAAGGCGGCGTGCGGAGTGAGGGGCGAGGGCGCGATCACCTTTAAGAAACGTGATCATCGGGTCGAACTCTGGAATTAGCCAACTGGATGCGAGCAGTTGTTCGATTGCTAAGTCGGGTAGTGCGTATCTTCGTTTAAACTCGCTCTTATCGAACCACTGGCTAAGCCGTTCTCTCAATGCATTGACTTCACGACGGCAGACTTTAGTGAAACGAAAATTTGTTGATGGCTTAGTAGGTACCAGGTGACCTTCTTCAATGAGCCCCTGAACGCCTTGTGGCGTAGTGGACAGCAAATACCCGGCATGTGTGAGGCTGATGTCCATATGACAGAAATTTTCGACTGTAGAGGCTCGCCCTAAACCTTGCCTGCGATGCGTAGCCATCAAACGCTCGATGTTGCGTGAAACTACAGGCTGGGAGTTATCCCTGGCGACGCGCATAGCCGTTGTTAAAAATGCAGGGAGCTTGTTGTCGTCCGAATTTCGAAACAGGTCCCACACTGGCCTCGGATATTCGAGGACCATACGGGCACCCACAGCCACGTACTCGGGTCCCCATCTGCCTTTGGTTCTGAAGAGCTCGAAGCGCTCGCCGTAGGCCGCTTGAGCAAAGGCTAGAACGAGCTCGTAAACGTCCGTTGCTGACTGGACCTCGTAAAAGGTCGGAACCTGATTGATTGCTTCCGTAACGGTTTGCTCGTCGTCGCTGAACAACTCCAGCACCCAGCTGAGAATCTCGCGGTCTTTGATAGGCACTCGCCGCGCATGTGAAAACGAGATGGATCCACCACAGCGGCCGCAAGTGTGAATGGAGCGAGCCTGAGGCCAAGTCAGGGCTTGATTACAGATCGGGCAGTCATTGGTCAGCCTTGTCCACGTAACAGGACAAAAGTCCAAATGACTGATCATCCAATAGGCTTGATCGTGAGGCTGTGCTTCTCGGGTTTGAGGTAGCCTTCTAGCGTGTTGGCAGATCTGATGAGGGCGCAAATAAACTCCCCCTAGTTTGCGCTTTCCGTCCTCAGTGAGCGGTTTCGCTCCCCATAACTGCTGCAGATCCGAGATGGGTACGCATAGAAGTTCGGAGAGGATTGGGAGGTGGTTTGAGAGCTTGGTGAGGTAGTCGCCTTTGATACTGATATTTAGGCCTCCCATCGCCAGGAAGCTCTGTACTGAGCCAAGGTAGTTTTGATCTACCGCGCGGGCGATAAACCCTAGCAGGGTTTCTCCTGGGGTAGGCTGGACGGGGAAGAGCAAGCTCTTCCCCTGATAGACCGGCCCCCTGGTTGATTGAGGGAAGGCAGCTTCAGTCAAAGCGACCGTCCCGGAATGGGTTTCTTTTGACGAAACCCTGCTCCACAGCCCACGCATCTACAGCCCAAGACAAGTCGGCAATGTCTATTTGGCAGCCTTCACGTCGGATTGCTGCCTCTAGGGCGACATGTAGTAACCGGACAACCCGACCAACTACCCCGCCGGAAACTTCGAATAGTGAAGCTAGGATTTTAGCGTCATTTAGCCCTGAAAGTTCAGGCAGCACGCCGGTGTCCATCAAGGCTTTGTCGAGATGAGCGACAAAGCCTGCGAATAGCTTTTGGTCCTCAGCTTTTTTGGCTGAAAGAGGCTTTAGATCGCATGGAGGACGTAGGCGGCCATTAAGCTGAAGGTTGCGGTTAAACATCTTCTCAGCCTCCTCTGTACCGAGGAAGACGATAGACACCACGCCAGTATCAAGTAGGCCCTTCAGGGTGTCGGTAACATCGTTTTTAGACCCGCTCCTATAGTTCAGATGCTGAACCTCATCGACGATAAGCAGTTCCGTTCGGAAACGTTCGAAGCAGGCAATGACGCGCTTTTTGAGCATCAATTCATTGCCATAGTTCGGAAACGAATCACCGAATTCTTGGAGGATAAGCACCATCAATTTCTTGGATGTCATGTGCCGCTCAAGATCGATCTTGATCACCGGAATATAGTCTTCGGTACGCGGCGTGTGCTTCTCCACATAGGCTATGTAGGAATCCGCAGTCGTCGATTTTCCTGATCCAGTAGGTGCTAGCACGCGCAATCCGTACTGAGGCTTGCCACGCAACTCTCTGTTGAGTTTGCGCATGAGATCGCACTGCGCATGAAGGTGCACGTGTGGAGGGTAAGGAACAAAAATCTCTTTGAACTTCGCAATCTTGATCGCGATTTCCTCGTTGATCTCGGACGGCGTGCGGCTCATTTGAAGCCCTCCCAGCGGGGATCGGTATCGGGGATTTGACTCCAATCGACGTTGACTGGAGCTTTGGGCTCTGAGGTGCCTCTGGATGCGGCTTTACGCTTTCGACTTCCGCGAGCGGGTCTGACGGGTTTTGCGTGGTCGTCGGTTCTTTCAGTCGCAAGTGATGCGGTAGGAATAACCGGAGCCATCCCATCATGGCGTGGCTGTGCGTATTCCACCCTGAGCGTTGACGAAGCCAAGGCTTCGATTTTCGGTGATGATAAAAGCCGTGCGTGAGCGCGCTTACTCCTGGACAGTACCTTGTCGGGAGTAAGCTTCTCGATCTCTCGTCTCAGTTCGATGCGACGAGCGAGACGCTGATCGGCATCCGCAACTTGTTCCTCGCGGATCCAAGTCTGCATGCAGTCATGCTGCCACTTGCTGAGGCCTTTGGCGTATTCAGGCTCGGTGCAGGGGAGTTCTACAAACTGTCCGATTTTCGCATGCCAGAACGATATTTGCCCTAGGTCCGCTGGATTGTACTTGATCTTAACGGGAACCGTAGCGGATCCTTTAGCACGCCTTCTGAGTGGCTCCGATCGGGCCAAGTCCTCTAGTATAGGCCCGGTAATCGCAGGGTCATGGAACTGAAGATTGAAGAGCTTTACACCGGACGTTGTCAGGGTGGCTTCTTTGCTGGCACCCAGCATCCGGTCTAGTTGGCGGTCGTCGCCGATGACTTGAATGCCGCCTTGCTCGCGAACAGCTCGTGACCATCGTTTTATGGGAGCCTCTGCAAGCGACGAGTGGATCTCTTGATGGTAAACCCCTATCGCAGAGATCATCAGGTCTTCGGCCTGTTCCAAGGTGAGCACCGCATCTTGCTGCGGATCAATTCCCCAAGCGCGCATCTGCTCGATCGGGAGAGTTCCGCCAGGAAGTTTGCGATGCAGCCTTGTATTGAGGGTGCCAAAGAAGCGCTCGACAATAGCCTTGTAGGTCGGCGATCTGATAGGAGCCCATCGGATGCTAGTGCCCATGTCAATCATGGCTGATTCAAAGGACGAGCCTGTAAACTCCCACCCATTATCAACTATAATCTCGTTGAACTTGCCGTAAATGTCTTGAAGCTCAGGACAGTCAGGAAATCGATCAAGCATTCTTAGCTTGGGGCGGTTGGAGCGTTTTATGCACTCGGTAGCCGAGTACAGGGAAGGCGGCTCAAAGGTTAGAACCCATCCAACCACGCATCTTGTGTAGACATCTATGATGATTGTGAGCCAAGGGCGGCCTAGATATTTCCACCCGTTGAAATCCACCACCACATGATAATCTGCAAGGGTGTGGTCTAAAGCGCCAAGCGCCAAAGGGCGATGTGCGTGAAGGCCGGGCCCGTTAGCTTTTAATCGCTTGTCAGCTTCTTTCTTTCCGTACTTCGTGAGGATTGTCTCGTAGCATTCGAGAGATCTGATGTGGATGCGGAAGCGTTCCATAGATGGGATCGGAACTGCGCGCCAACTGCTGGAGCGGGTGGAAATCCACGAGTTTAAGGACTTTAGATAAAAGCAAAGATCATCGTAGGCATCCCCTATGGTCTTTTGACGATCTGCCCAGTAGGCCAGTGCCTCTTTGTGCATACGGCGATGAACAGACAGGGGAAGCCTTTTCTTACGTGGCGTTTTGCCTGATCGGCTGACCATAAGCTTCAGCTGTCGTGAGCCCGTTTCTCCACGCTCGTTAAGCCAGGTTCTGACGCTACCTGGTGAAGGAGGTTTCTGCCCAGCAAACGTTTGGGGTTTCTTTTCCCATATGGTGGCGAGTGCTTTTCGAATTCCCTTATCGCTCAGAGAAAACGGATTAAGCCTGTCTAGCGCGGTCAAAACAGATTGGCGGAAGGCGGCCTTAGGGTCCTTCTCTAATATGGTCTCGTAATCGCCGGAGGCCACTAGGGGGGAAGAAAGAGCCTGTCGAGATGGGCCGCTGAGATCAATGCGGTGTGCACAACCGGCGGCAAACTGCTCGGCAAGCCAGTCATGAGTAGGCGTTTGTAGGCTGGTGCCATCTAGGGATATCTGAAGAGGGGCTCCTGTCCGCTCATTCCGCATGTGCAGGAAGCCGTTCCCCATCATCGGATCGAGCAGGTAGCGCTGACCCTCAATCTCCCAAATGTCGCCGACCGTAAGTTTCAGGGAGCTCATACCAGTTCTCCCATGCCATCGGTGATCAGGGTGACACGCGTTTGATTGTTTAGCGGTTTGGAGAGATCTATATCCACGATGCGGGCAACCATCATGGCCTTCAGTTTGGCGATGCCGAGCGCTCTTCTCCCGAGACAGTCGGCGACTTCTCCAAGCTCACGCGAGCCTCGGCGATATAGGTATTGAGCGACCTGAAAAACGTCAGCTGTTGTGTAGGCTGTAAATGCCCAGG
>NZ_JAVXCU010000019.1:8794-38941 GCF_036659295.1 Brevundimonas sp. | reverse complement strand
GCCTTTTTGGATACAACGCTTACTGGTACGCTTACGCTTACTAAAACGGCCTAACGTGCGATCCGCAGCTAAGCCATCAGTGGTATTCTTGCTAATACAAGATGACCAAAATAGGGCCTTACGGCTCGGCAGCCATACTCACGCGTACTGCCGGTACAACCGGTTGCCATACAGACATCCGAAAACAACCACATCGGCTCGTTCAGGCATTAGCGAAACGTGTGCGCGGCATTGGAGGGGGAGGATGCTGCGCGGCGGGCAGATTACGCGCCCGCTAACGTTTCGGCACTGAGGGGGGGGAGGAAACGCCTCAACAAGCCGATGTGTTAACGCTGATAATATACTCGCTTTGCCTTAAAAACAGCCAGACAAAGGTCGAACGCCGTTTCGCCCCCTGCATCAGGGCGACAGCCTTGCAGTGTGTTGCTATCTAAAGCGGATGACCACTGATCGCTCTGCCCCGATTGCCCCTCCGGCTGGCCCGCTTGCCGGAATCAAGGTTCTGGACCTGTCCCGTGTTCTGGCCGGCCCATGGGCCACGCAGACACTGGCCGATATGGGGGCCGAGGTCATCAAGGTAGAACGCCCCGGCGTGGGCGACGATACCCGCCAGTGGGGCCCGCCCTTTACCACCGCCACCGACGGATCGCCGAGCGACGCCGCCTATTTTATGTGCGCCAATCGCGGAAAGAAATCGGTCGAGCTGGACATGGCGTCGGACGAAGGGGCCAAGGCCATCCGCAAGCTGGCCACCGATGCCGATATTGTGGTCGAGAATTTCAAGGTCGGCGGTCTGGCCAAATACGGTCTGGACTATGCCAGCCTGTCGGCCATCAATCCGTGCCTTGTCTATTGCTCTATCACCGGTTTTGGCCAGACGGGACCAGACGCCCACCGCGCGGGCTATGACTATATGATCCAGGCCATGGGCGGGCTGATGTCCATCACCGGCCAGCCGGACGGTGCCGATGGTGCCGAACCCATGAAGGTCGGCGTGGCCGTCGTAGACCTGTTCACCGGCCTCTACGCCTCCAACGCCATCCTTGCGGCCCTGTGGCACGCCCGCCGCACCGGCGAGGGCCAGCACATCGACATCGCCCTGTTCGATGTTCAGGCCGCCATGCTGGCCAATCAGGCCACCAACTATTTCGTCTCGGGCAAGGTCCCGACACGCATGGGCAATGCCCACCCCAACCTTGCGCCGTACCAACCCTTCCCCGGTTCGGACGGCATGGTCATCATCGCTGTCGGCAATGACGGCCAGTTCCGCAAGCTGTGCGAGGCACTGGGCCAGCCCGAACTGGGCCATGACGCGCGCTTTGCCCGTAATGCCGACCGCGTCGCCAACCGCGAGGCCCTCGCCTCGCTACTCAAAGACATGACCATCCGCCACAGCATGACCGAACTGATGACGCTGCTGGAGGATCACGGCGTGCCCTGCGGCCCGATCAACCGCATCGATCAGGTGTTTGACGAACCACAGGCCATCCATCGCAGCCTGACGGTCGAGCAGTCACGCAACGACCTCGATGCCCCCGTCAAAACCGTCGCCTCGCCTATCCGCATGTCGAAAACGCCTGTGCGCTATGATCGCCCACCACCTGCGCTGGGGGCTGACAATACTGAAATAATGGACAAGCTGAAACCGTAACGGACGACCACCGATGAACGAGTTTGTTGCCCGCACCCAGCCGTTTAAACTGGTTCTGGGTATGCTGATCGCCTTCGGATTTGTGGCCATCGGTGTGATGATGACAGGCATTCTGGACAAGCCTGCCATTCCGTCTGTCGCCGTGAATACAGATATGATGAGCTATCCCCTGCCCGCCTCGTCGTCGCGTTATCCCGACTGGCTTGTTGTTTCGGTAGGGTGGATATGCATCGTCTTTTTCGGGGGACTGTCCATCATCGGTGCCATCCGCCTGACCAACCCCGCCGATCATCTGCGGATCAACCGGATGGGCGTTACGGTGCCGTCCTACACGGACCGACTTATCACTTGGGCCGAGATCAGCGACATCACCACATGGTCGCACCGCGGGCAGAAATCGCTGGTGATCAAGCTGCGCGATCCCACGCGGTTTGAACGAAAACCGTGGCGCAGAGCCATCGACAACCTGAACCGTGGCCTGACCGGCGGCGATATCGGCCTGTCCCTGACCGGTACCAACCGCACCCTGAAACAGGCGCTGGACGCCATCGAGACCTTCCGTCCCAAAGCCTGAACCAAAAGCCCTATTCGATCAGGTCATCGGCCCGTCTGGCGGGACGCTTACGCACCGGCCGTGCGGCGTGTCCGGCATGGATGGCACCGGCGCGTTTTTCGACCTCGGCCAGAATGGCGGCCAGTTCATGATCAGTCAGATGCTCGATACCGATAAAGCCCGCATCGGCATGGCGCACCGCAAAGATCAGTTCGTCCAGCTTGGCATGCATGGCCGCACCGTCCCTGTTCTGGGAGTTCTGGATCAGGAACACCATCAGGAAGGTGATGATCGTCGTGCCGGTATTGATGACCAGTTGCCACGTCTGGCTAAAATGGAACATCGGCCCCGTTGCGGCCCAGATCACCACCAACAACAGACAGAGAATAAAGGTCCAAGGCCTTCCGGCCATACGGGCGGTTGCGGTCGCAAACGTGCTGAACAGCTTTTCCATAATCGCTGAACGGCCTCGCTTGGCGGCAGTTCCTGAATGTCAGAAAGGTGGCGGGTTCGCGAACTCAGCATTCGCCTTTAGCTGACGTCAATTAGGGCCAGATCGAAATCGGAATTTAAACGCTCCCAAGACGCACCCCGTAGATGTAACCCAGAGTATCGCAGCAATGGCGATTTGAGCGATGTAAGCAGTCTCGCCGAAGGCTAAAATTGCATACGAGTAGATGGCAGCAGCCAAAACGCTTAGCGGTGCGGCAAAGGCAAAAAACACGCCGATAATATTTTTCAACCATGTCATGCCAAAACCTCCACTAGCTCACACGCTATGAATTAGGCCACATTCTCTACCTCGTCCGACCTATGGTGTCGGGCCATATAGAGAGCAGCACGTACAGCCCCGATGGCCAGAAAAGCTGCAAAAAACGCGATTCCCATGCTGACTTTGTCCGCTATCGATGTCACGAAATTATAGCTGAAACCTAAGCCTATCCAGATCAGACAAAATACAGGTAGCCAGACGTGCTGGTGCAGCTTGGACAGACGGTTCATCGCAATTGCAATCAATACTAACGCGCCATTGAGAATGACCATCGGTTCATTAATCCATCGCGCGTCATAGCCAAGGATATCCGCGTGGAAATGGTGGTAAATCCCTGACATTACATGCGCTGCCGCAACCATAAGCCAAGCCTGCTGTCCCCGCTCCCAAAGTTCTCGCGCCTTCCAATCCTCATCAAGCTGGCGGAACGACAGGAACATGTGATCGGCCACTACCGCTGATGGCGACTTATATTCCGGGCGTTGATCCCATACCGGACGCTTTTTCATATACCCACCAATGAAAACGGGGCCGAAGCCTTAAGCTCCTGCCCCGTGATTTCAGGTCTTACTTGCCGCTGACATCGGCGCGTGTGCCGATGGTACGGTCGAGGAAGTCCAGATAGGTGCGCCACTGGTGCAGTTGGCGGTCATTGCCGCGAATGCCGTGGCGCTGGCCCGGATAGAGCATGGTCTCGAACGGGATGCTCTTTTCCTGAAGCGCATTGAGGACGCGGGTGGTGTTCTCGAAGATCACGTTGTCGTCTGCCATGCCGTGCATCAGCAAAAGACGGCCCGTCAGATTATCGAGGCGCGTGTTCACATCCGATGCGGCATAGCCCGCCACATTGCCCTGCGGCGTGGACATGTAACGCTCGGTATAGGCGGTGTCATACAGACCCCACTCGGTCGGCGGCGCACCCGAAATGGCAGCGGCCAGACCCATTTCAGGCTCCGTCAGCGCCATCAGGCTCATGAAGCCACCATACGACCAGCCCATCATGGCGATACGGCTGTCATCCACATAAGGCAGGCCGCGCAGATAGTTGGCCCCGATGACCTGATCGGCGATCTCGGGCTGGCCCATCTTGAGGTACAGCGCCTGCTTGAAGGCGGCAGAGCGGTCACCTTCGCCACGGTTGTCCAGACGGAAGACGATATAGCCCGCCTCGGTCAGCAGTTGCGTGGTCGCCGGTTGCCATGCGCGTTTGACGCCACCACCCGACGGGCCGCCATAGACCTGCATCACGACAGGATAGGTCTTGGAGGGGTCAAAGTTCGGCGGGGTGGTCATCTGCCACACCAGCGTCTCGCCGTGGCTGTCCAGCGTACCGAAGGTCGGCTCCTGCTGGCGCTCGACGAACGGCCAGAACGGGTGACCGGCTTGCAACTTGTTCTCTTCAATCCAGCGCACGCGCTGACCGTTGATGTTGTAAAGCGCCGACTGCGACGGGGTGTTCAGATCGGTATAGTTGCCGACATAGGCCGTGCCCGTACCGTTGACCGATGCCGACCACCAGCCACCGCGCGGGGTGATCTCGGTCGGGTTCACGGTGCGCTTCAGCGACGCCTTGAATAGTTGCTGTTCGATCGGCAGTTCGCGGCCATCACGCATCGAGGCCGTAAAGAAGACCTCGCTCGTATCCTGATTGACACCGTCCAGCGACTTCACCGGATACTCACCACGCGTAATGGCGCGCAGGCGACGACCGTCCTTGTTGTACAGGTACAGGTGTTCCCAACCGGTCTCTTCGCTGGACCAGATGAAGTTACCGTCTTTCAGTGCCTTGAAATTGTGCGTCAGCGGAACCCATGCGGTCGAGGTCTGCGTAGCGATCACGCGGCTCTGGCCGGTGGCCGGATTGACGCTCAGCAGGTCCAGCGTCTTTTGATCGCGCGAAAGGCGCTGGACATAGGCGACCGAGCCATCGGTGGCCCAGTTCACACGGCCCAGATAGATGTCTTTATTGGTGCCCAGATCGACCTGAACGCGGTTACCCGTGGTCACGTCATGGATGAACAGTTCGACCACGGCATTGGGACGACCTGCGCGCGGATAGCGTTGCGACACCACCGAGGCACCACCGCCCGAAATGTCCAGACGCGGCACAACATCGACGGTCGATTCATCGGTGCGTTGCAGCGCGATGTATTTCTCGTTTGGGCTCCACCAATAGCCGGTGTCGCGGTCCAGCTCTTCCTGAGCGATGAACTCGGCAGTGGCCCAGGTGATCAGGTCTTTGCCATCACGCGTGACAGCCTGTTCGGCACCCGTTTCAAGGTTCTGGATGAACAGGTTCTGGTCGCGCACGAAGCTGACGAATGCGCCCTTGGGCGACACCTTGGCGTCGATTTCATCAGCGGCGGTTTGCGTCAAGCGGCGCACCGAACCATCGGCGCGGTTGGCCAGAAACACGTCGCCTTCCAGCGGGGCCAGAATATAGCGGCCCTGCTCGTCCCAGCTGTATTCCACCACGCCGCGCTGCGAAATCCGCATACGCTCGCGGCGGGCCTTTTCGGCCTCGGACAGTTCACCGGCATCCGGCACAAGGGCGCGGGCGTCGATCAGCTTGAACGGCTCGCCACCCGATACAGGCGCGGCCCACAGGTCTAGCACATCAACATCATCCTCGCGCGAGCGCAGGAAGGCCACCAGTTCGCCATCGGGCGACAGGCTGACACCGCGCGCCACAGGGCCGGACAGCGACGGATTGGCGAACACACGCTCGACCGTCAGGATGTTGGAAGCCGGAGCCGAAACAGCAGCCGGAGCGGAAGTATTCTGGACGGTATTCTGGGCCATCACCGGCGTTGCGGCGGCTGCCATCAGGATCGTCGAAGCGAGAAGAAATGTGCGCATGGCGGCAAGCTAGAACGGGAAGGCTTTGCCGTCACCTCCATTTTGACACTCTCGTGTCACCGATAAATCATCATTGCAAAAACAGCACGAGAAAAACAAATCACGATGAGCAATTTAATAAATACATGAGATACGAAGTATATATTTACAATATTATTTCAACCTAAAGATAATACCATTTTTTCTGCATGAGATTATCTTGAAATACGTATCCCTCATATATTGAAAATTGACCCACAAATTACATATCAAATTCACTGCACAAAAAAGTTATATCAATTTCGATTCAAAAATGACTATTGTGGCGCTTGGTTCATTCGCAACCCGTCAGGCGTCATCTCATAGATGCCTTGCAGCGCTCGTCCCCCTGACGGGCGTTTTGCTCATTTGCAGAGACGACCGCACCCCTTTGCCATCCTGCACGGCAACTTCCTGGCGTGCGGCACCGTGCCCTTGCCTGTCTGACAGGGCGCGACACCACAGAAGGAGTGCGTACAAGAGTGGATGATTTACAGTTAAACAGTTTGGGCGGTCCGCTGACGCTCGCCCTACTGGCTGTGTTTTTTGGCGGGACGCTTCTGATATCCATCTCCATCCGGCAAAAAAAGGATGACGCCGACGGCTATATGACCGCAGGTCATGGCATCGGTTTCGGGATATCTGCAGCGTCCATGACGGCCACCTGGATCTGGGCCGCGTCAATGTATGCGTCAGCAACGTCCGGCTATACCTACGGTGTCTCCGGCCCCATCCATTATGGCTTGTGGGGCGCGTTGATGATCCTGTTCATCTACCCCTATGGGCTACGCATCCGTAAACTGGCCCCCAATGCCCACACACTGGCCGAGGTCATGTATGCCCGCCACGGGCGTTCCAGCCAGTTGATGCTGGCAGGCTCCAACATTTTGGGCAGCCTGATCAGCCTGACATCCAACTTCATCGCGGGCGGCGCTTTGATCTCCATGCTGTCGCCCTTCAGCTTCAGTCAGGGCGTGGCCATCATTGCCGCCGGTGTGCTGCTTTATACCCTGTGGTCAGGTTTCCGCGCCTCGGTGCTGACCGACTTCGTACAGGTTTGCGCCATGCTGGGGGCTGTGGTCGTCATCATTCCGACCGTGTTCTTCGCCGTCGGTGGTCCGCAGGTCTTTGTCGAAGGGGCCAGCCATGTGACGCCTGAACAGGCTTCCTTCTTCTCCTCCCAAGCCTTCCTGAATCAAGGGGCCCCCTACATCACGGCCGTTCTGGCCTATGCGATTGGCAACCAGACCATCGCCCAGCGCTTGTTTGCCGTGCGTGAAGACCTGATCAAGAAAACCTTCCTGACCGCCACAGTCGGCTATGGAGCCACCATCATCGGCATAGGCATGTTGGGCGTCGTAGCCCTCTATGCCGGTATCAAGCCGATGGACGGCGATCCCAACAACCTGATCCCGCAACTGGCGGCGACCTATCTCGGCCCTGTGCTGTTGGCCGTGTTCTTTGTGATGATTATCGGCGCATTGGCTTCGACTGCAGATTCAGATCTGGCGGCCCTGTCGGCCATCGCCATGACAGACATCTATGGCCGTTCGGGTATGCCGACCAATCCCAAGACCATGCTGCTGATTGGCCGCGCCACTATGATTATTGCGACCGCTGCAGGGCTGTATTTCGCCGGTGGACGTATGAACATTCTGGACCTGCTGGTCCTTGTCGGTGCCCTGTGGGGCGCACTGGTCTTCCCCGTGATCGCCAGCTTCTATTGGGACCGCGTGACCAACTCGGCCTTCACCGTCTCGGTTCTGGCAGCACTGGCCTGCTTTATTCCGGTGCGGTTCGGCTGGATTCCGATGGACGGCTTCATCGGCTATGTGTCGGATATTCTGGCTATCATCGGCGTGGGCACTGTTGCGGGCCTGATGGTGTTCGGCTTCTTTGGTCGCCGCCCCGCCATTGTGGTCGGCATCATTGCCAGCATTGTCACCGCGCCCTTCGCCTTTGGCTTCCTGCACGACTACGCCATCCTGAGCAGTGCCCTGATCGCTTACTCGGTCAGCACACTGGTCTGTGTCGCCTTGAGCCTGCGTAACAAAGGCCGCTTCGACTTCTCACTCATCAAGGTCCGTACCGATGATTTCGGGCCTGCTGAAAAACTACCTGCCGAATAACCTAAGGAGATTACCACCATGGGCACTTTTGGACTCACCACCTATGTTCTTATCTGGCCAGCTCTGGTCGCCATTGTTCTGGCGGTACTGGTCAAAGCCTTCTTCGCCGACTGGCTCACCGCCCGTCGCGAAGGCCGCCGGATGATCTAACCGGCTCATATTCTAGAAAACGGCCCGCCACGGATTATCGTGGCGGGCCGTTTTCTTTGCCGCACTGCAAAACTTCGCCTAACTGGCGCATCAAGCACAGCTTCTTGGCAGAGAATGACGCAGCGGGCTTTCGCTTGGCGTTTTGACTGGCGTTTTGACCGCCTAGTTAGAGGCCATGACCGACGCCTCCCTTGATAAAGCCGTACCGGCTAAACCCAGCCCCTTCCACGAACTGGAAGTGCTGTGGGTGCGCCACTGGACCGACCAGTTGTTCAGCTTTGGCGTGAAACGCCCCGAGGACTTCCGATTCCGCTCGGGCGAATTCGTTATGATCGGCCTGCCATCCGAAGATGGCGGCAAACCTGTCTTGCGCGCCTATTCGATTGCCAGCCCGTTCTGGGCCGAAGAACTGGAGTTCTTCTCGATCAAGGTGCCGGATGGTCCGCTGACCTCGCGCCTGCAAAAGATCGTTGCGGGCGACACCGTCCTGATGGGCAAAAAACCGACCGGCACGCTGGTTCTGGACGCCCTGACCGGCGGCGAGCGTTTGTGGCTGATCGGCACCGGCACCGGCCTTGCGCCGTGGCTGTCGGTGGCCCGCGAGCCGGAAACCTATTCGCGCTTTAAAGAGGTGATCGTCTGCCACACCGTGCGCAATGTGCAGGATCTGGCCTATCGCGACTTCTTCACCAAGGGCATCCACGAGGATCCCCTGATCGGTGACGAAGCCAAGGCGCAGCTGAAATATTATCCCACCGTCACCCGCGAGCGTTTCGAAACGCCGGGCCGGATTACCGACCGCATCAAGTCGGGCGACCTGTTCGCCGATCTGCAACTGCCCATCGGTTTCTCGCCCAATACCGATCGCGTGATGCTGTGCGGCTCTATGGCCATGATCAAGGAAACGGCAGAACTGCTGGAATCCTATGGCATGAAAGAAGGCTCGAACGCCGAGCCGGGTGACTATGTACTGGAGCGTGCCTTTGTCGGCTGATGTGATTTCCCCCGCCAGCGTTGTTATCGACGAGCGCCCTGCCCCCGAAGCCTGCGAGACCATGCTCGACGTCCGCAAGGGCGTGGATGCATTGGATCGCGCTCTGGTGACGCTGCTGGCCGAGCGCCAGCGCTATATGCATGCCGCCGCCCGCATCAAGCCGAACCGCGAGGCCGTGTTCGATCAGGCCCGTATCGACGATGTTGTGGCCAAGGTACTGGTCGCGGCCGAACCGGCTGGACTGTCAGCCGATATTGCCGAGCCGGTCTGGCGCCTGCTGATCGACCGTTGCATCGCCCACGAGTTTTCAGTGTGGGACAAGACGCGGATTTGATCTCAAGATCACCGGATAAAGAAAAAGGCGGGCCATAACGGCCCGCCTTTTGTTTTGGAATAAAGGCTGTTCAGCCCTTCAAGCTCCTGAGCATCAGCTCGTGGCGATAGGCCGCCACATCCGCCAATGCCCTGTCCAGCGCATCGCGCACACGAAGCAGCGCCCCCTCAGACACTGCCTCGTCCGCATCTTCGGCCTCGGCACAGGTGGAGGCCAGTTCGCCTGCCCCTATGCCGCCCGCCGCACCCCGAAGGGTGTGCGCCGCATCGCGCCAGCCGGATTCGCTCGTGGTCAGCATCGGCGACCAGATACCGGCCTGTTGTACAAACAGGCCCAGTATCTCTTCGCTGATATCATCCATGCCTGCGGTGGCGGCCTCGAGGACCGAAAAATCCACCGCTCCGGTCAGGTCGCGACGCGCCATCAGGCTGCTTCTTCCTCGCCCTTGGCCAGACGCGAATTACGCGACGACCAGACCAGATAGATCACCAGACCCAGAACATTCCACAGCAGGAAATACAGCTGGGTCGATGCTTTCAGGCTGAAGAAGAAGACGATGCAGCCAATGATGGCAACGCCACCCACCAGCCACCACAGCGGAGCCTTGAACTTGCGCTCGCGGTTCGGCTGACGCATGCGCAGTACGATCAGGCTGACGCCTACGGCCATAAAGGCCATCAGCGTACCGGCATTGGCCAGCGAGGCCAGCTCGTCCAGACGCATGATACCGGCCAGGAAGGCCACAACGATAGCGGTGAAGATGGTCACCACAACCGGAACGCCGCGCGTCGAGATCTTGGCCAGACGGTTGGGCAGCAGGCCATCACGCGCCATGCCAAGGAAGATACGCGACTGACCAAACAGGAAGGCCAGCAGCACGGTCGGCAAGGCGATCACGGCAGCAGCAGCAATCCATTGTGCCGCGGCACCCTGTCCCAGACCACGCATGATCAGGGAAAGCGGCTCGGGGCTGTCCGAGAAGCTGGAAACCGGTGCGGCACCGATCGCAGCAGCTGCAACGACAATATACAGCACGGTGCAGACCACCATCGAGCCGATGATGCCGATGGCCAGATCACGCTCGGGCTTCTTGGTTTCTTCGGCTGCCGTCGCGATGGCATCGAAGCCGTAGAAGGCAAAGAAGATGATCGCTGCGGCGGCCATAACGCCCGTCTGGACGAAGGGCGCACCGAAACCGTAAGGCATGAAGGGCTTGAAGTTGGCCGTATCGAAATGCGGCAGGGCAATCGCCACAAAGACAACCAGAGCGGCAATCTTTACCAGCACCAGCACGGCGTTCAGCGTCGCGCTTTCCTTGGTGCCCATTAACAGCAATCCGGTGACAACGGCAATGATGAAGACGGCAGGCAGGTTGATCAGGCCACCTTCGACGTGCGGACCGACCGTCAAGGCCAGCGGCAGGTCAATGCCCAGACCGGCAAGGAACGGAATCGCATAGCCGGACCAACCGACAGCGACGGCCGAAACCACCAGCGAATATTCCAGGATCAGGCTCCAGCCCACGACCCAGGCGAAAATCTCGCCAAGCGCAGCATACGAATAGGTATAGGCGCTGCCCGATGCGGGCATGATGGTCGACAGCTCGGCATAGGCCAGAGCCGCACAGGCACAGACCAGACCGGCCAGACCAAAACTGATCAGCACAGCCGGACCGGCAAGGCCCGCGCCGACACCGATCAGCGTCAGAATGCCCGTGCCGACAATCGCCCCGACCCCGAGGGCCATAAGGTGCGGCCAGCTGAGCGTCTTTTTAAGCGCCGGTCCAGATTGCGGTGCCAGCATGGCATCGATTGAACGGCGTCTGCTCCAAAAAGCCATATGTCCCTCCCTAAAACTCTATTAAACTCCGAAAGACCTTCGCTATCACCATATCGTTCGAAGAAAAAACGCTTTTGCGAAATTAAACACTTGCACCCTTCGGGGGTCGTGCGTATTAACCCGCCCTCGCCGCAACGCTACGATGTGCGCGAGACGCCGGAGCCCCACCAAAGGCTCTTACGACGGTACGGGTGATTAGCTCAGTTGGTAGAGCAGCTGACTCTTAATCAGCGGGTCCACGGTTCGAGCCCGTGATCACCCACCATCGTTGTTTTTGTTTTTAAACAACATTTCATTCTGAGCACCAGAAACATCTGGCTCATTTGGGCGGATTGTTGGGCGATTTGTTCGCCTTTCGAGCTTTTCTATAGCCGAAACCGCAAGTCGATAATCCCTCTTGAGGTAGTGCGCGTCGAGAATAGCGCCGACATCTCGCAGGCTATGGCCGGTGATGGTCGCTATCTCCGCCTCACTGCACCCCGCCAGCGCCAAACGCGTGACTGCAGTCCCCCGAAGATCGTGGAAAGTCACATCCTGAACTCCCGCCTTCACGCACGCCTTGCGCCAAGAAGCGCGAAATCCAGACTCCGTCCACGCCCGCCCCTGCTCAGTCGTCAAAATGGTCACCGCTTCTTTGCGCTGCGCGATCAAGGCCTCGAGCGCGGCCTTCAAAGGTGCGCCGACAGGTATGACCACACGCGCCTGAGTTTTGCGTTGGCGAATGCGTAGTACCTCACCATCATAGGCCGACCAGGTCAGGCGCAGCAGGTCACCCTGCCGCTGCCCGGTCCAAAGCGCGAGCAACAAAGCAATATGAAGGTGCGACGGCGCTTTCGCCAAAAACGATTGTTCATCGGAATCTGACCATACGCTATCACTACGACTAGCCCGATAGACGCGCCCCGTTCGTTCGAGCGGGTTCAAGGGCGTCATCCCGCGATTAAGCGACCACGACAATGCGCGCGCGAACACCGAGAACCGGTAGTCCGCATTCCGACGCGAAGCTATCGCCAGACGATCTCGCCAAGCTAAGAACTCACCGCGCGTTCGTCGATCGCTCAGCGCGGCAATAGGAAAGTCGCCGAACTCCGCAGCGATTGCTCGCAAGTGCTTTCGGTAGTCAATGCGCGTGCGATCCGCCAGCGCTTTATACTCGGCCGATGACTCGTACGCATCGAGTAAGCTGGTGAGCACTTCAGCCGGTTTGCGCTTACGTGTCGCCAAAGCCTCATTGTACGCAACCATGAACTCGGGGGAGCCGGGTTTCCCTGGCAGCCTCGGCCCACCCTTCCAAGCGTAGTAGTATACCACCTCCTCGCCATCAGCGAGGCGGCGACGGACGCTGTTAAGACCTTTGAGCTTAATGCGCATCACGCTTGGCCTTCCAAGCGCCGAAAGGGTCAGCCGCTTCGACCTTCTGTTCAGAATGTCGAACAATCCGGATCGTGCCATTTTGGTCGATCTCAACTGCAGAGACATCAAAGCCCGCCGCTCGCGCCGCCTTCAAAGCTTTAGAGACATCTGCCTGCGTGAACCGCGTTACTAATCGCGCCATCTCATGCCTCCTTCCCAGAGATAAAGTCGATGGTCTCTTGCAAAGATAGAAAACGCTGCTCCAACGTCTCAAAGCTTGCATCATAGAGCCCAGCCTTACGTGCACTTTCGAGCAATCGACGCATCACAAGCGAGGCGTTAATCACTGCGATTTCGCGCACTTGACGACGCTCGCGCTCAACGACTTCCAGAGATTGTTCGATGACACGATCGAGCCCCCCCGCTCCGAGAAAGCAAACAACGGGTAGATAGGCTTGCGCCGCCTCGTCCTCCGCTTCTTCAAAGATTGCGAAACTGCCGAACAACACCTCGCCACCGCCACCCGATCGTGACGCGAACCCAAGCAGATCGTCATATTCAGCGCGCACTAGAGCTGCGGCTTGCTCCTGCGATCGCCCCGCGCGGCCAAGTTCCAAAAACAAAGCCAACCGAAATGCATGGTCCGCAGTAAAGCGCCCCCATCCTCCAGAAACAGGCTGCGAGAACGGCATTAAGTGTCGCTGGGCGAGGTTGTTGAACAGCCCCACAGAAACACCCGTAACAGACAGAAGATCAGCGCGTCGCATTAAAATCACCATAATTGTGATTGCCTTTTAGCACGAGACGCAAACGCCATCAATACGATGATCTTTTAGCAACTCCTAGGTCAGGGGAATTCAAACTACGATTATAATTTATTGACTTTTCAGCCACTTATGTTATAATTTAAAAATCGCGAATACGACGATCGCGAAACTTCCCCTCATATTAATCAAGCTAAATCGCGCGCCAGGACAATCCAGCGCGTGCTTTGCCATGCCTGAAAGGTCAATTTATGCCAGGTCGCCAAGCGCCAATCCTAACAGACACGATCATACGTCGCGCACTTGCGAAACTCTCACATCGCCCCAAAGCCGCTCGCGACCAAGTCATTTTCCTGCTCTCTCTTAGAGCCGGATTACGTGCCTGCGAAATCGCAGGGCTAGAATGGTCGATGGTACTCAACAGCAATAAACAAGTTGGTCGAACGCTCGTCGTGCATGATCGCATCGCAAAAAAAGGAGGGGGCCGCACGATCCCACTCCATCCTGATTTACGCGTCGCGCTCCAAATTTTACGAAACCAAAGATCTACCCCTGAAAGTCCGATCATCGTATCCGACAGAGGCGGCAAATTACGCGCCAACAGTCTCGTCAACTGGTTCAGAGAACTCTATCGCGAGATCGATGCAACGGGGTGCTCATCGCATTCCGGTCGACGCACCTTCATTACCAAGGCAGCAAGGAATGCTCACAAGGCCGGAGCTAGCCTGCGCGACATTCAAATACTCGCCGGGCACAAATCTATCGAAGTGACTCAAGGCTACATTGAAGGCGATACAGATGCTCAGCGCCGCCTTGTCGCCCTATCATGAAAGGCAAGTGAAGCTACGTTCACCCCGTCCTTCACGAATACCGCCTCCACTGCAGTCGCCATTGAAACGATCGAGCCAAGCTCAAATCGTGGGGATCTAAAATCACCGGCATCGATCTCGACAGTGGTGATCGTATGGCTCTCAAGATCAAGTGTCGCTGCCCCCGCCCCCTCGTCCTAGGGCTTCCGACAATCCCCCTCTCGTTCTCGTACTCACCTTAGAACCCCTCTGTCATAAACAAGACAAAGGATATCCAGCGATGCGCAATCCCAAATAGCGTCTCGCTGCCGACTTCTCTTACCTAAAAATTGGAGCCTACCATGACCGCTGAAAGACGCGCGCGCATCTGCGCGCTCAATGACCAGCTTCGCACACAACATGTCGGAGGACGGATACTCATCAGCCAAGGCATCGTCGCCGAAGGACCCGCCTTTATTCTCGCAGCCCTCGGAGCCGTGAAACACTTCAACAAATTCAATGAGCTGAACGATCCCTATGGGGAGCATGATTTCGGCGTCGTTCACATTGAGCAGGACAAGGTGTTTTGGAAAATTGACTATTACGACCAATCACTAACGGCCGCTGCGGATCCAGCTTCGGAAACCGATTGCGTACGGGTTCTGACGCTTATGCTTCCGGAAGAATACTGACGATGCGCGCCGCCAAGCAGGGTACATTCGACGGACTTTGCGGGATTTACGCGATACTTAACTCGCTAGATGCGGTAGGCGTGACCGGACCTAGAACTCAACTTCACCAAGACCTGTTTCGAAACATCGTTAAGTCGACCCCGCCAAAGACGATGGCGAAGGCTGTAAGTTACGGATTCGAAACCGATCAACTCCTCGCTGCAGCTCGTGGAGGATTGCGCTGGTTGCGTCGCACTCATGATATCGATCTACGCATATCGCGATGGCGGCGCAAGTCGACCGATAAGACCGATTTCATCAAAGAGCTCTCAGCTCTAACCACACGGCCAGGTCATGCGGTCATCTTGTGCTTCGCTAAACCCGGCCTTCAGCACTGGTCCGTTGTGGCTAAAATCAATCCGCACACTATTCACTTGCGAGATTCTGGAGGGCTAAGACATCTCGATATCGATCGGTTTGAACTCGAACGAGGCCGTTACCGCTTTATTCACGAAGACACGATCGTGATCAGTTGTCCGAACATTCAGCATCTTTACAACCGTAAGCATATAGAGGTCGACGCTTAACCCTGGGCATTTGTCTGCACCTACACTTTAGATCGTCGGCCCACGCGCCTAGCCTTAATAAGTCCCGCATCACGCATAACTCGCAACATTTCCCTCAATTTCACTGGTGATAGCGAAATGTATTCCGTTAAATATGCACGACGCAGAATGACCTTCTTTTCATGCGGATCTACGCGGGCGATCAGCACTATATCATGCGGGCTCTTCACATCATCCAGCATGGCCTCCTTAGACAAACCTCGCCATACAATGCGCCCATTGCTGACCAGTTCATCAGCGACATCAGACGCATTTTGCTCTGGCTCTGTCGCAGCGACCGCATCTGACTTTGGAGTCTTGTCGGCTGACTGACGTGCCAATCGCCTAGCCTCCACGTCTTCGCGGTGTAAACGATCCAAACTCACAGCTCCCGATTTAGCCTTCTGCAGGAAATCATGTGGAGACAAGCCCATCCTAGCCACTTGTCGTAGCGCGGCCGCATCGCGGGATCTGAGCTTTTGTTCAGTCTTATCATCGCTTCTATGATGGATGAGAAAGCGAAGCAGGACGTGCAAACCGTCAGCTTTCGGTGCTCTTTTGAATGCTCCGGCGTGACGATTTTCTTCGTCGAGCCGGACCAACAAATCTCCACGCGCTTTTTGAGGCCATTCCTCAATTCGCATCCACACCTCATAAACCTTAGCGAGGGCGGCATAATAATATCTGTTACTTTCACGGTAGGCTGCGCTCGGGTCACGATAGGTCACAAGCTCAACGTAGGCATTATTGACCTCTTCCTCATTCGAGCTCAGCGAGGATAAGTCCAGCGCTCCCCTTACAGAGGGGGGAATAGTCGATCGCTTTAAAACCGTTGCGCGCTGCGCAGAACGTTGCGCTTGCTGCCGCGCTTTCGCTTTGCCTTCTTTCAATTTCGACATGTGTAAAGTTTCCCTGCGGTTAATTCGCTCCCTGATCCAATCCTTAAATCCGTTTAACGGATTTAAGTTTCAAAAATAAGGAACTTTTAAATGTTAGAATATGACCTCCAGAAAGCTTGGCGCGCTCACCTCGCTGACATGAAGCCGAATATGGCACTCACCCTTGGCATGGGGCTTACGACTTCGGCTTCTCAGCTCAATCGAGACGCCACGCACTTCTTCAACATCGTTCAACGGAAAGCGTGGGGGCCACGCTGGTATAACAACCCCGAACGTCATTTAATCAAGGCGGTCGGTTTTCACGAACACCCCGTTTCAAACAGACATATGCACATTGCTGCACATGTCCCATATGCCATCTCCGAACGATTGATGGTTGAAGGCTGTCGCGTGTGGAAATCAATACGACCAGCTGGCGATTATTACTCAGATCCCATTGACGATGTCGGTCGCTACGCGAGCTACATTTCCAAGGACGCCTGGAGCAAAGCCTCTCAAGATGACATCTACATTTACGCATCTCGAGAATACTAAAATTTGCGAGATGTTAATTTGCAATGCGAAACAATCGATGACCGTCAGAGAGGCTAAAGCACCTGACGCGAGATTGTGAAGCCTCCCGGAAAGGGTGAGCGTCGCCGGAGGTGTATCCAAAATGGATTTTTGCTTAAGTCGACAATGAATTTTAAACTTGAGGGAGTCTTGGTTTTCAGCCGAGGCTCCCTTTTTCGTTGTCAAATATGGGAACACATCAGCTTTTGGATCTAACTGCCTCAAAAGAGGCGATACGATCTCAAACAGAGCTGCGAGACCTAACGTTCTAGGCAATCACAAGTTAATCAGGATAATTCTCTCGAAAAGCGCGTAATAAACTGAGGTGGATCAGTGTGATCGAAATTGGGTATGTTTGAACACGCGCCAACAGCTGCAATCCTCATATTGCTCAGGTGATTTGTCTGGATCAACACTGAGCGAGAGCAGGATGAAACAGCCGCCCTCTCTCGAAACGATCAATCATCATCAGGGCCTTCAAGCATGGGCATTTCGAGCGCTTCAATCTCAAGCATCGAACGTCCGGCGATCCCCTGTAGATCACCATAAAGGCCAGCAGTGGAATCGAGCACCGTATGCAGCTGTTGCTCGCGCTTCGCCCAACGCTTCATCGTCGCTTTGCGCTCGCTAGCGAGATCATCCTGCATTTCAGAAAACTTCTCGACCACCGCTTCAATACGGTGACGGAAGCGGGGGCCCGTTAGATAATCGTACATGAGCGCAGATTT
The DNA here is from genome assembly GCF_036659295.1 of Brevundimonas sp. Classification (GTDB taxonomy): domain Bacteria; phylum Pseudomonadota; class Alphaproteobacteria; order Caulobacterales; family Caulobacteraceae; genus Brevundimonas. The sequence goes on along the minus strand of NZ_JAVXCU010000019.1, from coordinate 21,282 downwards.
GGTCTGCTGACCTTCCCCTGCCGCGCGTACGCTGCTCATCAGGATTAGGCTCTCACGTAGCGACGTCGCCAAAGGGATTGCGCATTTAGGGCCCGTAACCCACACCCCATCGATATGATCAAAAGTTTCGACGTCTTTGGGCAGGGCGTGGGAGACAATAAGCGCAAGATCGGCCTTAGCCGCCCGCTGATCCCCTTTCAGCTTGTTAAGCCACCCATCACTCCAAGTTCGCGTGCGTTTTGTCTCCCAAAGAATGGTGCCGCAGACCTGTCCTGACGCATTCACCACGCGCTGAACGACATCCCCACCAAACTCGCCCTTCCCTACTGGTTCAACCTGGTCGAAAGGGAAGCGTGAGCGCAGTGTATCTTCGAGCATAAGTTCCTGCGCCTCACCTTGTAGCTGCTGCGATCCCTGCTCTGCCTTCTTCTTCAGCTCTTCGATCTTCTGCTGCATTGACGCAATCTGCGTGTCCCGCTCCTTGACCTTGAGCGACAGTGCCTCTTCCGCCTCCAGCTTCGCCGCTGCCCGAACCGTCTCCAGGCCCTCATTGACCTGACGCTGCACAGAGAGGTCCGCCTCCCGAAGTTTATCGTCTAGATCACGCTGCTTTTTGAGCATTTCAGCTTCTGTAGCCTGCGACGCCTTCAGCTTTTCCTCTTTCGCCTTCAGCGTTTCAGCCATTTCGGCAAGCTGCCGGTCGCGTGCAGCAAGGTCATCAGCAATCATGCGCTTAGCGCGCTGAGCCTCATCCGTTGCGATCTGTTTGCGCGCTTCATCCATTCGCTTGGCGAGTGTCGCTTCAATATCCAGACGCTCTTGCTCGACACTCTGCTTCACCGCTGCGACATCCGCCTGAGCCTTAGCGATCAACTGGTCCTTAACTGACAGCTGCTCTGCGAACGCTTTACGCGTTTGTTCAACAAGTGGACCGGCCAAAGACTCTGTCAGCTTGATGTCTGAATGGCAGCTCGGGCAGATGATGGTCGGTTCGGTCATAAATCTATCCTCCTATCGCCCGGCTTCAATGCCGTAATAAATCGAATCTCTGCCTACGATACTGTTACGTCAATTTCGGTCGCTATTGGCTGTCGCTGTTCTACAAAGTACTTCACAGGGCTCACCATCGCTGTTGCCGTCTAATGATGAAACTCCGCATTGGCGCAGATAGAAGTAAGCCTCTTCACAAGACGTCATCTGCCGACAAAATCGCTTGCTAGAGCACGTAAACTGCCTACTAGAAGTGTGCGGCCCCTCTATCGGTGCACCCGAATAGAGCGTTTGTGCCACAGCCCCAGAGCTCTGGTAGCCTCCCTCCCGAACACCTCGCCTCCAATCCCAGGGCGGTACAGTTTGCAACTCGCTCAGTGACCATAGTCCGACCCTATCGAGTCGCGCTCTCGCTTCGACTTCGATCAATGTTTCATCTGTAAGATAGCGACGAAACGCCCAAGCTGCGCCTTGCTCCACCATCACGCGATTAACATCTCGGCCATCGCTGAGGAGCCGTCCCACAATCCGACCATAGCGGTCAGTGTCAGTCTTCTGAACCAAGATCACCTTGCCAAAAACGAGTGCTGATAAAGCTTCTTTGGATCGGCTTCCCCAGGGCTGCCCTCTTTCTGGCGCATCAATTTCGGCCAAGCGTATCGTGTGTTGATCGTTGTGCTCATCAAGCACTTTCACGGTATCGCCATCGGTGACACCAACTACGCGCGCGCTGAATGTAGAGTGATCTGCAGTCTCAGCACGAGACGTCGCTTCTATAGGAGAGGCCGCACTCGCGTTGCGATCACACGCCGCCAACATCCCTACTGAGATGGCTAGTAGCGCAATGCCTAAGGTCACACGCAAGCGCGTCAGTGTATTTGTCATGATCTGCACTAAGCGAGCCCCTCGCCCATCTCCATGGCTAGCAGCGCTCTGAAAAACGGTTGTAAGCATCGATCTTAGCGGGATGGAGATCGACCTCTCTCTGGTAAATCTCTCGTTGCAAGAAGCTCAGCTCGCCGTCTTTATCCACGTCCAAAACATCAATGTACCAGGCGCGCGGCGCGCCTCTCGAGCCGTCGTCCCACCGATATCCCCGCGCCTTAAGCACGTCTTTTAAGTCAAACGGTGCACCCTCCGCACGAATGCGCCAGGTCGGACGACGCGCCGCCTCCAACAGCGCCGCCAGCGCCAAGCCCCCACTTCTCGGCAGAGAATGGGACAACAGCTCGATGGCGGCAGCGCAGTCGTTCACGGCCCGGTGCTTATCGTAGAAGAAGCCCGCCCCGCTGGCTAAGTAGGCGAGCTTGACGCCCTCATACCCCTCACCCGCCCAATCAACCTGCGACATCGAACAGGCCCAAGGCTTGGTTTTGAAGACTTCGCTATACCGTTCGAGAAAGCGTCGGTCGAAGCTGGCATTGTGGGCGGCGACGAAGGCCGATGTTGCCGCAAAGGAAGCGACCGCTGCCGGATCAATGTGGCAGCCTGCCACCATCGCGTCGGTGATGCCGGTAATCGCTGTGATCTCAGGCGGGATCGGCCGAGAAGGTTGGCGAAACCCATGAAAGCTCTCGCCAACACCATGAATGCGCCCATCAGGGCTATAGTAGAAGCGCGTCATGGCCAGCTCGATGATCTCATCATCGCGCGCGTTCAAACCTGTCGTCTCGACATCGACGAATAGGCCGATGCGGAGATCTGCGCCGCTTAAAGGAACAGCCGGTGCCGCCGGTTGAAGCTTGCGTAGCACGCGGTACTCGCCGCTCGCTTCGAGCATCGCAGCCATCTCCTCCAAATCCATCGCGCGCCCCTCAACCACCGATCAAACACCTGAGCAGAACAATCATCGCTTCAGTATCGCGCTCACAATAGGTCTCCAGACCCGCTTTCAACAAAGCTCGTCGGTTGGGCGTGGTATCTGCGCGCGTACATTCCAGCCAGGCTTGCTGAGCCGCACCGCCGTCTTTGACCTCCAAGTCGTCATAAGCGAGCTCTGGCGCAACTGTCGGCAAGACGGCTTTGATCGACCAACTGCCGCGTTGATCCCGATGATAGTAGTGATTGCGTGTCACAGGGAGCAGGTCGACAATCTTCGCTGCGACCTCGGTCAGCGCGAGCGCTAGGTCCGGGAAGATCTCCGCCAACTCAAGCACACAGCGCTTCTCGAACGAGGCGTTGTACGCGATGATCGAACCACAGCGATCACCATTGAGCGCTTCGAGCAGGGCTTCAGCGCATGCTCGTCTTGGGTCGCTGCCGTCGATAGAGAGAAAGCCCGTGTGGCTGACCTGCCCGGCTTCGCTCTCGCTGTGACAAGAGAATTGGAAGGGGATCTGCTGAAACGGTTTAGAGTCGACCCATCGTGGGATTGCCGGGCCGATCGTTTCAAAATCGAGATAGGCCCTTGGCCACAACCACCCCTTGGTCGCTTCGATTACACCCTTACGGTCATGATAGATTCGACCACTGACCGTCGCTTCACGCACGCGCTCGTGCAGGGCGTTGCTAAGACGCCCCTCCGGCACGTCATGAAGATCAAAGAGCCCCTCCTCCGCGCATTGTGCCGCGATGCTCTTACCGGTTCGTGGCAGAAGACTAATCGGCCATTCTGGAGCGGGAGGATCGATTCGGGTGCAATGGCTTGAGAACTCACATGCGAAGGGCGTGCTGCAGTGGTCGCCGGTGCTGACCTCCGGTTCATCACCAGCAAGCACAGCGCGAGCGTCGGCGACCACCGTCGCCCGATCAGCTATGCGATCAGTCAGTTCACCCAAGCAATCCGTATCTCGAAACAGGCCCTTGTAGTCGCCTTCCCTCTTGAGGCGAAAATCGCTATTTATGTGGCGAATGCAAGCTGATGACACCTGCAAGCCTGCGTTGCTGGCGACCCAAATCTGCGTCGCTAGATCCCCGAGGTGATACGCTTTCACCCCCGCAGAACTCTTCACCTCCGCCATCGCCCAACCGTCTGGAGTCGGCGACAGCACATCGACGCGCACCAGCACACCGTCATGCTCGAATGTCGCTTCAAAGATCGGTTCAGACCAACCACTGTCGATGAGCTCTCGCGTGCGAGTGACAGCTGCGGCCAAGTCAGGCTCAGCCTCGACCATCACCCCGCTCGGCAGCAGACTGCAGGCGAGATCGCCGACCTCATGGCCCGTCGCGAACCGATCCTCAGTTCCACTATCCATCAACGCCAGCTCTGGACGGTGCTTAGATAGCCACAACTTTCTGGCGCACTGTTCGAACGCAGTGATTTTTGATTTCGACAGCCCGTAGCGCCGCCCCTCGTTCGACCGCATTTCACCGCACACGTCCATTATCGTGATCAATCCTTCTCCCCCCGCGGCCCAGGCGACCACATCAACATCATCGTTCATTGGCACGTCAAAATGGGTCGCACGACAGTATTTAGGCTCAGGACTCATAGCCAGAAGAGCACAGTAGCCGCGAGAGCGATGGTGGACAGGAAGACGTTGGGGCAGCGATCATAGCGTGTAGCGACCCGCCGCCAGTCCTTCAGCCTGCCGAACATGATCTCGATACGGTTTCGGCTTTTGTATCGGCGCTTGTCATATCGGACGGCTTCGTTTCGGGATTTACGTCCGGGGATGCAGGGCGTGATACCCTTGGCCTGCAAGGCGTCCCTGAACCAGTCGGCGTCGTAGCCCCGATCTCCCAGCAGCCATTGCGTCTTGGGTAGGCTGTCGAGCAGGGCTGCGGCACCGGTGTAGTCGCTGACCTGACCAGCTGTCACAAACAGGCTGATCGGGCGTCCATTCGCATCTGTCACGGCGTGCAGTTTGGTGTTCATTCCGCCTTTCGTGCGTCCGATCAGTCGCCCGAGGCCCCCTTTTTTACCCGCAAGCTCGAAGCCGTGCGGTGGGCCTTCAGATAGGTCGCGTCGATCATGACGGTACGGCGCTCGCTCTGGGCCCCGGACAAACCCTCCATCATCCGAACGAAGACGCCAGCGTCGCTCCATCGCTTCCAACGATTGTACAATGTCTTGTGCGGCCCATAGGCCGCCGGCGCATCACGCCAGCGCAGTCCGTTGCGGTTGACGAAGATGATCCCGCTCAACACCCGGCGGTCGTCAACACGCGGCTTGCCGTGGCTCTTGGGGAAGTAGGGCACCAGCCGAGCCATCTGCTCGTCCGTCAGCCAATACAGGTCACTCATGATCCAGACTCCTTAGGAGCCTGAATCAGATCGCATGCACCAAATCAATGGGTCCTGAGCCTAGGTGCCGAGACCAAACTTACGGGTAAGGGTACTGACAGCGATTTCGAGGATGCCGTCATCGAAGGGCTGCAGCAGTACGGCTTTACCTGCACGCCACAGTTGGGTGTCGCCAACTTCTATCTGGACATCGCCATCTTCGATCCAGACAGACCCGGCGAATTTCTGGCGGCCGTCGAGTGTGACGGCGCAGCCTATCACTCGTCCAAGTCTGCGCGCGACCGTGACCGCCTGCGTCAGGAAATCTTAGAAGGCCTCGGCTGGAATATCGTTCGTATCTGGTCCACCGACTGGTTCCACAGCCCGCAAGAAGAGCTGGAACGCGTTGTCGAGCAGCTCAACTACCTTCGCCAGAATCGCAATGCGCCCAAGCTGGTCGCCACTCCAGTCATCCATGACCAGCCGCTGGAAGAGCCGGTATTGATCGAGGAAGAGGAGCCGGAGATTGAGAAACAAGCAGCACCTATTGCCAAACGGGCAGCGAGGTTTGTGCGTGCCATCTCGCGCGATCAGGCACGTGCACGACTGATTGATATCCGTGAGCACAAGATTCGCAGCGCCTTCCCGGAACATGATCCGACCGAAGGTTTCCTGCGCAAATCAATGCTCGATGCACTGCTGAAATATCGTCCGGTTGATCACGAAGAATTCTTAAAACTCATACCGCAGCCGATGCGGGTGAGCACGAACCCGGAGCAGATCAAACAGTTCGGGGATGATGTTTTCGAGATCCTCGCCCTGATCCGAGAATAAGATCAAATGCTACTTGGCAGATACGCAATATCCACCTCCAAGAGAGATCAGCAATAAGAACTCTTGCGGGTATAGCGCGGGTCGAAATTTGGGCCGCTTACTAGCTAACGATCGTAACTTAGGAAGCGCCTAAATTACCCCTATAGGCCAGTGTGGGCCGTCGATGGGTAGGGTCAGAAACCTTGCCCATCACGCGTATCAATCGATTGTAATATATAGACTTTAAGTGTCGCTTCGTGTTCGAGTCACGTAAGCAGCACCACCCTTCCAGACAGCATATGAACTTCGCCTAAGGCTAACGTGACTTTGGCAAGGGTCCGTCGTGGCTTGCTAGTGGGTGAGCTCTAACGCAGGACCAACCGTTCATATTGCATTTGTTAATCCGCCCTGGACTAGGCTTACAACTCCTAGTCAGAACGCCACCGCGGCGGCGGAGAAGATGACAGCCAGGAAGACGGTCGGGCATTTATCGTAACGAGTTACGACGCGACGCCAATCCTTGAGGCGACCGAACATGATCTCAATGCGTATTCGACTTTGTATCTGCGCTTGTCGTAGCGGATAGGCGCGGTCGTCCAGCAACTCCAGCGCCCTGGGCAGGCCCCCACACAGGAGCGACCACAGCGGTGTAGTAGCCGACCTGGCCAGCCGTCATTAGCAGGCTGATGGACCGTCAGTTCGCATCGGTTGCGACGTGAAGCTTGATGTTCAAACCGGCTTTGATGCGCCCGATGAGCTGCCCAAAACCCTCTTTTACACCGCGAAGATCAAAGCCGTACGATGCGCCTTCAGATAGGCCCATCGATCATGAAGGCATATGGTTTGGCCCTGGGTGCCGAAGAGCCCCCACTCATTCCGACAAGGCCTCGCTCCATCGTAACGAGCGATTTTAAAACGTTTTGGCCATAAAAAGGCAGCGTATCACGCCAGCGAAGCCCGTTGCGGTTCACAAAGATAATCCCGTTCAACTCCTAACCATCATCCGCCCTGGTCTTGCTCTGGCTCTTGAGGAAGTGCGGCTGACGCCGCACCAACTGGTCGTCCGTCAACCTATACAGACCGCTAGCACCCAGCCTCCTTGCAGAGCCTGAAGCAGATCGAGCCATGACATAAATGGGTTCTGAGCCTATCAGGCACAGTTTCCAATTGCTTGGACATCGAACTTTAAGCACCCTGGGTATCAAAAATAAAAAAAGCAGATATATATTGCAAAGCTTCGAGATATTTGGAGATTTGGAAATTTAACGGATAGGCACAGGTTCATCGAACGCTCGAACGGCATTAGCCTCTTAACGACAATATAAATTTTCTAATTTTCATAATTCAGGAGGGGGATCGTGATGAATTCGAACCGATACGGTTGGTACTATGAAAAATCCAACAAACCTGTCTGGCTGCTTCTGACGCCTGGTCGGTGGTGGGCTGAACTTGAATTTCACTTAGCCGGTAATGGCCGCCTATTCCTAACGGGGCGGCGGAGAAGATCGATTATTTGGCACGGACTGTATTCAATTTTTTTCTACGCAATCGTCCTCTTTTTGGCAGTATATTTCTTAGGGCTGCTTCTTGGATCGGCGACGAGCGACAATGCTGCCCACTATACTTACGCGAGGGAGAAGGTCAGTTCTTCCGCGCCCGCCCAACGACCGTCACAGACGGTAGACAAGGTCGCCGTTGCTGCAGAATTACCTGAAGCGCTCGCTCCAATGCAGGCTGACCGTTCACCTGTCGAAAACGACCTCTACGTCCCGTCAACCGAATACGAAAATGCGCCTTCTGAGCCCAACATAGTCGCCGACGAAGAAAGTCCCGTTATTGTAGAGAATGGCGAGAAGACAGGGCTTGGATACTAAACGTTCAGTGGGTGGTGCATGTGGTAGCGACTCTTTGTCGCAGCATTGTTGCTCAGCGCGGCTCGCTTACACGCTTAAGCTGTTAATAACACACAGGCGCTATCCAATTTATATTGGCTTTGGGCAGCTTTCGATTGTAGGCACCATTGCTTAAGTGGGGGAATAGATTTGATTAATTTGTCTAAAGGACAATCAGTAAGTCTCGAGAAACGAGGCGGCGGAGATCTCACTCAGGTGATCATGGGCCTGGGTTGGGATGTCGCGAAGAAGAAGGGGCTTTTCGGCCTCAAGCCCGGCGCGAGCGTGGATCTGGATGCATCCTGCGTAATGTTCAACTCCGCTGGGGAACTCGTCGATACGGTCTGGTTTCGCCAACTCCGCAGCCGCGATGGCAGCGTCGTTCACACCGGTGACAATCGGACAGGCGACGGCGATGGCGATGACGAGCAGATCAAGGTCGATCTGACGCGCGTGCCTGCCGAGGTTTCGACGCTGGTTTTCACCGTCAATAGCTTTACCGGCATCACCTTCGAAACGATCGAAAATGCGGCCTGCCGGATTGTGGACCAGACGTCGGGCGACGAGCTCGCGCGGTATAATTTGTCTGGCAGCGGCCGTCATACCGCCCAAATTATGGCAAAGCTCACGCGCGGTTCGGGGCATTGGACTATGACCGCGATTGGCGAGACCGCCTCAGGTCGCACGATGCTTGATCTGCTGCCCACTATCAGAAGCAAACTGTAACCGACGTCGTCGTTCGACATGCGTTTTAAGGCAATCTTCGCCCAGACCGGCCAACAGCCGCCCGCTACCTTCTTCTTCTATTAAAACGATCGGCCCAATCATGACCGAACTGTCCCAGGGTGCAAACACCCCAATTGCAGAGAGCAACGTCAAAGTCGTGCTCTCATGGCCGGGAGCCGCCGGCGTTCTCGATGGATCGGCCTATCTTCTCACTGCCTCCGGCAAGGTTCGTGCCGACGAGGACATGGTTTTTTACAACCAACCGAGAGGCGCGGACGGTGCCGTCGCGGTCTTCGGACACGATCAATCTCAGATCGCATTCTCGCTGGATCTGCTCAAAATGCCGCCTGCGATCGAGCGCGTGGTCTTCTGCCTGACGGTTGACGGCGGCCAAGGCAACAAGACGATGGCCAGTTTTAGCGGCTCGACTGTCGCCGTTACAAAGGCTGACGGCTCACCGATCGCTTCCTACCGGCCCGACTTGAGCAGAGCGACGGAGGCGGCAATGATGCTGGCCGAACTCTACCTGCGGAACGGTCAGTGGAAAGTTCGAGCCGTCGGACAAGGCTTCAATGGCGGCCTGGGCCCGCTGGCACGTTCGTTTGGGATCGATATTGCTGAACCTACGCCTTCCGCGCCCACTGCCCCCCCGGCCCCTGCTCCAGCCGCCCAGATCAATCTCTCGAAAATCACGCTCGACAAGGCCAAGCCAACCGTCAATCTGGAAAAGCGCGGCGAGAGTTTCGGTGAACTTTCGATCAATCTAAACTGGAGCAGCGCAGCCCAAAAACGCGGCGGCCTGTTCGGCGGCGGCCGGTCGACTGCGATCGACCTCGATCTCGGGTGCCTCTACGAATTGCAAGACGGCTACAAGGGGATTGTCCAGGCGCTGGGGAATACTTTCGGCGACCTGGAATTCGAGCCCTACATAGCTTTGTCGGGCGATGATCGCACGGGTGCAGTAAGCGCTGGCGAAACCATCCGCGTCAATGGCAAGAAGTGGTCGCAGATCAAGCGCATCGCGCTGTTCTGCTATATCTACGATGGCGCGCCAAACTGGCAGGCGACCGATGGGGTCGTGACGATTACCATGCCGGATCAGCCCCCGATCGAAATCCGGATGACCGACGGGCCGAATAACCGCGGCTTCTGCGGCTTGGCGGTGATCGAGAACGTCAACGGCGCGATGAAATTCACGCGCCTCATCGAGTACTTCAACGGCCACCGCGACTTCGACCAGCGCGTGGGTTGGGGCATGCGCTGGCAAGCCGGCTCCAAAGATTAACGCCGGATGTTCCGGACACGCAACTCAATGGAAATAATGAATAGATGTCGATAAAACAATTTTATGGATCGATCATCTTTACGGTGATCTGCTTGGCGTTGGGGACCTGGTATGGTTACGCCTCTGGCGGGACTGTCGGCGCAGCTTTGGCGGCCCTCTGGATTTGCGTCATCTTGGGCGTTCTTGAAACGTCGTTGTCCTTCGACAACGCAGTGGTGAACGCCTCCGTACTCAAGGACATGAGCCCCAAGTGGCAACAGCGCTTCCTTACCTGGGGCATCCTAATCGCAGTGTTTGGCATGCGCGTTGTCTTCCCCATCATCATCGTGGCGATTGCCGGTCATTTGGGTCCAATTGCCGCCGTTACCCTGGCGCTGAACGAACCCGAGCATTATGCGACGATTATCGAAGGTGCTCACACTGGCATTATGGGCTTCGGCGGAGCGTTTCTTCTCCTCGTTGGCCTGAAGTTTTTCTTCGATTCCGACAAGGAACACCATTGGATCGCTATTCTCGAACGACCGCTACAAAAGTTCGCTAATCTCCAAGCCTTTGAAATCATCCTGACCGCTCTGATTTTGTATGGCATCTCGACCCAACTTCCTGTCGCTGACGCATACGTATTCCTTATCAGCGGCGTATTCGGTATCTCGGTATTCTTCGCGGTTGAATGGATCGGCAACGCACTCGACGCGCCTGACGAAGCCGTTGCTAGCGTTCACCGCGCTGGTTTCGGAGCCTTCCTGTACCTAGAAGTACTGGATGCGTCGTTCTCGTTCGACGGTGTCATCGGTGCCTTCGCACTCACCAACAACCTGATTATCATCGCGCTTGGCCTAGGCATCGGTGCCATGTTCGTGCGCTCTATGACAATCGCGCTTGTCCGCGGCGGCACGCTTTCCCAGTTCCGCTATCTTGAGCACGGTGCCTTCTGGGCTATTCTTGCACTGGCCGTCATCATGCTGACTTCGGTCGTCGTGCACATTCCCGAGACGATCACGGGGTTGATAGGCGCAGTCTTGATCGGGCTCGCTCTGTGGACCTCGATCCGCCATAACAAAAAATTCCCGCACGACGTCGAAGAAGAGATCTCGACCGCCGCACCGCTGGAGAGCGCCAAGCAATCATAGCATTGTCTGCGCCGATCGTAATCCAGCGCAATCCCCCCTCGGAAGGTGCTGCTCTGCACCTTCACTTCTAAACATCCTGGCGAAATCGCTATCGGATGATCTCTGCCCGCCAGCAATTTTTCATGCTCCGGGCGCAATCTAAAGGAACCGAAATTATGGCAGTTTCTCTCTCCAAAGGTGGCAACGTCAGCCTCTCTAAGGAAGCTCCCGGCCTGACAAAGGTCACCGTGGGTCTGGGTTGGGATCCGCGCGTCACCGACGGGTCAGCCTTCGATCTGGATGCTAGCGTTTTCATGCTGAACGCCGGTGGCAAAGTGATCAGTGATGCTGGCTTCATCTTCTACAATAACAAGACGTCGACAGATGGTTCGGTCGTCCACCAGGGCGACAACACGACCGGTGAAGGCGACGGCGACGACGAACAGATCAAGATCAACCTCGGCACTCTTCCCGCCGAAGTCGACAAGCTGGTGTTTTCGGTCACGATCCATGACTTCGAAGCTCGCAAGCAAAATTTCGGCATGGTTCAGAAGGCCTACATCCGCGTCGTAAACGATGCCGACGGCAAGGAACTCGCCCGCTACGATCTTTCGGAAGACGCCTCGACTGAAACCGCCATGGTCTTCGGCGAAATCTACCGCCATTCCGGCGATTTTAAGATGAAGGCGATTGGTGCTGGCTTTGCTGGTGGTTTGGGCCCGCTCGCCAAGAGCTACGGCGTTTCGGTCTAAAATCGCAGAATCGCTGAGACAGGGTCGGTCGGCGACGGCCGACCCCGTCTTTCTTTCAACCTCCTGAGTCAAATGAGTCATGGTTCGCATCTGGTACAATCATGGCTATTCCCAAACCCGCGATGCGCTGGTCATGCTGCGTAGGGCCGATCCTGACGGCGTAATATTGGTCGCCACGCACGCGAATGCCCTCGCGCCCGTGTTCCTAGTCGCAGACATCTTTGCGGTCGAACCCGGACTGCCGCTAAATACGACGGTGCAGAACGATGCCTATGTCGATTGGTGCTTGGCGTTCGCAAAGGCGAACCAGGTCCAGATATTCATTCCTCAACGCGGCCGGTCAGCTATCGCGCGCCGTCATGCAGATTTTACCGCGGCGGGCGTACGACTTATCCTTACGGCGGACGCCGACACACTGGATATTATCGACGACAAATCTCAGTTCTATAGTGTTGCAGCGGAGGCTGGATTGCCAACGCCGGTTGTCGCAACGGTGCACGGCGTCGCTGAATTTGATGATGCGGTGGCGGATATTCGCCGCCGAGGTTTCGATGCCTGCATAAAGCCTCCTCACGGAGTGTTCGGAGCCGGCTACTGGAAACTGCAGGACGACGCCTCACTATTCAGTCAGTTAATGAACCCCGACAATCGCGAACTGCAGACACACGTGGTTAGGGAAGCTGTGGCCACGATGGGGGCCGACATGCCGCCGCTCCTCGTCATGCAATATCTACCTGGCGACGAGTGGAGCATC
>NZ_JAVXCU010000019.1:0-8784 GCF_036659295.1 Brevundimonas sp. | reverse complement strand
CATCGACTGCGTGTGTCGTGATGGCGCGTTTGTTGACGGTGTCGCTCGCCGCAAGCAGGGAAACACTCAGATTCTGGAACACGATGGGGCCGTCCTCTCCTTGGCAAATCAGGTCGCAAAGACGTTTCATCTGTCCAATCTGGTCAATATTCAATTCAAATCGTCGTCTACTACGGAAGACACGCCTCTGGTGCTGGAGGTCAATCCGCGCATGAGCGGCGGATGTCTGTATGCCGAGTTGAGCGGCTTAAACCTACCGCACCTCCAATTGCTAAACGCTTTGGACAGGCTTCCGCCAGACCAACCCAAACGACGGACGACGCAAATGATTGGCCCGATAGCCGGAGCAGTGGATTTGAGCAGCCTGTGGAGCTGTGCCGATGCGTGATCTCAAGATCGGAGAACGGCTGGATATCGCGTCTGGCGTTCATGAAATCCGTCTCGCCGCCGGCGATCGAGATTTGGATCGTCCCGCCAACCTGGTAATCGTGCCCGTGAACGACCAAGGCGAGACGATAGACGGTTTCGGCCCTTTGGCCTCCGACGACCGCGCAGACAGACCGGGACTTACGTGGCGCGACAAGAGCCGGATCACCCTGGATCTGTTAGCACTGCCTACTACGGTCGAGCGGCTTATTTTTATACTCTATCTAACGGATGCCGCTGGCTATGGCGACACCCTGGCTAGAGCTGGCGCACTCAGCCTACAGATCGACGAGGCTGTAACCTTCCGCATAAATATGTCGGGCCGCGACGACACAGCCACTATCATGGTCGAAATCTATCGTCGCCAGAACTCATGGCGCGTGTCCGCCAACGGACAGGGGTTCGCCTTCGGTATATCCGCGGTCAGCCGTGCCTTGAAAATACAACTTCCCATCAGTGATGGATATTCTGGAGCGCGGGTGGATGGGCCATCGAATGAGTACGGTGATCGCGGCCATCAAGGACCGCCCTCAGGTGCAGGAAGCAGCGGCTCCGCCTTCGCGATATCCCCACGCCTCCTGCTGACCAATCACCACGTTATAGAGGACGCAGTGTCGATAACAGCCTCCGGCGCGTCTGGCACGAGCGTGTGCGAACTCGTCGTCGCCGATCCCCTCAACGACATTGCTTTACTGCGGATTCGACACGACTCTGCCGAGATCGCGCGCTTCCGGCCGGACACTGATGTTGATCTGGGCGAGGATGTCATTGCCGCCGGCTTCCCCCTACAAGGACTGCTCGGTTCAGGGCCTCAGGTCTCGGTCGGCAATGTTTCATCATTGATGGGTATCGGCAACAACAGTGGCATCCTGCAATTTAACGCACCAATCGGTTCGGGCAGCAGCGGCGGGCCCATCCTCGATAATTCGGGATTGGTCGTAGGGCTAGTCAAGGCCGTGCTCCGCAACGACCTGCATCATGCCCCGATTGCTCAGAATGTTAATTTCGGCGTCAAGTCTAGCCTCGTTCGCAGTTTCCTTCACTCCGCTGGCGCATCGCCGACATTCGGCGACGTCCGATCCTCGCGTTCTCGCAGCGACATCGCGCGCGATGCACGCGCCTACCTATACCTCATCAATGTGAGGCACTGAACGAAGTCATGGGGTTCCGTTTTTCTAGACGCATCAAACTGATGCCAGGCGTTCGGTTAAATCTCGGTCTACGCGGTGCGTCGCTGTCAGCGGGGCCGCGAGGGGCATCGGTGACCATCGGCAAGAACGGCGTTTACGGCAATGTCGGCCTGCCCGGAAGTGGTCTCAGCTATCGAACCCGCTTGGACACCCCGGCTCCCCGCCTACCATCACAGCGCTCCCGAACGCCGCCAGCACAAACGGTGCCTACGGCACCGCTAGTGCCGGCCCAATTCCGTTATCGATTTGTCGATGAGCACATCGAATATCTAGACGAAGAGGGTCGACCGCATGATGCAGGCACCGTCGCCCTTATCAAATCCTTCTACAGCGATCAGTTAAAGCCCGTCCTTGAGGAGCGGGTCACGGCACTAAACGCCGCTCTGACTGACCTTGCTGCTCTGCATCTTATGACTCCGTCGCCTACCAGCGCTACGCCCTTCCCACTTACGGAAGCCCAACCGTTTGATCAGCCCAAACCGACAAGACCAAGCGATCCCGGTCAGCAGGATGCATTTGCTGCCCAGCTCAGCGCATGGCAAGTCGCGCGTGCGGCGCACGACCGCGAGTTCAGGCGTCTCCTCCCAGACCTTGAAGCCATCGCTCAACCGATATTGGACCGGCTGAGCGCAATGTCCTGGCCGCGGGAAACCAATATCAGCTTGGACCTTGATGAAGCGGGTAAGACCCTTCTTTTGGCCGTCGACCTTCCCGAGTTGGAAGACATGCCCGCCACTTGGTACAACCTCGCCATTCGCGAACTAAACATAATCTGCAAGCCGCTCAGCGCCTCCGCCACCGTCCGCCTTTATGCCGATCATGTGCATAGCCTAATCTTCCGCGCGGCCGGAGAGGCGTTCGCTGCTGAAGGGTCGATCGAAGAAGTGCGTATCGGTGCCTATCGGCAGGAGGTATCGAATGCCACAGGCCGAATAGAAGACGTGTGGATTTTAGCCGTCAACATCCGTCGTGACCAATGGGACCAACTCGATTTTGGCAATCTGCCTGCGATCGATCCTAAAGCGGCGCTAGCGCGCTTCGACCTCTCACGAAACATGACGGCAGGCGGACGGTTCCGGCCAGTCCCCGTATCAAACACCTTTCACGGAATGGTCGGCCATGACTAACGCCATTCAGGCTTTTCCGAAATGACAACCAAGCGCGCCATTATACTCTCTGGCGGGACGGTCGAGATCGAGGTGTTCAATGCCGCCCTCCAGCTCGACCATCTCTGCGATTTTGCTGCCCGCAACAATGCGAAGCGGGGTTTTCTGATCGTCTCGAAAGTACTCGGTCGCCATATGCCAGCACGCCCACTCCAAATGCAGGCGGCTGTAGAGGCATTGACGTCGAGAATACTGATGCAGGCTGCGGATCTTCCCGGCCCGGTCGTCTTCATTGGCCTGGCGGAGACGGCCGTCTGTTTGGGACAGTCAGTTCATGACACCTTTGGCCGTTTTACAGGACGCAAGGACACTCTGTTCCTCCACACCACTCGTCAGAGGATCGACGCGAAGGTGATGGCCACGTTCACGGAACCCCACAGCCACGCAGCGATGCACCTAATTTACGCGCCTGAATGCGAGGCTCACCTCCGAATGATGCAGGATGCGCGTTCATTGGTCCTAATCGATGACGAGGTGTCGACGGGCGTGACTTTAATCAATCTTGCCCAGGCGATTGGACCTCATCTTCCAAACCTGGAACGAATTTGCACTGCAACCTTGGCCGATTGGTCGAACGCCGCTGACTATGCCGCCGCAATGCCGTCGCCTGCAGAGGCCGTCAGCCTGCTCGAGGGCGCAATCGCATGGTGCCCCAATGGAGAACCCCAGTCTGTAGCACCGACCACATTGCCCGTCACGGCTCTGGGGCTGATGCCGTCACACGTCAACTTCGGGCGGCTCGGGGTTCAGGCTCGTCCGCAAGGGATAGACAAGCTGGCGGCTGATCTCATCCGGGACCAAGCCGACCGCTTTCTAATCATTGGCACTGGAGAGTTCACATGGCCCCCCTTTCTCCTGGCTCATGCATTGGAACTAGCTGGGCATGATGTGATGATGCAGGCGACGAGTCGCAGCCCGGTTCGCGTGGGCGGCGCGATAGGAAGCGCCCTTACCTTCGAAGACAATTACGGAACCGGCGTGCCCAATTATCTCTACAACGCCCACCGAGAAGAAGGCAGGCGAGTGATCATCTGTCATGAGACCCCGTCCGGTTCGATCGACCCAGCGCTAGTCGACGCGCTTGACGCGGAATGCTTGTTTTTCGGAGTAAACTGATGGTCGCGGCAATTGTCCTAGTCGACCTCGACGACACCCTGTTCCAGACGGCGCGCAAATGCCCAGATGCGGTGCATGCTTCAGACCTAACCCCTTATGGCTGGACCGCTGCCGGAGAGGCTATCAGCTTCGCAACGCCGTCCCAGGTAGCGCTTATTGACTGGCTACAGGAATCTACACGCCTCGTTGTCGTAACAGCGCGCAGCGGCGACGCGCTATCACGTACCAGGATGGATTTCGATCTCGCCGTCGTCGCCCACGGAGGCGGGATCGTCGATCATCATCCCAATTCCCCGCCGCCCGAACGACGGCTCTCTGCGGACTGGCGCGCCATCATGAGCGAGCGGGTCGTTGAATCGGCGCTGGAAGAGGTTTTGAAGCACGTTCGCTCAGAGAGCATGCGGCTAGGGATGGGCGTTCGGGCCCGTATAGTCGACGAGGCGGGCTTGCCGCTCTATGTCGTCGTCAAGCATGAATTGCCCGACGGCAACGACCCTGAACTGCATGCTGTCTGCGCCAGACCCATCGCCAGCCTCGCGCCGGGCTGGTCCGCCCACGTGAACGGCAATAACGTCGCCATCATGCCACCTGGGTTAGGCAAGGCTCTTGCCGTCGAATGGTTGTTGCCAAAACTAAAGGCGGAACACCCCAGCCTGCCTGTGATCGGAATCGGCGACAGCTTCACCGACGCCGGTTTTATGCGCCTCTGCGATTTCGCCATGACGCCGACGCACTCCCAACTCGCCACTCGGCTATTCCAGGCCAGCGATCTATGACAGCTCCAAAAGGCACGCCAGGACCAGGCAGCTATCGAACCGGCGATGTGTCCTTCCTATTGAAGGTCATCACCCTGGACGCAGTTAACGTTAGGGAAAAAGAGCGGCTGATCCAAAGCGGCTCCCGCCACTATTCCGAGATGATCTCCTCGGAAAGCGCACCCGACCGTGAGTACATGGCCATCTATGCCGATGCTCTGCGCGATAATGGATTGCGATTTGCACAGCATATCAATAACTTGGCAGACGCATTATCAGAGCGACCAATCGGCCCTCGCGGCATGGCCCTAACATCGCTGGCCCGTGCGGGAACGCCGATTGGCGTCCTCCTGACATTGGCTCTACGGCAGCGTGGGATCCCGGTCGATCACTATTCCATCAGCATTATTCGCGACCGTGGTCTAGATCTGAACGCCATGCGCCACATTCTGGAAAGGCACGACCCATCGGACGTTGTTTTCGTCGATGGCTGGACCGGCAAGGGCGCGATAGCGACTGAACTGCGTGGGTCGCAAGGTGCCCAAGCCGTAGGGGTCGATCCCTTCCTTGTCGTGGTAGCCGATCCTGCTGGTCAAGCCGACCTAGCCGCGACCGGCGAAGATTACTTAATCCCGTCGGGCATACTGAACGGCATCGTTTCCGGGCTGATAAGCCGATCCATCTTGAACGACCAAATCAAGAAGGATGATTTTCATGGTTGCGTCATTCTGGACGATCTTCGAGCTTCTGACGTGAGTAGAGCATTTGTCGATACGATCGCTCTTCAGTTGTCGACAGCCCCCCCGCAAATGGACGGACTCTGGTCTCCCGTCCTTGCCACTAGCCTGCGGCTCGATTGCGGTGCTTTGCTGGCGACTTTGGCGAATGTATTCGACATCCGCGACATCAATCGCATCAAGCCGGGGATCGCGGAGGCGACCCGGGCTGTTCTGAGGCGGGTTCCAGAACGCCTGCTGATCGACGATGTGAGCCATCCCGATGTGCGGCACCTCGTGCATCTAGCATCGACAAGACGCGTCCCTATCAATTCTCTGCCCTGTCCGAGTGCCTATCGCGCCGTGGCCATCATCAGCCATGCGGGAAGCGATTGACTCGTCTTGACCATTAGGAAATCTGCCTTGATCCAACCTGTTAGCCTCGGCGCGACTCTATACGTGCCCGCAGATCGAACCGACCTGCTCCAGATCGCCAATGGAGAGAAATACCCCCGTCTCCGATCCGTGATCTTTTGCTTAGAGGATGCCGTCTCCGAGATATCTGTTCCGACCGCCTTGGAGAATTTACGCCTGCTTGCGGCGCAACTCGCCGCCATGAAGGGAGCTGCTCAGGCGCGACCAATCATTCTTGTGCGTCCCAGGCATGCGGCCATGCTGAAGGTCATCGCAAGTATGAACGGGGCTGACCAGATCACAGGGTTCGTGCTGCCTAAGATCACGGCAGAAAACTTGGACGAATATTTGGATGCAATTCAATCAGATCAGCATTGCATCATGCCAACGATTGAAACGCGCGAAGCTTTTGATTTCGAAGCCATGAGGGCGTTGCGATCGAAGTTGTTGCTAATCAGGGACCGTGTAGCGCTCGTCCGGATCGGTGGAAACGACCTTTTGCGTACGATCGGCGGGCGACGTTCAAAACACCGTACAATATACGACGGGCCGATGAGCAGCATCATAGCGAACCTTGTGACAACCTTCGCACCCTACGGGTTTCTCCTGAGCGCTCCAGTCTGTGATAATTTCTCAGACCTTGACCTTCTTCAAGAAGAGGTTGAGCTCGATATAGATCATGGTCTCTTTACAAAATCCGCCATACATCCAAACCAAGTAGACCTGATACATGACCTATACAAAGTAAGTGCTGAAGAACTTATCTCCGCAAGAGCAATACTCGATATCAAGGCTCCCGCTGTTTTTTCGATCAATGGAGCCATGATGGAGCCCGCCACTCACACGGATTGGGCGAAAAACATCATAACAAGATCGGAAATCTTTGGAACGCTGAGCGTTTCTACGAAAATAATCTCTTCGGTGTGAAAATTAGATCCACGTAAGGCCAATGGGAGCGAGAAACCGAAAAGGCAGCGCAACAGAGAACCCCTCTTCGTTCTTGATCAAAGCCCGCGCCCATTTAGGCCATCAAAAATTCGAACCAGCAGCTAAACAATGCAATAGCTAACGGCGACCCGCTCCAAAATGTTAAACTCTCGTACCACCAAAATCAAAACTTCCGATTGTCCTTTTTAAGCACAAACTGAATGCTCAATTGCGAACTTCAGCATACCTGAATACTCACCGAGCGCTCTATCTGCTAAATACACTATTTTAGCCTCTAAATGCGGCTTACAACGCACTAAACTGCTTTATTTTCGGAAGACGGTTTTGCAACGCGCGTTCGAACGGCTCAGTGCACTTTTCGCAATGTACACTGACAGGCCACTTGAACCGATACTTCCAACCGCCAGGTCCCTAACCTGCCCCTTCTCGCATTCGTAATGCGGGGGTCACGTGTTCGAGTCACGTAAGCGGCACCACCCTTCCAGACAGCATATGAACTTCGCCTAAGGCTAGCGTGCCTTTGGCAAGGGTTCGTCGTGGGTTGCTTGTGGGTGTGCTTTTAACGTTACCGCCGACTTGAAAGGTTACAAGCTGACCTGCCCTTCTGCGGCTTAAACACACTCCTAAGTTTCACCTTAGATTATTCAGCCAGCGAGGCATGCCAAGACGCTTGATCGAATTGGGCCGCGCCTCATATGCTCTTTTGATTATTCCGCACATCATGGATGGGACTTGCTTTGGTTGAAAAATTTTCCATCACTAAGTTCGTCCCGACAGTCCTAAAAGAACGCCCCGGACAACGGTTCATTGCTCGTGAAATAGCCATGCTCATCATGCAGCAATATCCAGATGCATGCGAAGATAAGCGCTTACGCAGTAAAGCATCAAAGACCCCGCTCGATAATGATGACGCATTGCTGCAGCAAATCGTGGCTGAAATCGGCGCTCAACGAAAGAGACTTGAAAACCGCCTAGATATCAAGACAACCGAAGAGCGTCCTCGGAAGTATTACTATTCCACACAATCAGATACCGCGGAGATCGAGGCTGTCGAGAAAGTCTCACCGCTAGCAGGCTATGACAACCAGCCAACCAAGCTTCTTGAGGCTGATCTCTACCCCATACTCTCTGAGTTCCTATTCAATGAGTTGAATATCTACTCCAAGCGAATTGATGAGAAACGATCTCGCAAGCAATATGGCCCTGATGGGAATAAGTGGCTCTACCCCGACCTCGTGGGCATCGAGGACCTAACCTCGAATTGGGAACGTGCAGTGATCGAATGCGTCTCGGCCAGTTCCGAGACACGCACCAAGCTTTATTCCTTTGAGGTTAAGCTCCTTCTGAATCGTTCCAACGTGCGAGAGTGCTTTTTCCAAACCGTCAGCAACTCATCTTGGGCGAATTTTCCTTACCTCGTCGCAGCTGAAGTTCAAGGCAGCGAGACACTCAGCGAATTGCGAGTTCTCTCTGGAACACATGGCGTGGGGTTGATCCGACTCGACCCCGAAAATCCAAGCGAAAGTGAAATCCTTATCCCGGCTAAAGAGAGGACCGCGATCGATTGGAATAGCGCCAACCGTTTGGCAGCATCCAGCACAGATTTTACAGATTACCTGAACCTTGTCCGTCAGTTTTATCAGACTAAGGACATACGCCCGCAAGACTGGGATTATAGCGGAATCTAGCAGTTGCAAGGATGACTGCGGCGGATCACTGCGCAAACCTCGACATCTTATATGATGCGCACTTCCAAGCACATGAGTGAGACACTTTCAGACGAAACTACGGCCATCTCACCGAGCGTTCCGTCAGCAAACGAAGCGTAAAAAAGAGCCCGACAGGAAAGTCACGGGGTCGTTCGGGGGGCGCTCGTGACACCCGTCGGGCTTCACACGTTGGGCCTTGAAACTTACCCAACGCCAGTATGTAACCACAACCTGAACACGTTAGCGAATCTTAAATATCAGCGATAGATTTATATAGCTAACATCATCAAACCTATCAGCAAAATTAGCCTAACCGCCTCAGAAGCGGACGCACCCCCTTTCCC
>NZ_JAVXCU010000018.1:0-39502 GCF_036659295.1 Brevundimonas sp. | reverse complement strand
GTCCGGGCGCAGGTCCGGTGGTGCTGTCCGAAGCTCTGGCTCCGTTCGCACCCGCCCCTTGGGTCGTGAACACCGGTGACGGCTACAAACTGGTCGAGCGTGAAGAGGACGAGGCCGAACAGGCCTTTGGCCGTCTGTGCGCCTTCCAGGGGCAGATGGGCATGTATGTGCGCGCCCTGTCCTACATGATGTCCCACGGCTCTGACGGTCTGCGTCAGGTGGCCGAGGATGCCGTGCTGAACGCCAACTACATCAAGGCCCGCCTCGAGGACCTGATGAGCCCCGCCTTCCCGGACGGCCCGTGCATGCACGAAGCCCTGTTCGACGACGAATGGCTCAAGGGTACGGACATCACCACGCTCGATTTCGCCAAGGCGATGATCGACGAGGGCTTCCACCCGATGACCATGTACTTCCCGCTGGTGGTGCATGGCGCGATGCTGATCGAGCCGACCGAAACGGAATCCAAGGCCGAGTTGGACCGCTTCATCCACGCCATGCGTCTGCTGGCGCAAGCGGCCAAGGACGGTGACGTCGAACGCTTCAAGGGTGCACCGTTCCACGCGCCGTTGCGTCGTCTGGACGAGACCAAGGCCGCCCGCTCGCCCAAGCTGCGCTGGGTCAAGCCTGAAGGCTCCAATCAGGCGGCCTAACGCCTGTTTGAACCCTGATGCTTAAGCGAACGCCGTGTCTTTAGGGACACGGCGTTTTCTTTTGTGGGTCCATGACACCTTGTTCACCTAGCAGTCATCGTTCGGCCACCAATCTAGGATGGTATCGCCACTCGATACAGTTCTCCCCGATTTTGCCTTTAGACGTTTCCCGATCCCTCCCGAAAAGACTGCTGCGCCCGTGTCTCTGGTTCTGACCTCCCTGCCGCAACCTTCGCGCCGTCCGGCGTCGAAGAACCGCATGCGCCGTTTGGCCATGATGACGCTGGGTGTGTTCATTATCCTGATCGGGATCATCATCTCGCCCCTGCCGGGTCCGGGCGGTATTCCGGTCATCACGCTGGGTCTGATCCTGGTGCTGCGCCATTCGTATTGGGCCAAGCGCCAGTTCATCAAGGCACAGAAGGCCAAGCCGAAATGGGTTTACCCGTTCCGTCGCCTGATGCGTAAAAACCCCGAGATCGCGCCTGTGTTCTGGCAACAGGCCCTGCGCGTCGAGAAACTGGTGGTACGCTCAAAGCGTCACCGCGCCCTGCCGCGTATGCGCCGCCGTATCCGCTGCATGTATCGTCGCGCCATGCGTAACCGCACGCGTGGCCTGCGCAGCAGCCGTAAACGCCACTTCTAAGACCGGCCAACAGCCCCTTCCCTGCCCCGCAGATTGCCTTGCCGCGCCTTATGGCCAAGGCTCGCACGCTAAAGTGAACAGTGTTTTTCGACATTCGCTCGAAAAAGGCATACTCTGGTTTTGCGTAGTCTCGGTGTGTTGGCGTTGGGAGGCGCTATACTAATGATGTCACGCGTAAAAAACGGCATGATTGCCGGTGTGGCTGCAACTGCAGTTGTCTCGGTCCTTGAGGCCGTGAATATGTTCGCACTCAAGATGTTCCCCGCTTTTCCGCTGATCGTCGCCAAGATGTTCGGCATGCCCGGCAATGTCGCGGCGGGATGGGCGCTACACATCCTGATGGGTATCGTGATCCTGGGGACGGCCTTTGGCCTGATCTATGACCGCCTGCCCACCAAGGTGCCTATGGCCAAGGGGATCACCTTTGCCGTCGGTGCATGGGTGGTTCTGATGATCTATGTCATCATGATTGTCCCCGGCCAGAGGATCCTGCCATCCGGCGGTTTCGATATCATCGCCTGGATGCTGGCTACCCACGCTGTCTATGGCGCTGTGCTGGGTGCGACCTTCAATCGCCTGCTTCAACGTGACAAACATCACGTCCATCCGGTCGGTGCAGCCCCCGCCCACTAGGCGTGGCGCGGCATAGTCCGTAATGATTACGACTACGAAAAAAGGCCCCGCAAAATGCGGGGCCTTTTGACGTTCAGACCTTGCGGTCTAAATCCTAGTTCAACTTACTTAGTTCAGCTTTCCGGCCAGTTGGCTGATCGCAGCGTCCAGCGCCGGATCGGTCTTGGCACCGGCGATGCGCGCCGACAGGATTTCCTGAGCCGCCTTGGCAGCAAGGTCAGCAGCCGCCGACTTCACTTCGCGGGTGGCTTCGGCTTCGGCCTGAGCGATACGGCGCTCGGCCAGAGCTTCGCGGCGAGCGGTCGATTCCTCGATACGGACCTTGGCTTCGGCTTCGAGGCGCTTGGCCTCGGCTTCGGCGGTGGCCAGCAGTTCGGCAGCTTGGGCTTCGGCCTCGGCCTTTTCCTTGCGGATCTGGGCCAGCATGGCTTCGGCTTCGGTGCGCAGACGGGCGGCTTCGTCGAGGTCGGACTGGATCTTGGCAGCCTTGGCATCAAGACCGGCAGCAACCAGCTTCGGAACGCCAGCCATCACAACGATGGCGAAGAAGATCACAAGGCCAATGGCAACCCAGAATTCAGGGTTGGAGATGTCCCAGAAATGGCCAGTCAGAAAGGCGGGCATATCAGGCAGCTCCCTTGATGGTCGCGTTCAGCTCGGCAGCGGTCGGAGCCTTGCCGGTCAGACGTTCGACCATAGCGCTGGTCGCGTCCGTAGCGATGGTGGTGACGTTACCCATGGCAGCATCGCGGGTCGCAGCAATCTTGGCTTCGGCCTCGGCGATGCGGGCACCGACGACAGCTTCGTCGGCAGCCAGACGGGCGTTGAATTCTTCGGTGACGCGAGCCTTCGCAGCAGTTGCGGTGGCGCGGGCGTCGGCGCGGGCCTTGTCGACCTCGGCGCGAGCAGCTTCAGCCTGGGCTTCAGCTTCGATTTGAACCGAACGGGCGGTGGCAATAGCACCGTCGATGGTTGCGGTACGTTCGTCGATGACGCGGCGCATACGCGGCGCGAACACCTTGGCAATCAGCACATAGGTGATGGCGAACAGGATCAGCAGATAGCCGATCTGGCCAACCCAGTGTTGCAATTCGAACTGGGGCAGGCCGCCCGAGGCGTGCTCGGTGGAGGCATGGGTCTCGGCGGCTACGTCGCCGATCGGTGCTTCGAGTGTGGGTTCTGCGGCCATGGTCCGTCTGTCTATAGATCAGGACAACGGCGCGTAGGGCGAACCTACGCGCCGTCGATACTGTGTGGTCTTCGTAAGGCTAGATTTAGCCGAAGATCATCAGGACGCCCAGCACGAAGGCCAGGATGCCCAGGGCTTCTGCCAGAGCAGCGCCAACGAACAGGTTGCCGACTTGCGAGGCAGCAGCAGCCGGGTTGCGCAGAGCGCCAGCCAGGAAGTTACCGAAGATGTTACCAACGGCCAGGGCCGAACCGATCATGCCGAGGGTGGCCAGACCAGCGCCGATGTACTTTGCGGCTTCAGCTTCCATAATGATGTTCCTAAATCGAGAGAGCGTTAGAAGGTAGGGTTTAAGCGAACTGGTTTCAGGCCTTAGTGGCCGTCACCCAGGTTGACCACATCATTGAGGTAGATGCAGGTCAGAACAGTGAAAACGAAGGCCTGAAGGAAGGCCACCAGAAACTCTAGTGCGGTCATCGCAACCGTCATACCCAGCGACAGGGCTGCAACGCCGAAGAAGGCGTAGGCAATACCGCCGGTGGCGATAGCCACGGCACCCAGTTGTACAACAAACTGAGCAAAGATCTTCAGGGCGACGTGGCCGCCCAGCATGTTACCGAACAGACGAAGCGCCAGAGTGGCCGGACGCAGCAGGAACGAAACAAACTCGATCAGGCCGACGACCGGACGCAGCAGCAGCGGCGCGCCCACAGGCCAGAACAGCTTGAAGAAGCCCAGACCGTTCTTGACGAAGCCGACAACGACAACGGTCAGGAAGGAGATCAGGCCCAGCGTCATGGTGACAGCCAGTTGCGAGGTCGCCGTGAAGGTCAGGAACATGCCCAGCAGGTTCATCGACAGAACCAGCATGAACATGGTGAAGGCGAACGGGAAGTATTTCTTGCCCTCGTGACCGATGATCGACGAGGTCAGACCGTCAACCATGCCGAACATGGTTTCGCCCGCAGCCTGCATACGGCCCGGAACGACGGAATTCTTGCTGGTAGCCAGCGTCAGGAAGCCCACCACGGCAGCAAACGCAAGTGTCATAGCGACGTGCGAATTGGTGATGGCGATCACTTGCTCGCCCAAAACGGGAACATTGACCGTGCCGAACTCTACGAGCGGCTTGACCTCAAATTGTTCAATCGGACCGGCCATGGAGCCTATCGTTCCTCGTCTTCGTTTAGCTCGACAACCGGCTCGCCCGCAGGGACTTCACCGAGTGCCTTGGCCTCTGCCATCAGCCGGTTGGCTGTACGACGGGCCATAAAAATGGACAGAGCGAAGCCCAAAAGGACACCGCCCACTATGCCTGCAGGACGGGTATCGAACATCCAGTCGATACCTGCCCCGATACCCAGACCTATAAATACGCCGCCGATCAGTTCGGCAACGATGCGCCAAGCCTGACTGACGACCTTCTGAGCCTCGGCCGACGCGACAACTTCGGTGCGCGTACGTGCCTCAAGTGCAGAAGCGCTTTTGGTGAGGCGTGCGATCGCCTCTTCGCGCGATTCCGTAGGTGAGGACATGGCCAATTCGCTCAGAGCCAAACAAGTTCGGCAGGGGTCTGAATTTCGCGCGGAACCTACAGATGCAGGGGCTTCAGGTCAAGGCGAACAAGTCGCGACTTAAGTGCATGATTTTCAGCGGTTTCTTATTGGGTGCAACGTTCCGCCGCCCTTTCGCCTACGACTCGCTGTCTTCGCTGACGAAATCCTGGGCAAATTCGGGCGCCTCCGGATCGATACCGGACAGCAAATCTTCGCCGTCTTCATCGGACAGGCGCGACGGATCGGGCACTTCGAATCCGACCGGCATGGACAGGTCCAGCAGGCCCGCCGCCTTCATTTCCTGCACACCCGGCAGATCATAAAGACCGGCAAGGCCGAAATGTTCGAGGAATCGGTCGGTCGTACCATAGGTGACAGGTCGCCCGGGGGTGCGTCGACGCCCACGCAGACGCACAAACCCCATCTCCAGCAGTACATCCAGCGTGCCTTTGGACAAGGAAACGCCGCGCACGCTCTCGACCTCGGCACGGGTGCAGGGCTGGTGATAGGCGATGATGGCAAGCGTTTCCAACGCTGCCTTGGACAGGCGGCGCGGCTCCTCGCGCTCTTCGGTCATCAGGAAGCCAAGGTCCTCGGCGGTGCGGAAACGATAGCGGCCCGCCACACTGTCCAACTCCACGCCGCGACCGGCATAGCGTTGCTGAAGCGCGGTCAGGGCGCCCGACACATCGGCCCCTTCGGGCAGGCGTCGTGCCAGCTCCTCGCGCGACAGCGGCGCAGCTGCGGCAAAAAGTAACGCCTCGATGCGACGTTCTATTTCTTCATGGTCAGGCGTAAAGTCGAGGCTCACGGCAGCAGTTCCAAAGGCTCACCGGGTCCACGGCGCTTCAACCAGATTTCGTCAAACGGCTTTTCTTGCCGGATGTCCATGCCGCCTTCTTTCACCAGTTCCAGCGAGGCCGACAGGGTCGAGGCTGTATAGCTGGCCTGTGTCGGGCCTTCATGGTCATCGGGGCGTTGCGGGGCCACCCGTTCCAGCGGGGTCCATTCGGCAAGGCGCGGCATGATCTCGCGCAGCCAGTCGCGGGCGGCTTCCAGCTGGAAGGCTTCGACGCGCTGGCCCGGATTATAGTTGCGGCGTTCCTGCTTCACGCGCTGATGCACATAGGCACCCATCAGTTCGTACAGACTGGCATCCACCTGATCGGACGGGATGATGACCGTCTGTTCGGGATCGCCGCGCATAAAGACATCGCGGCCCAGTTGCGGGCGCTTGGTCAGATGGCCAACAGCGGTGCGCATGGCTTCCAGCTTTTGCAGGCGAAAGGCCAGTGCCGCGGCCATCTGCTCGGCGGGCAGTTCTTCGCCCTTGTCCTTCTCGTTGCGCGGGATCAGCAGGCGCGATTTCAGATAGGCCAGCCACGAGGCCATCACCAGATAGTCGGCGGCCAGCGAGAAGTTGCGGCGACGCGCTTCGTGAACGAACAGCAGATACTGCTCGGCCAAGCGGGTGATGGACAGTTTTAGAAGGTCGACCTTTTGCCCGCGCGCCAGTTCCAACAGGACGTGCAGCGGGCCTTCATAGCCTTCGAGATCGACCACAAAGGTTTCCTTCGCCTCGGCCTGATGGACCGCGGTGAAGTCGAGATTGGGCTGGAAGGCGTCGGTCATTTCCCCCTGCCCTTTCTCTTAATTATGCCAGGATCGGCGCTTGGGCTTCACCGACATCGGGGCCGCGCGCGGCCTCGAAGCGTCCATCCATCGCCGCAAAGAAGCGGGCGCGTTCGGCGTCCACATCCAGCGGTTCGGGCAGTCGCACGATACGGGCAAGGGCGGCGTCGGCCCGGACCTTGGCATCGCCTTTCAGAGACGGCGTGACCTTCCTGATCGCGGCCATTTCGTCCAGCTTGCCATTACAATGCAGCAGCATGTCACAGCCCGCCGCAATGGAACGCTGTGCCCGCTGGGCCAGAGTGCCTTGCAGGGCATTCATCGACAGGTCGTCACACATAATCAGACCGCCAAAGCCCAGATGATCACGCATCAGGCGGATACCGGCCTTTGAGGTGGTGGCAGGTTCCTTGTCGTCCACAGCCGTAAAGACGACGTGGGCGGTCATGGCCATCGGCATGTCCGAGTTGGCGCGGAAGGGCACAAAGTCCCATGCGTCCAGCTCGGCCAGCGGCGTTTCCACCACCGGCAGGTCATGGTGGCTGTCCGAAAAGGCGCGGCCATGGCCCGGAATATGTTTGATGATCGGCAGGACACCGCCCGCCAGCATACCCTCGGCAGCGGCACGGCCCAGACGGGCGACGGTTTGCGGATCACGGGCATAGGCGCGGTCGCCGATAATGTCGTGGGCATCCGGCACCGGCACATCCAGCACCGGCACACAGTCCACATTGATCCCCAGTTCATGAAGATCATGCGCCATCAGACGCGCACCGAGGCGCACCAGTTCGCGCGCCTTGGCGACATCGCCGTTTGCAGCCTGAAGATAGGCGGCACCTGGCGGGTATTTGGGCCAGAAGGGCGGGCCGAGGCGCTGTACCCGTCCGCCTTCCTGATCGATCAGGACCGGCGCGTCATCACGGCCGACTGAAGCGCGCAGTTCCTGAACCAGAGCCTTTACCTGATCGGGGCTTTCGACATTACGTCGGAAAAGAATAAAGCCCCACGGATTGGCCTCGGCGAAGAAGGATTTCTCCTCCGCCGAAAGCCGATAACCCGCACAGCCGAAGATGACGGCAGAAACCACGGTCCAGATCCTGTCTTAGCGAACGAGGCAGTCGCCGCCCGACGACTTGATCGCCGCGCAGAAGGCATTGGCCCGTTCACGGCTCAGGCCGTTGAAGGTGGTGCGGTAAACCGTGTTGCCGTTCGGCAGGGTCACAGCCTCGACGCCCTTGGTTGCACCCGACGCATACTGGCCGTGACGACCGGCGACGGTGGCATATTGCTGGTCAGCAATGGCACGCGAGGAGAAGGCGCCGATCTGGACGCGCGACGAGCCGGAGGCTGCGGCGGGTGCCGGAGCCGCAGGCGCTGCAGCCTTGGGTGCCGCCGGTGCGGTCATGACCGGAGCCGTCTTAACCGGAGCCGGAGCGGTGGTCACAGGTGCGGCCTTAGGCGCAGGCGGCGGGGTTGCCGAAACCGGTGCCGGTGCTTCCAGCGACGGGGCCGGACGCGGCAGAACTTCTTCGGGGCCAGGGGTCAGGGTCGGGGTGACACCTTCGGGAGCGGCCGTATCGCGATAGACGCGGATACCTTCTTCGGGATCAACCGGCTGGGCGTCCAGCGGCGATTCCACCTTCATGGTTTCAACCGGCGTGCCCACGGCAGGCGGGGCATCGGTCGAGGAACGCAGGCCCGAGCGGTAGAACAGCGCCACCGCCACCACCAGCAGCAACAGCACAACCGCGCTGATAATCAGGGTCAGCGGCGGCGATTTGGATTGCGGCGCACGGCGCGGGTCATAGCCGCTGCGGTTGAACGGCAGGTCGTCATCGCCGGTCGGCGGCGTATAGGCACCGCGATCACGGCCCTGATCGCGACCATTCTGCTGGCCGTTTTGGGGATAGCCCCGGTTGTCGTCGTCATAGGACATGGTCGCGCCTTTAGCTCGGGTACAACCCCGCGAATCGGTACGGGGCCACAGTCATTTTATCGTCCCGCCCCGCCTCTTTCGAATCATAGATCGAGGGCGAGGTCGAGACTGAACAGCTTTCTGTGCACTTCGATGGCATATCTGTCGGTCATACCGGCGATATAATCGCAAACGGCGCGGGCGCGGGCGGTACGATCGGGGGTCATCGCCGCCTTTTGCCACTCGGGCGGCAGAACCTCCGGCTCGGCCATGGCCAGATTGAACAGCTGCGCCAGAACACGCCTTGCCTGACTGCGGGTGCGGTTGACGCGGTAGTGGCGATACATGCGCTCGAACAGGAAGCGGCGCAGGACCGACAGCTCCTGCATCATACCGGCGGAAAACTGGACCAGGGTCTCGGGGGCGAGACGCACATCCTCGGGGGTTTCGATGCGGTGCGATTTCAGACGGTGTTCGGTCTCGGCCAGAACATCATCGACCATGACCCCGATCATGCGGCGCACGGCCTCGAGGCGCAGCATACGGTCATCCACATGCGGCCAGTCTGCACGCGCCGCCGCAATGGCCGGACCGATCAGCGGAATGTCCATCAGGTCGTTCAGCGTGAACAAACCCGCCTGAACCCCGTCATCCACGTCATGGTTGTTATAGGCAATGTCATCGGCAATGGCCGCGCACTGGGCTTCCAGCGAGGCAAAGGTACCAAGGCGCAGGTCCCAGTTCATGGCCCCGCCAGTGTGGTATTCGGCGACCTTGGCCCATGCCGGTTCATCAAGGTGATGCAGGACGGGGCCGTTATGCTTGACCACGCCCTCGACCGTTTCCCACGACAGGTTCAGACCCGCAAACGCCGGATAGCGCAGCTCAAGCTCGGTCACGACGCGGAAGCTTTGGACGTTGTGGTCAAAGCCGCCATAGTCGGCCATCAGCTCGGACAACTCGTCCTCGCCCGCATGCGAAAAAGGCGGGTGGCCAAGGTCGTGGGCCAGAGCAATCGTCTCGGCCAGATCGTCATCAAGACGAAGCGCATGGGCCAGCGATCGCGCAATCTGGGCGACTTCCAGCGAATGGGTCAGGCGCGTGCGATAGGTATCGCCTTCATGCGCCACAAAGACCTGCGTCTTTTCTTTCAGACGGCGAAAGGCGGTGGCGTGGATAATGCGGTCACGGTCACGCGCAAAGGGGGTACGGGTACGGCTGGGCGGCTCGGGGATCCGGCGGCCAAGGCTGTTTTCGTGTTTTTCGGCGTAAGAAGCGCGTTCGTTCTGGATCACGACATCATCTTTGAAGACTACAGGCCTATCTTAATGGCCCAAGGCACCACATATAGAAGCCTGTAAGACCCGTCCAATCCACAGAATAATCCACAAGTGACCTTTTCGATCTCTGCCCGCACCCCCGAAGGTATCACCCTGTCGCCAAGCGCGGCCCGTCGTCTGGCGGCCCTGTCGCAGGCCGAGGGCAAGGCGCTGATGCTGCGCGTCGCCGTCGAGGGCGGTGGCTGTTCGGGGTTCCAGTATCTGATGGATCTGGTCGAAAGCGCCGAAGCAGACGATCTGAAGATCGAGCTGGAAGGTCAGACCGCACTGGTGGACGCGGTATCGGTGCCGTTCCTGAAGGACTCGGTCATCGACTTTGTCGACGAACTGGCCGGTGCGCAGTTCGTCATCAAGAACCCCAATGCCTCGTCCAGCTGTGGCTGCGGCGTCAGCTTCTCGATCTAGAGCTGGTCGGGCGTCGCATCTCTAGCGGCTTTCTGTTTGGCCTTGCTGTCGCGGTAATACATGAACAGGCCCACAAACAGGCCCGCTACGCCAACCACCACCGCGAAACCGGCCTTTAGCATAAAGGTCAGGTTCTCGACGCGCTTGGTATAATCCCAGTCCCCGAAAAGCTGGCGAATGAAATAGACCACTGCCACCGCCAGACCGATGGCGACGATCTGGATAATCAGTCTTTTCATCCACGCCCTCCCGAGCATTCCTGTGGCTACGTCTTTAGCGTTCTAAAACCGTGCCGCAAACATAATGCTAAGCTTTAGGTGAGAGTGATATTCCCTGCACAACCAATGGGTTTCAAGGGGACGGCATCACCGATGTCCAATCTAAGTCATGACACGCAAGCCATGATGGCTTTCCAGAACAACAAGAAGTCTACAGGGCTGGCCTATGTGCTGTGGTTCTTCCTGGGCAGTGTGGGCGCGCACCGTTTCTATCTGGGCCGCACCGGCTCTGCCGTCGGGATGCTGGTTCTGTTCATTGTGGGATGGATGACGGTCTGGGCCTTGGGTCTGGGCCTGTTGTTCCTGATCCCGCTGGGTGTCTGGCTGCTGGTGGATATTTTCCTGATCCCGGGCATGGCCGCCCAGCAGAACAACCAGCTCATCAACCAGTTGTCGGCAAACTCTGCGCCCAAAATGTCGGCGGTGGACGAACTGGCCCGCTACGCGGCCCTTCGCGACAGCGGTGCCATCTCGTCGGACGAATACGAATCCCAGAAACGCCGCATCATGGGCGTGCTGTAGTCCGCCTGTGAGCGAATAGAAAAAGCCCCGACCATTCGGTCGGGGCTTTTTTATTTAATCGACGATCTTCTTGGCCACGGTAAAGCCGAGGACCAGAAAAATCAGGAAGACGATCAGCGCCAGAATGGCCAGAAACTTGGCAATGCCTGCGGCCGCTCCGGCAATCCCGCCAAAGCCCAATATGCCTGCCACAATGGCGATTACCGCGAATATCAAAGCCCATTTGATCATCTGACTGTCTCCTGTTGCTGTTACAGAAGAACGAAGCCGCGCACAGGCCGTTCCCGAAAACCCGATCAGTCGCGCACCAGACCGCCATCAACGACGAGGTTCTGGCCGGTGACGGCGCGGCTCCACGGCGAGGCGAAGAACAGGATGGCGTCGGCGAACTCTTGCGGGGTCGTCACGCTGCGAAGCGGAGTCATGCCCGCGATCAGGTCGAATACGGCATCGGGGGTGGCGGCACTGGCATCGGTCGTGCGCAGCAGACCGCCGGACACCATGTTCACCGTAATGCCCAGCGGGCCAAGGTCGCCTGCGGCTGTGCGGGTCAGGCTCATCAAGGCCGCCTTGGCCGCCGTATAGTCGTGGTACGGCACGACAGGGTTTTGCACGAGGTTGGTGCCGATATTGATGACACGGCCAAAGCCCTGCGCCTTCATGGCGGGGGTCGCGGCTTGGATGACGTTCA
This sequence comes from Brevundimonas sp., assembly GCF_036659295.1. Lineage (GTDB taxonomy): Bacteria > Pseudomonadota > Alphaproteobacteria > Caulobacterales > Caulobacteraceae > Brevundimonas. The sequence continues at coordinate 28,042 of NZ_JAVXCU010000018.1, read as the reverse complement.
GCGCGCCCTTGATGACGGTATCGAACTGGCTGGCGAACTCGTCCCAGCCGATGGTCTCCATCTGGGAGCGGGCATCGCCGTTAAAGCTGTAGTCCAGCGCGTTGTTGACCACCGTGGTGACGGGCGCACCAAAATGGCTGTTCGCCGCTGAAAGCATGGCCTCGACGCTGGCGCGATCGGTCACATCTGCCTGAAGGGCAATGACGCGGTTACCCAGTTCCTCTGCCAGAGACTGTGCCGCATCGGCGCTGTTGCGCCAGTTGATGACCACGCGGGCGCCTTCGTTGGCAAAGGCGCGGACGGTTGCCGCACCCACCCCACGCGCACCGCCGGTGACGAGAACAATCTGATCTGAAATCTGCATGGGCGTTTCCTCACAACCTATGAGGTCCGCATAGGACGTTGGGTCGGTAATCGCCAGCCTTCGCCGTCATCCTCCGGCGCTCTTACGAGCGCCGGAGGATGACGAAGCGAGATGACCGATTACCGATATTTCACTTTACTTAGGATATTTCCTAATTAGGGTATTGGCTTATGAACAACCTGTTCAAAGCCCTGTCCAAGGCTTTTAGTTTTTAGCAACTCATTATGCTATTGATTTCATTTACCAATCCACAAATCGACTTGGATTGTGGGCTTGCCAGTCCCACACATGCGGCATTTGAAATGGCGGAAGATCGCATCTAGCGCGTGGTCGCCATAGCCCATTTGAACCAACTCGAGCGGACTGACGATGGCCTCATGTGTGCAGCGGTTTGCACAGCAGATAACTTTGATCTTACCGCCTTGTCGGCCAAGTTCGCGAGGAGTCCGTGCGTAGTTCATTAGGCGTCATCGCACGAGAACAAAAGCAGAACAAGATAGGCAAAAGAAAAGGGACCGGAGCCCCTTTTCAAATCATCAGGCGGTCGGCTTTCTTGGCCGACCTACCGGCTTTGCAGATGCTGGCTTACGACCGCCCACACCGAGTCCCATTTGCTTGGCCAGATCGGAACGGGCCTTGGCATAGTTCGGCGCAACCATGGGATAGTCTTTGGCCAGACCCCACTTCTCGCGGTATTCTTCGGGGCTCATATTATATTTGGTACGCAGGTGGCGCTTCAGCGACTTGAACTTGCGACCGTCTTCCAGACAAATCAGGAAGTCCGGTGTGATCGACTTGCGCAGCGGAACAGCGGGTTCTTTTTGCTCGACCAATTCCTCGACCATCGGCTGATCGATTTGGCTAAGCGAGGCATGAACCGACTGGATGAGACCAGCCACTGCGTCAGCCGCGATATTATTATTACTGACGTAGGCCGACACGATGTCAGCGGTCATTCCTAGTACGTCTTGTTCTTCAGTCATGCAGCCCACCTTATTGATACTTGATTGCAAATCTACAGCTTAACCGCACAACTGCAACGCCTTAACACCCGTCATAACTTCTCGCCCATCCTGCTAAATACTGGATGGGACAAGAGACATTTCGACAGAGAGTTGAGCGCCAAATCGCGCTCGAAGAACAATCACGACAATTGGGAATCGAAAGGTATCGCGCAGACCGCGCAATGCCGTGGTCGGCACAGGCTTCAAGCCGCGACAGTGAAGCCGACTCTATCGCCGCTCGCGAGCTCATCAGGCTAACAATTGAGCCATGCGCCGATGCCATTCGAGAGTTCACAGACCGCGTTGGAAGTGGTGGCGGCGCAAGGATTCCCGAGGCCGCATATCTCTTAGAGATGGTGGATGCGGAAGAAGCCGCCCTCCTGACTGCCCGCGTGGTTTTGAACGCAACAGTCGAGCAGAAGAAGCTAACCGCGACAGCAATCGCAGTCGCAGATGCGATCATCGAACACATTCAAATGGCACGGCTTCGCAAGGTTCATGCGAGAGCGACCGATGCACTGATCGCCAGTCAGCGTGGCAATGTCCGCTCTTCTAAAAAACGCCGCGCTATCCAGAAAATATTCGCAGACGAATGCGTGGACCTCGTGATTGAGCTCGGCCTGAGAATCCGAACCGGCATGAAACTGATCGATATTCTTTGCGATCAAACCGGCCTGTTTGAAATCCATTCCAACGGTCGCAACGCCAAGTTCATTCGTCCAACCACCGAGGTAATCGACTGGCTCGAGCGCCAACACGCACGTTGCGAAATCCTAGCACCGCTGAACCTTCCAATGCTGGTCAGGCCGCGCCGTTGGACCACCGCCAATCGTGGTGGGTACGTCACGCGACAGGTGAACAATCGCCTGATCAAGCAGGCCAACCCATCGTACCACCGCGACCTCGATCATTACGATCTCTCGACGGTTATGGACGCTGTGAATGCGGTTCAAGATACCGCGTGGCGCATCAATCAGACCGTTTTGAACGTCGCGAGAGAGCTCTGGGACAGCAACGGTGAGCTTGGTGGACTCCCACACCGCGAACCCCTCCCACTTCCAGATCGTCCGCACGACTTCGACCACAACGAAATCGCTCGTTCACAATGGAAGAGAGAGGCAGCTTTTATCCATGACTCAAATGGCAAAAGCCTAAGCCGCCGTCTGGCGGTCTCTCAGCAGATTTGGATCGCTGAAAAGTTCGCCGCCGAGTCCGAAATCTACTTCCCGCATTCGGTTGATTTCAGAGGCCGAGTCTATCCCATCCCTGCATCTGGCCCCTCTCCACAAGGTGACGATCTCTCAAGAGCTCTACTCGAGTTCGCTCAAGGTCATCCCATCACCGATGCGGGCGCACGTTGGCTCGCGGTCCATCTCGCAAACCAATTTGGCGTCGATAAAATCTCATTTGAAGAGCGCGTCGAATGGGTCTTCCAGCATACCGACCTGATCATTGATAGCGCCTGTGATCCCTTGGACGGACAACGCTTCTGGGCGCAGGCCGACAAGCCATTCATGGCCTTGTCGGCATGTGTCGAATGGGCCGGATACATGAGGGATGGTCCCAATCACATAACCCATCTGCCGGTTGCCCTCGATGGTTCAAACTCAGGCCTTCAACACTTCTCTGCACTGCTTCTCGATCCAGTAGGCGCAGCAGCCGTCAATCTAGAACCGTCATCGAAACCTGCCGATGTCTATGAAGAAGTCGCCGCAGTGGTGCGTCGTCAGATCGCTTCGACCAATGACCCATTCGCATCAGTTTGGCAGGACAAGATCACCCGCAAGATCACCAAGCGTCCAGTGATGACCTACGTCTATTCGGCCACCCGATATGGCTTCCACGAAATGGTCAACGAGACCCTCAGAGAGCTCGATAGGTCCGGTCAGAAGTACCTCGGCGGTCAGGACAACTACGCCGCGTCGATCTGGATGGGCGGGCATATCTGGACCGCACTCTCAGATACCGTAGTCGCAGCGACCGATGCCATGCAATGGCTTCGACAGGTCGCCCGCATCACCACCCTCGCCGGTATCCCGTTGCGTTGGAACACACCGTGCGGCCTCCCGATTTTGCAGGATTACAAGTCTCGCAAAGCCGGTCTCGTGAGCGTCGTTCACGCTGGGCGCACGATCCGCCTACAGGTCCGCAGAGAGACCCGTTCGCTCGACAGTCGTCGTCAGCAAAACGCCATCTCGCCAAACTTCATCCACTCGATGGACGCATCGCATTTAATGAGCGTTGCGAACCGCGCTCATGACCGAAACATCAGATCGCTGGGCGTTGTCCATGACAGCTTCGCCACGCATGCCTCTCATATCTATGAGCTACGCAGCATCCTCAGAGAGACCTTCGCAGAGCTATATCGCGAAGATTGGCTCGCGGTTTTTGCTGACGAAATCCGCGCACAACTACCCACCGAATATGCCGACCTGATCCCCCCTCCACCCATGAGAGGATCGTTCGACATCACTAGGGTTCTCGAGTCGGAATACCTCTTCTCGTGATCGCCCGTACATCACCTATTGAATAAGGAAAATATGTATTATCCAGAACAACTTACACATGGAGCAGTCCGCAATCGCAGCGTTGTTAGTACGCTCCGAGAGCCCGCTTTCGCAGTCCTCGCCCGATTGGATGGCGTGAACCCAGCCGATCAAATCAGCGCTGGATTCCTAGCGTGTGTCGCGATGGCCCAAGCAGTCGGCCTTGATCCGTATGAAGAAGTAACGCGGTCCCTCAGAATGATGGAACACGCGGATGCCCCGCATACTGTGCACGTCGCCGCGATCAAGGATTACGCCCGTAATGAGATCACCCGCCGATGATGATCTTTGACTTCAATATCAATCCGCTCATTCGCTCGGTTCAGACCCGCGAAAAAATCGAGATGGCTCAAGCTTGGCTAGATCAACAGGGCATCGCTCACGACTTCACTACGATGATTGTCGTTGAACCCGACATTACCGAGATCGCCCTTTTTCGTTTCGAAAATCTCGATGACCTCTCTGACTTCCAGATCGAGGTGATCGATGACCAATAGACACCAACCCACGGCCCGCGACACCCGAGATAAAATCCCGCTCTCGACGCATGAGTTGGTCGATTGGCTAGAGCGGGTTTGTCCCGAACCTCGCCCCCACCCCACTCAAACCCCAGAGCAGATCATGTTCGAAGCCGGTCGAAGATCGCTCGTTCTGATGATCCGAGCGGAGTTTGAAAAACGCAAAAAAGGAGAATGAAATGTGCATCGGCGAAAAGCCAAAAATCGCAGCCCCAGTCGCTGCAAAAGACCCAGCCATTCTCCGCAACCCCTATCTCGATGGCCTTGATCCCATTCTCAGAGCGCGAAGTGGTGGCGTTAGATCGCTGACTTTACGCAGAGACGGCTATCGAAAACCCGCTAGACCATCACCTATCACGCCACCCCTGACTGGCAATATCGGTGGTGGCACAGGCGGCTCAATGGGCCGCAATGAAGCGCAAGGGCTCGGTCGGTTCGGGCAAATGCTCGACGCAGTTGAGGCAAAGAATGCCTCAGACAAACAGAATTTTGCGAACAACCTTTTCGCGATCAAAAAATAATAAGGATTCCAACTACGCATGAAGAACGCTGCAACGCGGTTTTCCGCGATGCAAACCTCTCGTTCTTCTGTCTTGGACAAAGCGCGACAAGCATCGCGTCTGACCATTCCGTCCCTCATTCCAGAGGACGGACAAAACGAACACCACACTTCAACACAGCCTTACCAATCGGTCGGCGCACATGGCGTTCGAACCTTGGGTTCGCGCCTACTCACGACGCTCTTCCCGACCTCTGTCCCATTCTTTCGTCTTGAGCTCGACGCCTTCGCCGCAGCCGAGATTGAGCGCGACAAAGCCTCCACCGACTCCATCCTTTCACAGGTCTCGGAGTCTACCGCCTCTCTGATGGAGGAGCTCAAGGTGAGGCCGGTAATGGCCGAAGTCATGCGCCATCTGATCGTCGCTGGTAACGTGGTGATCCACTTCCCATTGGATCGCGCCCCGAAATTGTATCGGCTTGATCAGTTCGTTTTGCGCCGGAACCAAAACGGCGAATGGATGGAGATCATCCTTCAGGAGAAGGTCTATCCTAGTGCTTTGAGTCAGGAAATCCGCGACGAAATCGGCCTCAAGTTGGACAAGGAAAAGACGGAACAGCTCATCGACATTTACACCGTGGTTGTCCGCGAAGATGGCAAAGTCATCGAGCATCAGGAAGCGAACGGGAAAGTCATCTCGAGCACGAAGGGCGAAAGCCCCGCCGACAAATCTGGCTGGCTTGCTCCGCGCTGGCTAGCTGTGGCGGGCTCAGATTATGGCCGTTCGTTGGTCACAGAATATTTGGGCGATCTGCTCTCGCTGGAAGACCTCAACCGTTCGATTGTGGAGTTTTCCGCCATCGCTTCTCGCGTGGTCAATCTCGTTGATCCAAACTCGGTCATTGATCTTGCGGAGCTCGCCTCGGCTAACTCAGGTGACTACCTTTACGGCTCGGCCAACGATGTAACCGCCCTCGCACTGAACAAATCGCAGGATTTTGGTGTCATGCGCGTGGTCGCTGAATCGATTGAAGAGCGCGTCAGTCGCGCATTCATGATCCAGAATTTCCGGCAGGCCGAACGAGTCACGGCGGAAGAGATACGCGCACAATCCGAAGAGCTAGAGTCGGTCCTTGGTGGCACGTTCAGTGTCCTCGCCAGTGAACTGCAAGAGCCCGTCGCCAGTCGATACCTCTATATCGCGGAACGACGCAATCTGATCCCGCCAATCCCATCGGGTATCAAGCCAAAAGTCATCACAGGTCTCGCGGCACTTGGCCGTGCGGCAGAGGTGAACAGGCTTCGCGCCTTCATCTCGGACGCCTCCACGATGCTTCAGAATCCGGCAGTGACTCAGCACTTCAACGTGTCGTCGCTACTGACTCGGCTTGGTGTCGAGCACGGCGTCTTGGGTCTGACCGACCTACTGAAATCCGATGAACAAAAAGCAGAAGAACAACAACAAGCCATGATGCAGCAGGCCGCAATGTCGGCTGCACCGCAGATCATGGACGCGGCTATGCAGTCCGCAACACAAGGAGATGAATGACAAATTCGCTAGAGGCCACAGAGGCCGATAATACTTCTATTCCAGCATCAGCCCTACCCACAGGGATGACGGTTGAAGCCTACCGAGACAGCCTGACCTCGACCACCGAGACCGGCACTGCTCGACCAGATAATATCCCAGAGAAATTCTGGGACAGCGCGACTGGCACCGTCCGCACGGATGACCTGTTGAAATCCTACAGCGAGCTCGAGACGAAGTTCCGTTCGCCTGAAAAAGTCGAAGACGAAACGGTCAAGTCCGACGAACCTCGCACCGATTTGAAGATCGAGAAGGCCGAGGACAAAGCGTCTGACGAACCGCAAGCTAATCCTATCACGACCACGTTTGAATCGTTCGCCCAGCGCTATGAAGAGACCTCAGGACAAGTCACAGAAGACGACATCGCATCGATTGTCGCTCTTGGTGTGCCAGAGAATATCGTTGCGAACTATCTAGCGGGCCTTGAAGCCTTGGCGCGTGAATCGTTCGGCAGAGCCTACACCGTCGCTGGTGGTGAAGAGGCCTTCAACGAAGCCACCGCGTGGGCGGTTAAGAACCTCTCAGATGCCGAAATCGAGAACTACAATTCTCTCGTCGAGAACGCGAAGACCGCCTCCACTGGCGTCGAATGGCTGATGTCAAAATACAAGGCAGCGACCCCGCAAGAGGGTACTTTCGTTCAGGCTCAAGCCCACTCTTCGACCGGCGATATCTTCGCTTCTCGTGACGAGATGGTCGCAGCGATGCGATCTGAAAAGTATCTCAACGACCGCTCGTACCAACGAGAAGTCGCTGAAAAAGTCGAACGCTCCAAGAGAGCGGGCGCATTCTAAACCCATAAGTCCACGCCGCCATTCATTGGAATGGACGCATGGCCGCTACTCGACGCGATAGCTCGATGACCGCTCAGGCGGGCGGCTGGTGAAAGCCCAGCCCAACCCTTTCCAATCAACTCTAAAGACGCGACTGCTGCATTAGCGGGCCGGATTAAATCCGCACAACCCCATCCGCACGGCTTCCGAGAGTTGATCCGATCAACTTTCAAAAGGAGGCCAATGGCCAATTCTATCCCTTCTAATCCCGGCTTTAAGGCTGGCGGCACTGCCGGAAATATCGACCTACTACTCGACCTGTTCGGTGGAGAAATCCAAGCTGCGTATGAGCGCATGACCGTGATGCGCGACAAACATCGCGTCATCAAAGTCGAAAACGGCAAATCTGCACGCTTCCCGCGCGTTGGTATCGCAGAAGCGAAATACCATGTGCCGGGCACTGAAATTCTGGGCGATCAAATCCCGCATGATGAGATCGTTCTGACGCCCGATGACAAGCTTATTTCTAGCGTCTTCGTCGCGGACATCCACGAGATCATGAACCACTTCGACGTGCGTGCGGAATACACTCGCCTGCTCTCCGAAGCGATTGCGGTTCAATACGACCAGAACGTAATGAGAGCCGTGATCAAGGCTGCTCGCACCAACGATTTGCTCGGTGGTCCTGTTTCCTCACCAGTTCAAGTCGCCGGTCTCGACACCGACGCGACCAAGCTTTTCAAGGCCATCTCGGACGCGAAAATGCAGCTAGATATGAATGGCGTTCGCGTTGATTCTGAACCCGTTTATGCGCTCCTAAAGACCGCGCAATGGTATCTGTTGGCTCAATCGGACAAGAATCTAAACCGTGATTTTAACGGCGGTGATGCAACTATCCGTAACCACACGCTGACCACCATCGACGGCGTTAACATTGTTAAATCGAACATCTGTCCTTGGGCTGATGACCGTACTAACCTTGATATTCCAGCCCGCTATCGCATCGCAACCAACACCACCGTCGGTGCAGTGTGGACTAAGGATGCCGTTGGTACCGCAGAAGTCCAAGCGATGTCGGTGCAGACCGAAGAGCAAATCCGTAAACAAGGCACTTTGATCGTTGCTCGTCAGATGTCCGGCACTGACACCGTTCGTTCGAGCAATGCGGTTGAGCTTCGCACTGGCGCACCAGCCACGACCTAAACCGTCGAACCGAAACTACCTTTCGAAATCCCATAGGCCGTTCCTTTCGAGGAGCGGCCTTTTTTTCATCCCCATAACCAAGGAGGCCGATGACCAACTACGCCAATCCGATGACCGAACTAGAGGCGGTCAACTCAATGCTGATCGCTATCGGCCAACTGCCCGTAAATGCCATCACTCCGCAGCTTCAAGATCAGAACGTGGCGCTGGATGAATTGCGCAAAGTGGTCCGTGAGCTCTGCCTACATGGCTTCCACTTCAACACCGACGACAACTACCTTTTGATCCCTGACGCTGAAGGTCTGATCGCTGTGCCGACCGGCGCTATGACGGTCGATCCGATGGATAAAAGGCTCGATTTTATCCAGAAAAAGCATCCCACCAATGCAGGTTTTTACATCTGGAATCGCGACGACCACACGTTCCAATTCATCGTTTCGTTCAAGGCTCGCATTAAATGGTCGCTGACGTTTGAAGCCCTGCCAGAAGCCGCCCGCGCATACGCTGTCGCCGCAGCTTCGCGAAAGTTTCAGGCTCACGTCATTGGTGATCCGACCGCAGACCGCTTCAACCAAGAGGCTATGCAACGCGCTTGGCTGACCTTGCAGCGCGAGGAATCCGGCACTGCCGACCACAACATTTTCACTGCCAATGCCGACCTCAGAGCTCGCCTTAGCCGCCGTGGGGTGCGCAGATGAGCCTAGTTGTGAAATCCATCCCGACCCTCATCGGCGGCGTATCACAGCAGCCCGCTCACGTCCGTTCATCAGACCAACTTGAGAGCCAAACAAACGGCTGGTCGAGCATAGCGCTGGGACTATCCAAGCGAGCCCCTTCAGAATTAATCAAACGCATCCTCGACACAAACACCACCGACGCATTCATCCATACGATCAATCGTGATGTGGTTGAGAGGTTCGTCGTCGTGATCGCTGATGGTCGCATCCGCGTCTTTGATATGTCGGGCAATGAACGCACTGTCCGTGCCGCTTATGGCTGGGAATATCTGGATGGCGTGACCCGCTTTAGCGAGGACATAAACGCCACCACGGTTGCCGACTACACCTTCATAGTGAACCGCAAGAAGACCTGTCAGATGGCCGCGATGGGCGCAGATACACAGCCCGACGAGGCCTATCAAATATGGCTTAATCGCAGGATTGGTCAGGACACAAACGGTGATCCTTTCGGTCCAGCCGAGCGTTATCAATACCCCCCAAACCCTGTCATCGCGGCACTATCTGGGGTGGTCCAACGCTTCGACAAGCTACCAGAAACGGCCAACGAGGGCGCGGTCTATCGCATCACAGGCGACGAGAGCACCGGCTTCACCAGTTATTATGTTCGCAGAAGTGGTGGTGTCTGGGATGAATGCGTAGCCCCCAACCAGATCAACGCCATCGACTATCGGACTATGCCCCACGCCCTCATTAGTGAGATCGATGGCAGCTTCACCTTTGCCCCGTTCAGTTGGGCTCCAAGACGAGTTGGTGACTACGACACAAACCCCGATCCGGCGTTCATTGGACGGCCTATCACCAAGGTATTCTTCTATCAGAATCGCTTGTCATTTCTGGTCGATGAAAACTGCGTCATGAGCGTCAGTGGCGATTTCGGAAACTTCTGGAGGATGACGCAACTCGACTATCTCGAGAGCGACGTGATCGACATCGGCGCGACCTCAACTCGCGTATCCAGACTGATCGACGCGACCACGCACAATGACGGAATCCTCCTAACCTCGGATCAAACGCAATTCTCGCTAACCAATGGCGAACTAGGTGTAACCACGGCCTCCCTTGCGATCCGTCCCACCACCAATTTTGCAGTCAACGCGAGGGCCGGTCTTACACCGCTAGGCAGCGAGATTTATTTTGCAGTTGAGCGCAACGGCCACGCCATGATCCGTGAATATACGAGACTGGCAGGCTCCGACGCTACAACCGCAGCAGACGTAACCGCGCATTGCCCCAGATACATTCCGGCGGGCGTTCACCAGATCGTCGCAGCGGATGATCTCTCGACGCTTTTCGTTTTGACCGATGGAGCTCCATCGTCAGTGTTTGTCTATCAGTTTTATTGGACTTCATCAGACGAGAAAGCTCAGTCGGCTTGGCACGAATGGCAGTTCGCGGAAGGCTCAAAAGTGGTCAGTGCGGCATATCTGAATGGCGATGTATATTTGATCATGGCGCATTCCGATGGCCTATATCTTGAACGCATAGAGCTAGAGCCAGCGGCTAAGCCGGTTCAGGCAGACAACCAAATCTATATCGATAGACGAACGGTAATCCGTGGGGTCTATGATCCCGTTGCAGACCTGACAGAGTTCGTTCTCCCTTACTTGCCATCGACGCAAGATGGCTTCCGATTGGTAAGATCGAAGGGGTTCACTAGTCAGGCCGAAACCCTGATCGATCCCGACACCTATCGATGGATCGCACCGACCGTCATTGGCGTCATCGGACAGCATCAAACTGCCGATGTTCTTGCAGGTCAGGAGTACGATTTCTCGTTCGAGCTCTCGACGCAATACGTTCGAAACAGCCGTGGTGAAGCCATCACGACAGGCCGCACACAGTTGCGCACGATGTCCATTAGCTACACAGGGACGGCCTTCTTCTCGACTTCAGTTTCTCCATATGGATTGACCCCGAACGTGGAAGAAGTCTTGCCCGCGAAGCTGGCCGATTTTACCGGCAAAGTCCTCGGTAGTGAATCGTTGAAGCTGAACCAACCCGCTTATCATAGCGGGTCATATCGCTTCCAAATCTACGGGCAGAACACCAGCGCGAGGATCAAGATCAGCAACCGGACACACGTCGCTTGCACCTTCGTTCACGCAGAATGGGAAGCCCAATATCACAACCGTTCGAGGACGATTTAATCCGACATAAGGGGGGACATAACGTCCCCCCTTTTTGTTTAAATACAAGGAACACATGATCCATTTTCACGACCTCTCGGGGGAAACCAACGAACAAATCTATGACTGGATTGTCGAGATAGCCTCGGACATTCGCTCGGCAGATGCTGACGAAATCCGTGCCACGAATCCGTGCCTCGCTATTGGCGATCCCGACTTTGTGCGTGTCCTCATGATGTCGGTCATGGTGAGCAATCTCGCCTTCGTCATTACCAAATCGGACAAACCATTTTGCATCTTCGGTGCAGGGCCGGATGACACAGGCGATGGCGTAATCTGGATGATTGGCACGTCCGTTTTGGAGCATGATCGGGCAGCAAAGATGGCAGTCGGCAGACAGACCAATGCCGTGATGGAGCTCTTCTTGGCGTTCTGGCCGCGCCTCCACAACCACGTTGATGCTCGCAACCAACAGTCGATCATGTGGCTACTCAATGCGGGCTTTGGGATCGAGAACGTCGAGCTCAAACACGGTCGCGAGCAGCGGCCATTCTACCTCATATCTAAAACAAAGGAGCCGCATGTGTGATCCAGTGACCATCATGACTACCCTCGCAATTGCGAGCACCGCCACCTCTATAATTTCAGAGGTTCAGTCGGCCAAATATCAGAAGGCCGCAATCGACCAGCAGCTATCGACGCAACAGGCGCAAATCCTCACAGCCGAAACCGCAGAGCTAAACGAGCGTCAGAGGACTGCTCGCAAAGAAGCCGCTCGAGTGAAAGTCGCGGCGGGCCAAGCCGGACTAAATATCGGCGGCTCCGTCGAAGCGATGCTTCAGGATTCTCTCATGCAGAACCAACTCGCTCGAGAGCGAACTCGCCTCAACGCAGAGTCCCAACAGCAGTCAGCCGTTGCCGACGCAAACTCTGCCTACTCACGTATCGAAGAACCAACCGTCTTGGGCGCAGGCCTCCGTCTCGCGAGTGCAGGAGCACAAGGATATTACTCGGGCAAGTCCATGAAACTTAGCCAGAAGAACGCTTCGAAAGGACCAAAATAATGGCCGACTTATCAAGAGGAAACCAACGCCGCCAAACCCAAGATCGCATTACCGAAAACCGCGATGCGGTCATGCCGACCCGCAATGAAACGCGAGTGGCTGATGTGCAGGTTCGTGCTGACGTTCGCGCTGCATCGCGTGGAAACGGACAGACGCAGGCGATCAATCGCTTCTTCGCGCAGTTGGAAGGGGCGACACAGGCCTATTACCAACACGATCTCCAAGATCGCAAAGACAAGGCCGAGATCGCATACAGCGATGGCGTATTCGATGCCTCGACTGGCGCAGAGATGGACCCTGAACAGGCCGAAGGCGTGGCTTACCAACGTGCATATTTTGGCACCGCCGCAGCCGCTCGCCAGACCAAGTTTGAGACCGAAACGCAGCAAGAACTAGCGCGTATGGTTGAGTCGGGTGCGACGGTTGAAGAGATCGAAACCTTCACTGTGGAATCGACCAAGGCGTTCATCGAAGAGACCAGCGATCTGTTCGAACAGCCAGACGTTCGTGAGCAAGTCGGCACCCGACTTTCACGTTGGACCAACGAGACTTCTGGCCGCGTGTCGGCTGTTATCAAAGATAAAACCGACCGCGAACTTCTCGACCTCACGACTTCCGAAATCCAAGCCAGTTTGGCGCGTGGTGATGACTTCGACTTCATCGCAACGGTGGACAGTCTGGTGGCCGGTGGTTTGAGCCGCGACAAGGTGCAGGATGAAATCGTGAACAGCATCGGTGCCTATGCGCTGAGGACTGGCGATGTGTCTGTGCTGGATCGTCTCGATGACGTTCGTCGCCCCTCGGATATGGCGGAAGAGATCGAACTGGCTCGTGTGAATGAAGCCAATGCGCCCGCTGAACTTTCGACTGAACCCATAACTGAACCCGTATCCGAACCCGCCCCCGCGCCGGTTCAATCCACATGGGTAGCGCCGGTTGATATGTCCCGTATATCGAGCGGATATGGCAATCGCAAAGCCCCACTCGCTGGAGCATCTACGAACCACCAAGCCCTCGATATTGCAGTGCCGATTGGGACACCTGTCGCGGCTCCCGCAGCGGGCAAAGTGACATTCGCAGGCCCACGAGGCAGAGGCGGAAATAGCGTCATTATCGAACACGCCGACGGGACCACCACCGGATACGCACACCTCGATTCTATCGACGTAAAAGTGGGTGATCAGGTCGCCCAAGGGGCCATCTTCGCCAAGTCTGGAAACACCGGCAACAGCACTGGTGCACACCTTCACATGACCGCTCGTCGCAACGGACAGCGCATCGATCCACGCACCATAATCGGCACCCCTGCCCCCGGATCTTCGACTCCAACGGCAGAGGTCGAAGCTGTTCAAGTGTCGGGCGAAACCACAGGCATTCGTCCTCGTGCGGCGGGCGCATCCGTCCTGACTGCAAACCAACAAGTCAAACTAATGAACTGGCGATCCCAGATCGAAGGCGAGACCGACCGCCGACAAGAGCGCGAACGCCAAGAACAAAAGGAAGAGCTCACCATCGATCTCTGGTCGAGAGCCCAGAATGGCGAAGACGTCAGCGATATCATCGAGGCAAACGTCCGCACTGGCGTCCTCGAAGTCGGTGAAGGCATGACCATGACAAACGCTTTCAGATCGCTTCGTGACTCAGAGCTCGAAGGTCAGGCGGATGAGGATTTAGTCCTCAGATATGCAAGCCGTTTCGCAGTCGCAGAACCCAACTACGCCGGTATTATGGCGCAGTTGGATCGCGACTATAATGCTGGAAAATTCGGTACTGGCCGTGCCGCGACCCGCGAATATCTCGCATTGAAGCAAAGAGCCGCGAGCGGTTCACGATCATCAAACTCTATCCCGCCAGAAGAACGTAGAGCCGCTACGGTGGCTCGTGGCTACGCTGCATCTTCGTTGTCGTACATTGCAGGCGAGAATGCCACGCCACTACAGCGCAGATTGCAAGCCGAGGCCATGATCGAATGGGAAACCAAAGTCGCTGGTGGCATGGCACCGCTGGCTGCTGCTGACGCTGTGATTGCTGATTACACGCCCCGCTTTAACGTCAGACAATCTGCCCCCGCAGGCACCGCGACACGACCAGTCGGTCAAAGCAGACCTGCGAACAGCGGCGCACAATCTAACCAAACTTATAACTACGTGGCGGGCCAAGGCATGGTCCCAACCTCATAACGAAAGGCTAAATGAGCATAACTGTGACCGGCCCCTATGGGTCAACTTTCAACTTTCCAGTCGGAACATCTCAGGCTGAAATGACCCGCGCACTAGATGTGCATTATGGCGCAACGCCAGAGGCACAGCGTAATCGGATGTCGGCCACTACAGCGTTGACACCACCCGCTCCAAGGTCTGCTTGGGATCGCCTGAAGGACAACGCTGAAGAGTCATTTAACAACTCATGGATGGTGGCTGGCTGGCGTCGTGGTCGTGCTGATGCGGCAGAATATGGTCGTCTCTCACCTCGCGAGCAGGTCCAATATAATGCCGATCAGGCCAAACAGATCGAGCTCAATCCGGCTCGTGTCCTTGGCCGAATGAGCGGAGGTTTCGAAGGCATCTACAACGCCGTCACTGGAACCGAAACTCTCTACCAGACCACTGACGCAGCCACTGAAAATGAAATCCAACGCCGTGCAGAATTCCGCGCTGTCAGTGAAGCCGATCCTTGGCACAATGCCGGTGACTCGGCTGGTGACAAAGCCCTGCATGGTGCTGCTGCATTCACCGGCATGTTGGCTCCGGCACTGCTCGATCCCACCAGTTATATCTCTGGCGGCTCAACGACGTGGGCCAGAATAGGCACTCAAGGCATGATAGCGGGCGGCGTTGACGCCCTCGCTCAGTCGTCAGATGTCGGTCTGGTTCAAGAACGATATAACTACGCTCAGACCGCAGTCGCTGTCGGTGCGGGTGCTGTCCTCCAAAGTGGTTTCGAAGGTCTGTCTGGCGTCTTTAAGAGCCGTGCTCTCAGGACCAAGCAGCCTGAAAATCCCTCGCTTCGTGGCGAGACGATCAATCTCGATCAGACATTCAAGACCGAGCTAGACACCCACGACGCGATCAATGTCCCTGCCTTGTCTCGTGACGAATGGACTAGCTTCAAGCCTCAAAAAATGGGGCCGACTTCTGACCTTCCAAAGTCAAACATTCCTGCCCTCTCTGAACCACAGCCACGCCTAAAAGATCCAAAGGTTGATGGCGCAGATGGCCCTCGAATGGATAGCCCCGAAGCCAATCCAAAAGCCGATGATCCTTGGAATGGCGTTGATTGGGGACTGGCTGGATCACCAGAGAGAGTCAGAGCCGCAATGGCGCATCTCGAGCGCCTACGTCAGTTCGTGAAGCCGGATCAGGTGGAGCAATTCGTCCGTTGGCTAGGCCGCGAAACCATTGAAGTTTCCGAGGATGCCTCCCACTGGAACAAGGACTTCTTCGACTTCGACAAACTAGCCTCGGACCCTGATCGCTTTGAAGAGCTCGCTAATGTCATGGCCGATATCTTCCGGCCTATGTACGATGCAGCGGGTGATGCGGTTCAGACTTGGAAGTCCGTAAGGGATCGCCAATCGACGTTCGGGATCACCATATCTGATGCGATTAAAGCGCACAGCGACATCACTGGTGAATCTGGCGCAGCGGCTAAAATCCACGCTCTAGAAACGATTGCGATCCAGCACACCGACCATCTGATGAAATCGATTCAGAACGTCGAGTCCAAGCTCAGAACTGGCACCATCTCTGCCGACGAAATCGCAGACATAGCCACGCAGTTACAAGCCGCATCTATGTTCGATGCGATGGCTGCTGGTGCAAAATCAGAGATCGGTCGCGCCCTTAATATCATGAAGATGTCGAAGAAACGCGCACGTCTGGTCAATGATATCCAAGACCAAATGGATGCCCTCAATGA
Source organism: Brevundimonas sp. (assembly GCF_036659295.1). Taxonomy (GTDB): domain Bacteria; phylum Pseudomonadota; class Alphaproteobacteria; order Caulobacterales; family Caulobacteraceae; genus Brevundimonas. The sequence continues at coordinate 11,699 of NZ_JAVXCU010000018.1, read as the reverse complement.
GGCGATGGGTGGCGGTGCCGGTGATGCTGCGAAGATGGCCGACGCACTCAAGAACCTAGCAGAGGCTGGCAAGAACGGTGGCGCTCGTGGTCTCCGTGACGAGCTCCGCAAAGTCCGCGCATTGGGATGGGATGATTACGTCTCGTACTACATGGTGTCGGGTTATCTCTCGTCACCAGCGACTGCCGTTCGTAACGCTATCGGATCGGTTCTCCACGCCACGATGACCATCGGTGAGCGCTATGTTGCGGCCTCCGTCACCTCCCCTGTTCGACAAGCTTTGGGTGGTGGTAATGCATCGCTAGAGCGTGTGACTTTCAGAGAAGCAAACGCATATCTGTTCGGCATCCATCAATCCTTCATGGACGCCTCACGCGCAGGTTTCAAAGCCTTCCGCGATGCACAGACCGTGACCGATGCGGCCAACAGCGTTGGCCTCTACAACCGTGCGGTGCCTTTTGAATACAATGCTAATCGCAAAACGAAATGGAAGAATGACGGCCTTCTAAAGAGCGTTCCAGACATGCTCGGTGTGGGGATTTTCGGAACCCTTCGAACGCTTGGAATCCGCCCATCCCTAGGTATGGACGAGTTCACTAAGGTCATGACACGACGGATGCAGTTAAACGCTCTGTCGGTTCGTGAAGCCTCATATCGCTCAGCCCGATTGAAGGGCAAAGATGCAGAGAAGGTGTTCACTCGCACCATGAATGCCATCCAAGAAAGGCCTACTGCTGAAGCACTATCTCAGGCTCGCGCTGACTTCGATCAGGCTGGTATGAAGTGGGATGCAAACCAAGCCTCGTCGTATGAAGGAGACACCCTTCTTCAGGATGCAGCAGACGTATTTGCGGCCCTCGACATCCACGAAATGATCGATGATTACGCCCGCCTGATGACGTTCCAAAACACCGGCCCTACGCTCGAGAAATTCGAAAAAGCTATCGGCAGTGTGAAGCTCTTCAAGGCTTTGTATGTCCCGTTTCTTCGTACCCCCGTTAACTTGGTCAGGGCGGGCATGTTCGATAGAAATCCTGTGCTGGCCGGTCTCATGAAAGAGAACCGTCAGGCGTTCGGGAAATACCTCGAGGCCATGAACGGTCTGGATAACTCGCTCACTCGTGGTGGTGCAGAAGCCGACATCGTTATGGCCCGCATGACCGTGGCGGTGGGTATGATGGGGACAGCCGCGATGCTGTTTTTGAATGGCGATCTGGTAGGAAAGCGCAGTCCAGCGGAAGAAGAAGACGGCATTAAATCCTATTCAATCAGGATTGGGGGCCGCTGGATTCAATACTCCACACTGTCGCCGGTCGCGGAACAGCTAGGCATGGTGGCGGATATGATGACGGTCTTCCGCGACTACGATATCGATGAAGATGGAACGTCTGGCATCGCGGGTGGAATCCTATCGGCTCTGGTCAATAACATCGTCAACAAAGCAGCCCTGCAAGGGATCGGTGATTTCTTCGATATGCTTGATCCGGCCTATGCCGCGACTGATGCAAATCGTGGTGAAATGACCGGAAAAGAAGTCGCGAAGAAAGTCGCGGGTTCGGCCATCCCATCCATCATTCGGAACTACGCATTCAGCGAAGACCCAGTGATGCGCGAGGCACATGGATTCCTCGAGCACATCAAAGCCAGCTTGCCGCTGCTATCTGAATCGGTTGCTGAACGTCGCGATTGGCTAGGTCTGCCAGTGCTCCGTAAGGACAAAGACGATGGCCTGTTTGAAGCCCTAGTCCAGCCTACTCGTATCTCTGAAAGATCAACAGATATGGTTCGCCTCGAGGTGTCCGCGTTGGCTGATGCGGACCCCGAACTACGCATCGCATCACGTCCCGCCAGACGCTTTAATAACCAGTCCATCACCCCTCGCGAACATGCTCGTGTTCTCGAAATTCAGGGTCAGGTCTGGCGTCATCCCGCCAATGGAATGAACATGCATGAAGCCCTCACTGAGCTCGTGATGAGTGAAGAATACGCCTCATGGGGTGATCCTCAACGTGCCGCCACGATCAAGAAAACCGTTACCGATTACGGCAAATGGTCACGGCAAGCCATCAAGCGTGGCGACTACCCCGAGCTCAGAGAAATGGTGAACCGAACGGGTGGTGCAGAAGCCGCCGAGACCGGCCTTGAGAAGGGCTGGAACGAGAGCCAAGTCGAGAACCGCGCCCGCCGATATGGTGTCTCAGCAGACGGCATCGATGCGCTCGCAGGTGCACTTCAATAACAGATCGGACGGATGGGCCTTGGCCTGTCCGTCTCTTTCAAGAAAGGAATGATGAGTCACAAAACCAGAACACAATACATAGTCCAGCAGGACCAGCGAGAGTTTGATCTCGCGGTTAATTATCTCGACCGCAGTCATATCGTCGTGAAGCTGAACGGCATCATGGCCTTTTACGAATGGGTCAGTGATTCACGCATTCGACTGGCACAGCCGGCTGTGTCGGGATCGATACTTTTGATCCAGCGCGTAACCCCAATCGTGGACCCCGCCGTGACCTTCCACAACGGCTCAAACCTGACAGAGCAAGAGCTCAATCGGGCTGTGCTGCAACTGCTCTATCAGATGCAAGAGCAGGACGACATTCTCAGAGGTTCACTCGATCAGGCAATGGTGCGATTGGGCGACAATCTCGGCGTGGTGACATCGCCAGAAGCTATCGTGGACGAGCTCCTTCGCATCAGCGAACTTGGCGACGATCTCCTCAACCGATTTAGAGATGCGCTATCCTCGATTGATCTGAATGCTGGCGAAATCATCGATCAGGCATTCCGTCTAAATAATCTAGCGGCTGTCGTGGACTCGTTGGCAAACCTCGATGACGGAACAGGCCTCGCGACGGTCATTCAAAATGAAGCTGATCAGCGGGTCGCCGGAGATACCGCGCTCGCAAATACGCTGGCTTTGATCGGTGCCAAATCGTCCGATAACCTGTCCTTCATCCTCGACACCAATAAGGTGAAAGCCAGTCCCAGCGAGACATTGGCGCAGCGCTTCAACGCCATCTATGCCGCGAATGCGAACGCGTTGTCGCTGATCCAGAGCGAACAGAATGCGCGTGTTACTGCCGATGATGCACTCACCTCGAGGCTTGATACACAAGGCTCAAGGATCGGTGCAGCCGAATCCGCCATCGTAAATGAGAGCTCGACTCGAGCCACGGCTATTGCGGCTGAAGCATCAGCGAGACAATCGCTGGCTACTAAGGTCAATGCGAACGAAGCGGCTATTCAAAATGAACAGTCGGTGCGCTCAAACGCAGACACGGCATTGGCTCAAACCATCGCCATTATGGGTGCCAAGAATACCAACGGAACCGCATTCGTCTTGGATATGAATAAGGTTCAAGTCGGTGGCGGGCAGTCACTGGCTACGCGCATGAGCGGGATCGATACCAGTCTTGGCAACAATGCCGCTGCCGTGGTGGCCGAACAGACCGCTCGGGTGAATGCCGTGAGTGCATTGTCGCAATCGCTTTCAACGGTCCAGAATACCGTGAACGGCCACACAGCATCGATCACAAGCCTGACTCAAGTGACCAATGGACTGAACCTAAAACAGGGCATTTCGCTCAACAGCAACGGCCACATCACCGGCTATGTCCAGCACAATAATGGAGCATGGGGATCGTTCAATGTGGTGGCAGATGAGTTCGGGGTCACGGCACCCAATGGCGGCAATCCGATCAAAGTCTTTAGCGTCGTCGCGGGCAAAGCTCGCTTCAATGCCAACGTCGAAATCTATGGAAATCTGCTCGTCTCAGGCACGATCAACAACAGCAAACTGACCAACGACACAGTGACTGGTGTCGAAGCCGCATATAACTCTGGCACCATCAACCTGACCAACTCCACGCCATCGCGCATTCACGGCCTCTGGATCAACGTCGAGAAATCCAGTTCGCCAGTCGATATCGACTTCAATAGTTGGGCCACATTCACGCACAACGCTGGCGGTTCATTCACCGCGACGGTTCAACTCGTGAGATCGCGAGGCGAGACCGGCGGGACCGTCATCTCGAGCTTCCAGATATACGGCTCCGGCATGGCGAACGATGTATGGCAGGGACCAATCCCTGTGCGCTTTCTCGATAAGCCGAACGGCTCCGGTAACTGGCATTATTACGTCCAGATATATTTCAACGTCAGCAACATGACCACGCAATCCGTAACCGCGAGATATGGAAAACTGACCGAACTCAAGAACAACACGAGCAGCCTTGGAACCGGCACCGGCAATGGTGGCGGTGTAGGTTCTGGTGGCGGGGGCAGTACCGGCGGCGGAGGTGGTGGATTTGAACCGCCCGACCCCGGCGGTGGCGGTGGTGGCGGCGGCGAAATCGAACAGCCCATCATCACATAGACGACTTATAGCCAGCCTTAACGGGCTGGCTTTTTCTTTAAATACAACACAGCCAAAGGAGCAAAATGACCCAAAAAATTACCGCAGCCGAGCAGTTTCAAAACCTCATCGCTCAAGAGAAGGAGCTCATGGCAGGCCTCGCAGGTCTCATGATTCAAGTCGAAGAAACCAAGATCGCTATCTCGACAATCAGGGCCGCCAAAGAAGGTGCAGAGCTCGGATTCAAAATAGCTCAAGACAGCCAAGCCGCAATCGAAGGAGGCGAATGTCAGACATAACCGCATCCACCAGCCAGCAAATCCGAGACCTAATCAGGAAGCAAAATGAACAACACATTCAGTTGGCTGATTGGCTCGGCGGCACCGCATTGGGTGGTCCAAACGCTGACGGTCGGTACCCACTCAGTGATGGCCTCGGCAGGACCACGCTAGTCCCCTCGCCTGCCAGTTTCGAAGACCGAGTGAGCGGCCCATCCGGCCAAGCACTAGATGCTATGTATGCCTCCATCACTGCCCGAGATAACGCCCACGCGAGCGAGCTCGAGGCGACGGTCCAAAGACAACTCGCAGAAGCCGCTAGAGGTGCAGCAGTCGATGCTCGCAACCTCGCGCAAGAGCATCGCAACCACGCTGGAACACATGAGGCCAACGCACGATATTGGGCCGAACTGGCCGGACTATCGGGTCAAGGATCGAGCGAAGATCGCGAGACAGTTGAACGTCTGGCGGGCGAAGTTGCCATTAACGCATCCGACGCTGCTCAGGACGCGGAAGACGCAGCGTTCAGTGCAGCACTAGCGGCCACCTTCGACCCATCTTTGTATGATCGCAAGGCCGACACACTCGCGGCTAGTCGATTGACCGGCGTGATCGATCCGGCTCGTATTCCCATTCTTCCATCCCAAAAGCAGTTTGCATCGACGGGTGGTCTTGTCGATCTCACCACGGGTCAACAGAACGAAATCGGCCAAGGCTCTATCGTCACAACCACCGATGGACGCAGGTTCGTCTATTCGGGGAGTGGATCTAAAACGGTCGAGACGAGCTATGTCGTGCTGGCCGATGTGACACCGGATTGGTCGAACATCTCGGACAAGCCGTCGTTCTTCGCCTCAAATATTGCCAACGTCAGCGGTCTTCAAGCGGCTCTGGATAGCAAGGCTGGCACCTCAGGAAACCAAACCATCAATGGTAACTTGACCCTTAACGGCACAGGTTATGTCGCGATGTATCTCGATGGTGCAGCAGGTTCCAATCAAGAGATTATCTGGAGACAAGGAGCCTCTAACCGTTGGTTGATGCGGTCAAACGCATCGCCGGAAAACGGTTCTGACGCTGGCTCTAACTTTGAGCTGATTGCCTACAATGATGCGGGAGTGAGCAAAGGTGCGGTGTTCAACATCGCCCGTAACACGATGATCCCAAATTTCATTCACGGGCTTTCGGTAGCGGGAAGTCCAGTCGCTACGCTGACGGGCGGTAACGACTTCACAGGCCCGCACACGATCAAAGGCGTCATCTCAAGTCAGAACGGCCTTCTCATCGAGACCGCCGGAAACGTGACGAACAACGATTATGCGCTCGGAACCGAACTGGTAATCAGCAGCTTCCAGCCCCGCATCATGTTCCACGACCGCTCTACCAATGCCAAGCACATGATCCAGCACTACAACAGTGGCGCTATGCGCTGGATGTACGACACCGCTGGTGATGGCCTCCACAGCGATGAACTGATGAAGCTGCAATCGAACGGCACTCTGGTTTTGAAAGGATCACAGGTTCTAACTGCAATAACGGGACTGGAAGCGGCCACAAACAAGTGGATAACCGACGCCACTGGATTACCTCGACTTTGGTTCAGCAGCAGCAACGGTAACTCATACTACCGTGGCACCACACACGAATGGCGTAATGTCGATGACACAGGCATCCTTTGGCTCGCCGCTACAGGCGCAGTCACGTTCAAGCATAACGTATGGCACACCACAGAGGGCGGTAAGGCTAAGCTGTATTTCCAGTCCAGCGACGGTCTGACGATCCTGCGAGGAAACGGGTTCAGTTTCCGCAACGAAGCAAACACTGAAGTCGCGAGCGTCGGGAACGGTGGCAATATCCACGCGGGCGGCGAAATATATTGCGGCAATGCTGGCTGGTTCAGGGTTACTGGATCAAACAAAGGCATCCACTGGGAGCAGCACGGCGGCGGCTGGTTCATGCAAGACGCATCTTGGATGCGCGTCTATGGAAACAAGGGCATCCTCACGACCGGCACCGTCCAAATGGGCGCATTCACCGTTACCTCTGATCGCCGTATCAAGACTGACTTTGCACCTATCCTGAACCACTCAGAGATCATCGATCAAACCAAGGTCTATGAGTTCACAAAAGGTGGCCGACGCCAGCTTGGCGTGATCGCTCAAGAGGCTCAGCAAGTCGTCCCTGTCCTCGTGAGTGAAGGTGGCGAAATGCACACCGATGGCACGCCTTTGCTAACCGTCGATATGACCGGATATATCCCGATCCTCATTGAAGAGGTGAAGGGATTGCGTGGCAGGGTGGCCGAGTTGGAGGGTCAGCAATGATCCCTCTGACTGGCCCTTTCACATCAGAACAAGTCCGCTCAGAGTTTGCTCTCACTATCCCAATGAGCTCGGCACAGATCGCAGCAAAAGCTGGCCTGTCAGGTCAATGGACGAGCGACCAACTACGCGGCAAATCCGGCGTCACAGTAAGTGTATATGGCTTCATGGACACCGTATCCATGGGCGGTATGAACCGACGAGACCAAGGGACATTCACTGTCACGGTCACTGGTGGCACCGCCACTGCCTATAGCTGGTGGGTCGATGATCCCTACGGCCAAGTCTGGGCCTCGTCCGCGACCGCCTCGGTGACCGTCACAGGTCCGTCCTATCGAACCGATGCATTCACACATTCGTCCGACATAACAGTCAACTGCACCGTGACCGTGAATGGTCAAAACTACACCGCCTCTCAAGCATCCAGCTACACGTTTGGCGACCTCAACTAACCCCACAACGAAAGGCATAATGTCTGAAAACAATACACCTCCCGATCACACTTTCCTGCTCGGCCAAATAGACGCAAAGATCAAAATGATCTTGGAAATGCTCGAGCGAACAAACGCTACATTCGCAGCCCACGAGACCCGCATACGAGCCCTCGAGCATGGGCGATCATGGCTAATTGGCGCAGCCGCTGTAGCGGGCGCTGTAGTCTCATTTCTGGTGAAACTCTTCATATGAGTCGCGCATCAGAAGCCGCTCTCGATGCCTTGCACGGACAAGTCGCAACCATCCTCAGCGAAGAGCTAGATCGGGCATTGGCTCGATCACAAGCTGATCCAGAAAATGAAAACAAAGCCGTCTCTTCGGCCCTCTTGAGTCAGGCGCTTAAGTTCCTCGCACAGGCCGGTGTCACCGCCCCTGCCGCATCCCAGCGTCGTGAATCTGTAGCCTCACGATTGAAAGAAATCGGCGTCGATCCCTCAGCCGAAGTCATCGACATTTTTAAACACTAACTAAGCGGCGGTCCTCGTGATCGCCGCGCAAAGGATACATGGATGAAACCCCAGAGAGGTCATTTGAAGACCACCTAAAATCCGACTTCACGATATTCGTTCGCTATGTGTGGAAGGAGGTATTGCACCTCCCACCACCGACACGAACGCAACTCGACATCGCGGAATATCTGGCCGGAAACGGTCAGAGAAAATGCATTCAGGCATTCCGAGGTGTGGGGAAATCATTCCTCACGTGCGCCTATGTGGTCTGGTGTCTTTGGAACGATCCGCAGAAGACGGTTTTGATCGTCAGTGCGGGTGAAAAAGGCGCAGCAGACAACGCCACCCTCATCAAGCAAATCATATTGCATGAAGCCGGTGATGGCCTTTGGGATCACCTCATACCGGCTCGAGATCAGCGTAGCTCAACGCTCGCATTCGACGTTGGGCCTGCACTCTCAAACAAGCAGCCAAGCGTGAAATGTCTTGGCATCACCGGCCAGTTGGCGGGCAACCGTGCCGACATCCTGATCGCTGACGACGTTGAGAACCAACGTAACTCTGCGACCGAGGATCAGCGTGACAAGCTACGCCACGCCACCAGCGAGTTTGGCAAAATCATCAAGCCAACCGAGGATGCAGAGATCATCTATCTGGGTACTCCGCAAACCGAAGAGAGCATTTATAGCGATCTTCCTGCGCGTGGTTACGGGGTAAGGATTTGGCCCGCTCGATATCCGCTACAGTCAAAGATAGCCAACTATGCGGGCCATCTGGCACCGATGATCGCGCTGGATATCGAACGGTGCGGCACCGTCTGTGATCCCTCCGGCCTATCATTGCTCGGTGGTCAACCCGTCGATCCCGCCCGCTTCACAGATCAGAAGCTTCTAGAGTCGGAACTCGACGGCACCGCCGCAGAATTCATGCTTCAGATGATGCTCGACGTGACGTTGAGCGATGCCGAACGCTTCCCACTCAAGACCAGCGATTTGATCGTCATGGATGTCGATCTGGACCGCGCTCCAATCGCGGTTTCGTATGCGTCGAATGATGAAAAGCAGATCAGAGACTCGGCACTGCCAAACGTCGGTTTCACTGGTGATCGGTTCTTCTCGCCGTTGAATGTGTCAGAGCATTGGACCGAATATACCGGCTCCGTAATGCACGTTGACCCCAGCGGTTCGGGCAATGATGAGACGGCTTATGTGGTCACGAAGTTCCTGAATGGACGCATCTTCGTAAGCGCTTGGGGAGGGATGAGTGATGGCACCAGCCCCGCGACATTGTTGAGACTGGCCGAGATAGCCAAGGAGCAGAAAGTGAACAGCATAGTGGTCGAAGATAACTTCGGTGACGGGATGTTCAGACAGTTGCTGACGCCGATTGTGATCGGACTTCACACTTCGAAATGGCGATGTGGCGTCGAAGGGATGAAGGTCCACGGTCAGAAAGAGAAGCGTATCGTTGGCGCTATCGAACCCGTCTTGAAACAGCACAAGATCATCATGGATCGAACCGTCCTAAGGAACGATTTGAAGTCTGATCGTGTCAGGAGTGGCGTCTATCAGCTAACCCATATGACGAGTCAAAGAGGAGCGTTGAAGCACGATGATCGCATCGACGTACTGGCGATGGCGGTTGATTATTGGAAGAGCAAACTTGCGGTGGATCAAGCTCGTGCGGAAGCGGAGCATTTGAAGAAACTCGATAGGGAGTTTGAAAAGCGCTTCTTCGCTGGGACTGCCGTGGCCCAGCTATTGAATAAGGATCGCGGGCGTGGGCGTGGAAGGCCTATGCGTTAGTTATGTGACAGCTACATCTAGAACGTCATCATTTTAAATGGCAAAGATATTTGACCCATTCCACATGAGAATTTTGCAGAACATTTAAAATGCCATCCAAAAGCGAACACCTTCTAGAACAGGCATATGAAAAATATGTCGAAAGCCTAAAGCAAGAAGAAAAAAGAGAACGCGACAAACTTGCAGAACGCGGGGAAGTTCTTCTTGAACTGATACATCAAGATGATGAAACTAACTCAAGAGAAGATTTCGACAAAACATACAAGTCTATCAATGAAACTCTAAATTCACACGGCGTATTATTTAAGCAAAAATTTCTAGCATTAGATAGCATAGACGCAATCGGTGGCGCGTTACCAGAATATGTCATTGCTTTAAAAACAGTTAGCATACCCGCATCAGCGGCATTTGCTCATATCTTGGCCACTTGGATCAAAGCAAAATATGCTCGAAAAGTACGTTTGAAAATCGGAGAGCTAGAACTAGAAGCGGAAAAAGTCGAAGATATTGAGAAAATGATTGAACTAGCCAAAGATTACAAATCAAAGAAAAAATAATCTAAGGCGTAACGCGAGATGGCCGTCTATCCATTTGAGTGAGCTTGGCCATAGAGTGGACCAGTGTTAGGTGTCCCAAAAGACCGAGGATTAGGGGGCTGAATGTCGTATTTGAATAACGTCAAGCGTGGCGCTGGTGCGACTATGCTCGCTCAAAAGTCCACCAGCTACGAAGCCCTCGACGGCGGTACGATAGCGAGAGGCATCCCGTCCCACACGGTGCGCGACTACTTCCGCAAGTACGGAACGATGCTGAATCGTTTCGACTACGACGCAGAATATAATATCTATTACGGGTATGTGCGGACGTTTAATCGTCCAGAGTTCCTGTCCTTTGTCGCACTCAAAGATGGTTACGCCATCATTGTAAGCTATGAAACACACATGGACGGCATTTACGGTCCAGACGCATGGGAACTCAGAAAGCACTTTGCAGACAAATGCTTCCTAAAGGTTCGCTTGAAGGCTTTGACATTCTTGCCACCGCCACCGCCACCGCCACAACCGGCACAAACCCAAATAGCTCCCCCGATACCTAATAAAAAATCTGGGCGTGGCTGGATCATACTCGCTGTGATTTTATGCCTGATCTTAATCCCTGTTGCGATTTTCGGCGTCTATGATTCATACCGAAATGAACAGGACTATCAGCGGCAACAGCGCGAGCGACTAGAAGAGCTACGCCAACCGTTTTAGGGTCACTCATCCGAAGTCCCGATTATACGTGCGCGCGCCTGCGCCACCCCCCGTGGGGGGTGCCTTCATCATGCCGCCCTATCCTGCCCTCACCCTTTCACAGACCCTCTATATAGATCGCCAAGCAACTCAAAGTTGATTCCGGCGCTTTCGTTTGGATGATCGCTCGCTCAAACCCTTACTGTGATTGAAAAGGAATCCCACCACATATGGGATTCCATCATTCGGCGTGATGATGCGGGGGATCGTCGGGTGACGGTTGAGGGAATGATTACAAGAAAAAAAGGCCAGTCTGATCGCAGTGATCGGGCTGGCCTTTTTTTCGTTCTTGTATTTGACCCTGCGTTTTTAAAATTGTTTGTGTTTAAACAAAGATTGCGCTTGACGAACGATTGCTTGCGTTAAGGCAAAGATTCATTCGCTTTAACACAAAGGATTTGATCATGACTGACAAGCTTGCCGCCGCCGTCGCATTCATCCAATCGTCGAACGATCCAGTGATTTGCAAGGCCACTGGATACACAGCCGCCACGGTTCCGCACACTTGGGATATCGAGCGGCTGTCTCGCTTTCTTCGCGAAGAAGCTCGCCTGTTTCATCGTCGTGGTGAGAACCTGACCATCACTCTGTGCCGGATCGATGGCGAGCAACATGTGCTCACATTTAACCCTGCCGCATGGGCTTTCGTTTAATCAATCTTCGCTTTGACGCAATCTTTTGGATAACAACAATGACCGCAAC
>NZ_JAVXCU010000017.1:0-40466 GCF_036659295.1 Brevundimonas sp. | reverse complement strand
CCTGCGCGGCCCGCAAGGCACCCTGTTCGGACGCAACACCACCGGCGGTGCCATCGCCTTCATCTCGCGTGCGCCGTCGGACGAGTTCCGCGCCAAGCTTGAAGCCGGCTATGGCAACTATAATGCCTGGAACGTCCGCGCCTCGATCGATCCGGGCGAGATTGCAGGTTTTGCCACCAGCTTCAGCTATAACCACAGCCAGCGCGACGGCGTGGTCGACAACATCCTGCAACCGGACGATTCCAAAGACCCCGGTGCCCGCAAGTCGGACTCCTTCCGCGCTGCGGTCCGTCGCGACTTTGCCGGCACGGCCAGCGTCCAGTACATCTTTGACTACAGCAAGATTGACGGCATTACCTCGGCCTTCCAGCTGACCCATGTCGGTGACGGTACCCCGCGCACCCCGATTATCATCGATGGCGAGAGACTGGTTCTCACCCAGCCAGCACCGGTCGCTCCCTATCTGGCAGGCGTGACCTTTACCCAGCCGCAATGCGCCGCCCTGTCCGCACCGACGCGCAAATATCGCGACAAGATGTGCAATGACCGCCCCAATACGGCGCAGGACGAAACCTGGGGGCATAACCTCCAGATCGAAAATGATTTCGGATCATTCCAATTCAAATCGACCACCGGCTATCGCGTCTGGGACAGCTCCAACGATACCGATCTGGACGGTCTGGGCACCTTTAGCGGCCCGATCTTCACGCAAGCCACGCTGATGAACGGCCTGCCCGCATCCCTGTTGGGCTTTATCGTTCCCGATCCTGCGACCGCCGCCTATCTGGCCAGCCAGCCGGTGCCGCGCCAGACCCTGTCGTTCTTCGAGACCATGAACGTGCGCGAACACAAGCAGTTCAGTCAGGAACTGGAATTCGCCGGTGATACCGACACGCTCGACTGGGTCGTGGGCGGCTTCTACTTCCACGAGAAGGGCAACGAGAACAACCCGCAAAACAGCGGCTTTGTTCTGGACACCAACGGCATCTTCCTCGGCAGCTTCGGCGCTCTTGGTCCGTCGCTGGCAGCGGCCAATCCGGCCCGCTATCGCGCCGTGATCACCCGCTCCTCGCTGGTCTATGAGGCCGAAAGCAAAAGCACGGCCATATATGGTCAAGGCACCTATTATGTGGGTGGCCGCGACGGCAAGCTGCGCCTGACCGCAGGCGGTCGCTATACATGGGACAAGAAAGAGCTGAACCGCACCCAGAACGGCGCGGCACCTCTGGCCGTGACCGAGCATGGCGATGCCAAGTTCGACCAGTTCACCTGGAACCTGATGGCTGCCTATGACCTGCAAGAGCACGTCAATGTCTATGGCCGCATCGCCACCGGCTATCGCTCGGGCGGTTTCAACTCGCAAGATCCGGTCATCCCCGGCACCAAGGAACTGGCCAGCTTCGATCCCGAAACGGTTATCTCATACGAGATCGGGCTGAAGTCGGAACTGTTTGATCGCCGCCTGCGCTTCAACGCCTCGGCCTATCACAACATCTATACCGATCTGGCCGTCAACATCCCGCGTACCGATGCCCCTCCAGGCACCTTCGCAACCCGCGTGGGTAATGCCGGTGAAGTCACCTATACGGGCTTCGACATCGAAACCCAGGCCATCCTGAACGACAACTTCTCGCTGGACGCCAACCTTGGCTATGTCGACATCGAGTATCAGGAATTCATGACCGGCCAGTCGGTTGTTCCGGGTGCACCGCCGATCAACGTCGCCTCGATAACGGAGGCCGGCTACACCTCGCCTCTGACCGCCAGCGTGGCTCTGAACATGGAGTTTCCCGTATCCTATGGCCGCGTATTCGGTCGCCTCAGCTACACCTATGAAGACGGCAAGCTGAGCTTCAACAACTCCATCGGCGCACCGTTCAACGAAGAAATCCGTGGCGACGACCGTAATGTTATCGATGCCCAACTCGGCATTGATGGTCTGAACTTCGGCAATGCCGAGGGCGAGGTTCGCCTGTGGGTCAAGAACCTGACCGACAGCCACGACTTCGTGCGCGGCGTGGACTTTGCCGCTCTGGGTCTGGCAGGAGGCTATTATGCCGACCCGCGCACCTTCGGTGTTACGGTCAGCGCCCGCTTCTAAGGGACAGTATAGCCGGTGCGGACGACCGCGCCGGCTGCCAATAAAAAGCCCGCTGGTGAAACCGGCGGGCTTTGTTGTCTCTACTGACCGCAATCAGGCGATCAGTTCATCCACCACGTCGGAGGCCCCGCGGATAGCCCCCTCGATATAGCCGACACCATTGGCATCACCGGCCAAAAGGACGCGGTAACCCAAGGCCGCAATCCGGTCGGCCACAGTGGTATCGCCACTGGCCCCCATGGCGACAATCACATGGTCGGCGGCCACGGTGTGCGCCTGACCGTCCTTGTCACCAAAAGTCACCGAGGTCTTGCCGATAGCAATGGCGCTGGCCCCGTTGTGCAGGGTCACGCCATGCTCCTGTAGCTCGGACAACAGGCGCGCACGACGCACCAGTGTCAGTCCGCGCCCCGCATGGCTGCCCGTCTCGATCACGGTCACATCGCGCCCGCGCTCGCACAGGAACTCGGCCAGTTCGACCCCGACCAGCTCGCCGCCGATAATGACGATCTTGCGGCCCAGCGGCATCCATGTGTGCGAGACCTTGCGCACAAACTCCAGATTGTCCGTCAGGCCCGTAACGGCCCCGACCTTGGTGGCCAGACGGGTCAGGCTGCCGGTCTTGCGTTTAAGCTCATCTGACGATTGTGCCAGCAACAGGTTGCGCATGTCATCGCCGCTAAACACATGCGGCAGGTCATTGCCGACCAGAACGGGCATGTCTCGCCGCGCGCCCGTTGCGACGATGACGGCATCGGGTTTCAGCGCCGCCAGCAGTTCGGGCGTCACCTCGGTCTTCAACCTCACCTCAACAGGCGAGCGTTTAACCCGTGCGATCAGCCAGTCCAGCAACCGCTCGTTTGCCGGATAGGCCAGAGAGGCAAACCGCAAAGTCCCGCCCATGCGGCCGGACTTTTCGAGCAATATGACCCTGTTGCCCGCTTCGGCCAGTTGGCAGGCCGCCTCCATCCCGCCCGGTCCTGCGCCGACCACCACATAGGTCTGGCCGCTGATCCGATGGGGTTTGTGCTGCCATTCCAGCCCTGTCTGCGGGTTGACCGCACAGCGCACCGGATCTTGCGTATAGATGGCGCTGACACAGGTGTAGCAATAGACGCACGGACGGATCAGATCGCCCTGCCCGTTGGCCAGCTTGTTCGGCAAGGCCGGATCGGCCAGCACCTTGCGACCCATGGCCAGAAAATCATACTGGCCGTTGGCGATATGCCGCTCGGCAGCCTCCAACTCGACACGGCCCGAAGCAATCACAGGAATGCTGACCTCGGCCTTGATGGCTGTGGCCGAGGGGATATTGGTTTCGGGCACGTGCGGAATGTTCGAGCCGGAGTGCAGCTTGCCCACCGCCGCATTGTGATAGCTGGACACTGTAATGGCATCCACGCCTGCGGCCTCGACCAGCTTGGCGGCGGCTATGGCGTCCTGAAGGGTAATGCCGCCTTCCTTGCCTGCCTCCCACGCATCCAGTTTGCACCACAGCGGAAAGTCGCGGCCCACCTCGGCGCGAATGGCGGCGATAACCTCCAGCAAAAGGCGGATACGGTTCTCCAGCGGGCCACCATAATCGTCGGTGCGGCTGTTGGTCTTGGGCGAGATAAAGGACGACAGCAGATAGCCATGGGCCGAGTGGATTTCGATACCGTCAAAGCCCGCCGCCTTGGCCCTGCGTGCGCCCTGCGCAAACTGGGAAATCGCCAGATCGATATCGGCTTTTTCCAGTTCCTTGATGACGGGCCTCTTCTTGGGCGCAAAGGCCGCCATTTCCTCGGGCAGGAAGTAGCTGACAAAGTCCCCCTTCAAGGGCGGCGGCAGGCTGGGTCCCCACAGGAGCGCATCATGCGCACCGGCAGAATATCCGGCCGCCAGTCCGCCATGGTGCAGTTGCGCGGCGATTTTGGCTCCGTGGCGGTGTGCCCGCTTCACCATTTCGCTCAAGGCCGGCAGGTAGCGGTCATCGGAAATAGCGGACTGGTTCGGCGTCACAGCGCCCACAGGCCATGCCACCCCCAACACGCCCGCGACGATCATTCCGGCACCGCCCTTGGCCTGCTCCTCCAGAAAGGCCATCATGCGCTCGCCGACCGTGCCGTCCTCTTCGGACAGCCCGACCCCCATGGCCGAAACGACCATGCGGTTACGCAAATCCATGGTGCCGATACGGCCCTTAGACAGGAGGCGGGAATATTCAGCAGCCACGCGCAGCCCCTGCCTTTGCAGCCGAAAATTTAAACGCCCCCGTCATTCGCATTTCCTCGCCATCATGCTTTATTGATCGATGTTATCGGTAAGTTTTATGCCCTTCCCTACGCAAAGCAAGGATTTCCCATGAATTACGGGTTCGACGGCAAGGTTGCGCTGGTCACCGGCGCCAGTGGCGGTATCGGCCGCGCCACCGCAGTCGCTTTTGCCGCCTCCGGCGCAGCGGTTGTGGTGTCCGACGTCAATGAAATAGGCGGTCTGGAAACGGTCGCCCTGATCGAGGCCGCAGGCGGCAAGGCGGTCTTCCAGCACTGCGACGTGGCCAATGGCGATCAGGTCAAGGCGCTGGTGGCGCGGGCTGTATCCGAATACGGGCGGCTGGACTTTGCCCACAACAACGCCGGCATCAACTCGATGGGGGCCAACGAGTACGAGGATGACGTCTGGGCGCGCAGCCTGAGCATCAACCTGACCGGCGTCATGATGTGCATGCGCGAACAGGCCGAGGTCATGCTCAAACAGGGCAAGGGCGCCATCGTCAACACCGCCTCGATCAACGGCCTGGTCGGCAATGCCGGACAGCCCGCCTATGTGGCCACCAAGCATGGCGTTGTTGGTCTGACCCGTCACGGGGCGCTGCGCTGGGCCAAGGCCGGTATTCGCGTCAATGCGGTCTGCCCCGGTGTGATTGAAACCCCGATGACCGCGCCACTCGCGGCCAATCCCGACATGCGCAAGGTTCTGGACGGCCTGACCCCTATGGGCCGCATGGGCCGCGCCGAAGAAATCGCGGGCGCGGTTCTGTGGCTGTGTTCGGATCAGGCCAGCTTTGTCACCGGCCACCCGCTGGTGGTGGATGGCGGGGCGACCGCGACCTGATCGTTCACATATCCGAAGCGTGAAATTACAACAGCCGCCCTCTGGATCAGAGGGCGGCTGAAGTTTTTCAGACCCGTGCCTTTTGCGCCTATTGCTGCTCTTGCAACAGGGCGCGGTCCTTTTCGATCCGGCGACTGGCGATCATGGCGATCACCGAGGCGATGAAACCGATCGGGATCACCACGGTCAGGGCCAGTTTCAGCGAGTCCGTGCCGTCACCAAAGGCTTGGCTCAGCAGACCCGTCACCCACGGCCCGAGGAAGTAGGACAGCAAGGTGGTGACCGCCAAAAACAGCGCCGTCGCCGTGGCACGAAAGCGGTCCGGCAGGATGTACTGCAAGGTCGCATAGATACCGACCGACCAGCCGCCACCCATCAGGCCCGCCGGAATGGCCAGCCACTTGGCCAGCGCAAACGAGTTGGACCATGTCACGGCCAGAATGATCAGTGTCGCAGAGCCCAGCGCCAAGGCCGAAAGGCGTACCGGCCATGCCATGTCACGCTTGGCAAAGCGGTCGGAAACCGCACCGAAACACAACATGCCCAACAGGCCCGCAATGCCGAAATTCAGCGCAAACGCGGTCTTGGCCACCACGGGGTCCAGACCATAGTTACGGGTGAAAAGCTCTGGCCCCCAATAGCCAAAGGCAATGCCCGACAGCGCGCCCAGACCAAAGGCAAACATCATCAGCACGAAGCTGACATTACGGCTCAGAACCTTGACCAGCGCCATCATCGGGATGGTAACCGCCGAGGCGGTTTCACTGACCACACGGGCCGGATCGCGTACCACCACAGCCATCAGCAAGCCCACACCGATGCCGATGGAGCCGAGCAGGTAGAAGGCGAAACGCCAGTCATGCACCTCGGCAATCGCCGGACCACCGGCCTGACCGATGATCTGTCCGACATAGGTCGCCACGCCCAGCAGGCCAAAGGCCAGACCCCGACGCTCGGGCCGGAAATAGGCGGCCAGCAGCGAATAGGCCGGTGCCGCAAACGAGGCCTCGCCGATGCCCACTGCCGCGCGGGCAATGACCAGACTGACCTCGTCCTGCGCCATGCCGGTGGCGATGGTGGCCAGACTCCATGTAACACAGCCAATGGCGATGATCATCTTGCGCGACCAGCGGTCAGCTAGACGTGCCAGCGGAATACCCGCCACCACATAAAGCACAACAAAAGCCGGCCCCATCAGAAGGCCGATCATGCCGTCACCCAGACCGAACTCGGCCTTGATCGGACCGATCAGTCCGGTCAGCAGAAAGCGGTCGGCGAAGTTCACAATCGAGACCAGCAGCAGCATGCCCAGAACCAGCCAGGCGTTCGTTACCTTGCCGCCTGCAGAATTGGTTGTTTGTACCGTTGTCATACCCGTCAGTCCCTCAACACCGAGCCGCCATTGACGTGCCAGACCTGACCCGTCACCCACTGGCCATCATCCGAAGCAAGGAAGGCAACCGCCCCTGCAATATCCCCGGGCTTGCCCAGACGCGTGTGCGGCAACTGGGCCAGAAATTGTTGCGCGTATTCTTCGGTCAGGTGCTGTGACAGCGCCTCGGTCATCACCATGCCGGGGCTGATGGCATTGGCGCGGATACCCTGCTTGCCGTATTTGCGGGCCACATGGCGCACCAGCGCATGGATGGCATTCTTGGTCATGGGATAGGCGACCTGTAGCGGGTTGCCCGAGGTCGCCGCGCCTGACGAGGTGTAGATCATCGCCCCGCCGCCGCGCTCGATCATCACCGGCATAGCGGCCTGACTGGCCAGAAAATGGCTCTTGGTATTGATGGCAAACGAGCGGTCCAGCACCTCTTCGGTACAGTTGAGGATATCGATATCCCCTTCGGTGCCGCCCGCCAGATTGGAGTGGTAGAAGTCCAGCCCGCCGAACTCGGACAGTGCAGCCTGAACGATATTGGCTTGCGATGCGGCCTTTGTGCCGTCCAGCATCACACCCACAGCCCGACCGCCTGCGTCGCAAATCGACTGGGCGGTTTCTTGTGCCCAGCCTGCGTTTATGTCACCGATAACGACAGCAGCGCCTTCTTCGGCCAGTCGCCTTGCGGTGGCTGCGCCGATCCCGCGGCCTCCACCGGCGACAATACCGACCTTGCCTTTCAAGCCGCGCATCTTTCCTCCCCCGATTTTCGCGTTATGCGTTCTTATGAGATTAAGATAACGCGCATATATCGAACGAAATGCAACACTAAACGCCATTATCGTATTTTATAGCGGTTTAATCGACGCACGAGGGAGGGCGCGACCTATGGGACATGATCTGTCGGCAAGAACAGCACTGGTCACGGGTGCCGCAGAAGGCATCGGACAGGGCGTGGCGCACCGTCTGGCCCGCGATGGCGCAAGCGTCATCGTCGCCGATTATAATACGGATGCCGGTCAACAGACCGCGCGCGAGATCGAAAGCCTTGGCGGCAAGGCCCGCTTTATCGCCGTGGACATCACCGACAAGGACAGCGTTCTGGCCATGATGGCGGCGGCCGGCCCGGTCGATATTCTGGTCAACAACGCCTGGCGCGGTCAGGGCATTGGCCGCATCGAGAACAAGACCGATGCCCAGTTCGACACCACCATTCGTATGGGGCTGTATGCCTGCCAATGGACCATGCAGAGCGCCCTGCCCCACATGAAGGCGCAGGGCTGGGGCCGCGTCATCAACATGGCCTCGTTGAACGGGGTGAACGCCCATATGGGCAGCGCCGATTACAATGTCGCCAAGGAAGCCCTGCGCGCCCTGACGCGCACGGCGGCGCGAGAATGGGCGGGCTATGGCATCTGCTGCAACATTGTCTGTCCTGCTGCCCTGTCGCAATCGGCAAAGCGCATCATGGAACAGCAGCCGGGCATGATCGAGCGTATCAGCGCCGCCAACCCGATGGGCCGGATGGGCGATCCCGATGCGGATATTGGCGGGGTGTGCGCCTTTTTGGCCAGCGACGACGCCCGTTACCTGACCGGAAACACCCTGTTTGTAGATGGCGGCGCCCACATCAACGGCGTGGCATGGGCACCTGATCTGGGCGAGGACTGACCACCGCACAGTAATGGCTGCATTCGCTTTGGATGTTAGCGCAAATCCCCTTCGTCATCCCCCGGCTTGACCGGGGGACCCAGCGGCGCGCGATAGCGCGACCGACACGGCAATGCGTAGCTGTCCAAAGCATTACTGCGCGTCTGGGTGATGCGTTTGGGCCATAAGATCACCTTCGGTGCCGCTGGGTCCCCCGATCTGCGCCGCAATGCGGCTTGTCGGAGGATGACGGTGGGTGCACCAACATTCGAGGCGAATACAGCCTTTTTAACTCAGAGAGCGGGTCGTTTGTCCGCCCACGGTGCCGCTTTTTCCAACTGGCCTGCCAGTTGGAACAGCGTCGCCTCGTCGCCATAGCGCGCCATAAACATCGCCCCCATCGGCAGACCCGAAGCTGACGTCGCCAAGGGTACCGACATGGCCGGTTGTCCCGTCAGGTTTGCCAGTTGGGCATAGGGTGAGAACACCGCGATCCTTTGCCCCCATGCGGCAAAGTCCAAATCGGGTGTCAGATTGATCTTGCCCAGCTCCAACGGCGGGGCCGCCAGTGTCGGGGACAAAATCAGATCATATGACTGCATAAAGCGCGCGACCTCGACGGCGGCGGTCTGCAGGGTGTTATTGGCCCGCGCGAAATCCATTCCCGTCGTCTGCTGGCCGTATCCGAAGAAGGCCAGTGTGATCGCTTCCAGATTATCGGGTCCGGGAACCAGCCCCGTCGCCTTGGCGCGATCAAGCAGGTCCGCCGCAATGGACGAGGCGCTCAGCACAAAGCTGGCTGCGCCAATGGCGGCGGCATCCAGCTTCGGGGCCGCTTCTTCGACATGGTGACCAAGGGCCTCGCACAGCCGCGCCGCCGCGCGTGCCGCCTCGACCGCTTCTGCATCCACCGGACTACCCGATGCGGGCGTCAGCATCAGGGCGATACGCAACGGGCGCGGGGCCTTGTCGACGTATGACGAGAACGTGCCGTCCGGCGTCGGTGCCGCATAGCGAGAGCCAGGCTCTACCCCGTGCGTGGCATCCATGATGGCCGCACTGTCCCGCACCGAGCGTGTAATGGCGTGGTGGACCGACAGACCGCCCCAGCCTTCGGTGCGCGTCGGCCCCATGGGGATGCGCCCGCGACTGGGCTTGAGGCCAAACAGACCACAGCAAGACGCCGGAATACGGATCGAGCCGCCACCATCGGTCGCGTGGGCCGCAGGCAGGACACCCGCCGCCACCGCCACAGCGGCACCGCCAGAAGAACCGCCCGCAATATGGGCCGGATTCCATGGATTACGGGTGTCGCCCTGAAGCTTGTTTTCGGTTGTAGCCGACAGGCCGAACTCTGGTGCCGTCGTCTTGCCGAAGACTACAAATCCCGCCTTTTGGGCGCGCGCGACAATCTCGGAGGTGACGCTGGCCCGCTCGCCCTTATAGAAGCGGCTACCGTTCTCGGTCACTTCGCCCGCAATGGTCGTGTTCAAATCCTTGATCAGCCACGGCACGCCGGTAAAGGGACCTTCGGGCAGGCCCGACGCAATGGCCGCACGCCCAAGGTCATAGTGTTTCTGGGCCATAAAGTTGAAGCGCGGGTTCAGCGCCTCGGCGCGTAGAATGGCCTCTTCCAGCAGTTCGCCCGCCGACACCTGACGCTGGCGCACAAGGCCCGCCAGACCCAGTGCGTCATGGGTGTCCAGCGGGCTGCCGGAGCGGAACGAAGCCGCCGCTGCGCCTGTTGCTGGGGCCAGAGCCGCCGCAGCGGCTCCGGTGGCGATCAGTTCACGACGGCTCATCATGAAGACGGCGTCACATAATAGCGCGAATAGTATTTGCGGAACTGCGGGATCGGGCCGTCGCCGTCACAGATGGTCGGGTTCGGCTC
Organism: Brevundimonas sp.; assembly: GCF_036659295.1. Taxonomy (GTDB): domain Bacteria; phylum Pseudomonadota; class Alphaproteobacteria; order Caulobacterales; family Caulobacteraceae; genus Brevundimonas. The sequence continues at coordinate 30,344 of NZ_JAVXCU010000017.1, read as the reverse complement.
GTATTTCTGGCGATCCCAGACGACCTTGTCCTGATCGAACTGTTTGCAGATGTCGCGGATGATGGCCTTGGCCACACCCGCCCGCTCGCCCTCGGCCTGCGAACGCGGCTGGGTGAAACAGAACCGCGCATGGACATGGTCCAGATCGACAGGGGTAATGCACGCCACCAGCAGGGTCTCGGAAATGCCGGTAAAGCGGGTCCAACTCTGGCCCGGTCCCATGGTGTCATAGCTGATGCCGCCATCGACCTCGCCCCACGGCGTGCCCATCTTGGCATTCACATCCGCACCACGGCCCCACTCGTCCCAGCGCAGTTCGCCCAACGGCACATTCGATGTGCCGTGGATGAATTTGAAGTGGGCCACATCCACGCCGTTCTCGGCCATGTTCTGGATATTGCCCCAGACATTCCACTCGTGGATTTCGTAGTCGGTCCAGTCGGGGTCAGAGGCTTCCGGCTGATGCTGCACCTCGAACAGAGGGGCGATATTTTCGGGGTGGTACCACATCCAGATCCAGCGGTTGGCTTCCACCACCGGATAGGTCTCGGTGCAGCGACGCTTGACCTTGGGCGGGATCAGCTTGGCATAGGGGATTTCCTTGACCACGCCTTCCTCGCCATCATAGCGCCAGGCATGGAACGGACATTCCAGCAGATTGCCGTACACCTTGCCGCCATAGCCCATATGGGCGCCCAGATGCTTGCAATAGGCATCGATGATGCGGACCTTGCCGTCCTCGCCGCGCCACATGGCCAGATCCTTGGCAAAATAGCGCAACGGCTTGACCTCGCCGATCGCCAGATCCGCCGACAGGTCGATCGCGTACCATCCGAACGGGAAGCCGATGTCCAAATTGCGCTCGGCAACCGAGGCGCGCCCTTTCACATCGGCCTTGCGCCAGTCCAGCAGGTCCTGACCGCGCAGCTTTTCAAGGATTTGCCACACAGCCACCGGAGCGGTGCGGGCATCGGTGACGTCAGTCGGTGTAGGATTGCTCATGGATTTCTCCTGCACTGTCATTTCAGGTCAAAGACTTTGATCGCGTTTTCACGCAGGAATTTCGGCCAGACCTCGTCCTTGAACGGCACGTGCTGCATGTCCGAGAAGATGCGGTCCAGGCTCAATCCCATCGGGAAATAACCGGCATAGATGATCTTGTCCGCGCCGCGCGTATTGGCGTAGTCGATGATCGCCTTGGGATAGTGTTTGGGCGCAAAGGCACTGGTCGAATAATAGAGGTTCGGCCATTTCAGCATCAGCTTCACAGCCAGAGCTTCCCACGGTTCGCCCCCGTGGCGCATGACCACTTTCAGGTCGGGGAAGAACCAGCAGACCTCGTCCAGATGCTCGACCTTCTGGTTTTCCATTGGGATGCGCGGGCCGGGAATGCCGACATTCAGCAGGATCGGAATGCCCAGTTCTTCGGCGCAGGCGTAGAGCGGGAACATGTATTTGTGATTGATCGGCACCTGCGGCAGCGTACCGGCAGGGAAGACGCTGATGGCCGAAATTCCGACCTCGGCGTGCAGGCGCTTGATGCGGCGCACCTCTTCCATGCCCTTGTTCGGATCGCACGGCACGTCAAAGAAGAAACGGTCGCCGTATTTTTCCTTGGCACGGCGCGAGGTTTCATTGTCGTTCCAGCCCACCAGAGCCTTGTCGATATTGAAACGGTCCATCTGTTCGACGGTCCATGTCACATAGTCATCGACATTGCTGGTCTGGGGGATGTCCTTGAACATGTACTGCGCCGGCATGGCGAACTGTTCGAGGGTCTGCTTGTCCTTAATCAGTGCACGGAATGGGTCGAACCAGTCCGAACGGTCATCCGCCTCGGGGATGCCCAGCATGGTGTCGATGACGCGGATACCTTCAGGCATAGCCATGGATTTTGTCCCCCGATTTTACTTGTGCAGCAGCAAGCTGCGGCCACGCTTTGCGCAGCGCCATTTTGTCGATTTTGCCCAGATGGTTACGCGGCAGAGGCTCGGTCGAAACGATCAAATGACCCGGCGCCTTGTAGCGGGCCAGACGCTCTGCCACCCACTCGATCATGGCATCTGCGTCGCGGGCATCACCGCCGACCACCGCCACCAGAAGTTCGCCCAGTCGCTCGTCGGCAATACCGAAGGCGGCACATTCAGTGACCCCCTCGAACTCGCTCAGAACGCGCTCGACCTCGGCGCAATAGATGTTCTCGCCGCCGGAAATCACCATGTCCTTGGTGCGGTCGACGATAAAGACATAGCCTTCCTCGTCGATATATCCGACGTCGCCGGTACGCAGCCATCCGTCCGATGTGAAGGCCTTGGCGTTCTCTTCGGGGCGGTTCCAGTAGCCCTTCATCACCATGGCGCTGCGAACCAGAATCTCGCCGCTTTGACCGGCAGGCAGGATGGTGCCGTCCGGCCCCTCGATGCAGACACTGGCCAGCGGCAGCACACGCCCCGCCGAGGCCCGCTTGCGCATGAAATCCTCGCCTAGAGCCTGAGCAAAGGCACCGGAAGTTTCGGTCATGCCATAGCCCACGCCCAGCACAATATCGGGACAGTGCACACGTAGGGAATCCAGCAGATTGATCGGCAGGGCCTGACCACCCGAGCCGATATTCTTCAGGCATGACAGGTCATGGTCCTGAAGCTTGGCCCCGTTGACCAGATCCCAGATCATGGTCGGCACGGCGGCGAAATTGGTGACCTTTTCTTGCGCGATCAAACGCACAGCCTCGTCGCCGCTCCAGCGACGCATGATGACCACCTTGGAGCCTGCCAGCAGCGGCGACAGGAAGGATGATCCCAGCCCTGAAATATGGAACAGCGGATAGACCAGCAGGCAGGCCTGTTGCGGCAGGTTGGCCATCAGGTCTTGCGGCGACATGCCATAGGCCTTGGCCATGTTGTGCAGCACCATAATGCCCGATAACTGCGCGCCCATCAGGCCGGTAATCAGACTGCGGTGCGACAGGACCGCGCCCTTTACCCGTCCGGTCGTGCCCGAGGTGAACAGGATAGCGCAATCGTCTTCGGCCTTGGCGGTCTGCGGGGCGGCATCCGTATTCGCCTGCGGTTGCGCCTGACGTCGCTCGATCTCTTCGGGCGGGAACGGCTTGGTCAGGTCCAGCATCCGGCCGGTATAGCCACCCTGACGGATCAGTTCGGCACGGCGGGTATCGGCCAGCACGACGCTGGGCGAGACATCCTCGATCATGGCCACGATCTCGACCGGTGCGCCGCGACTGTTCAGCAGGGCGGCGACACCGCCGGCCTTCATGACCGCCAGATAGGCCACCATCCATTCGGCACGGTTGCGCATACAGATGGCCACGCGATCACCGCGACCGATCCCCAGAAGCGGCACCAACTGGTCGCGCCATGCAAAGACCTGTTCAAAGGTCAGGCGGCGCTCTTCCCCGCTGGACGAGAAGTCCACGAGGAAGGTCTTGTCACCGTGACGACGCGCGGACTCAATCATCAGATTGAGGTCGGGTGCCGCATTGGCGAACTGGAGGACGCCATCGACATCCGCCAGCTCAAAAGGTGTTCCGGGGGCAGTGACAGCAGCGAATACAGGATCGATTTGCGTCATTGCCCTACCTCAGTAAACGACGGCTGGGTTTTTCGGATGCGGGCTGCCCAGCATCTCGCGGTACGAAGGACGCGTGGCCCCGCGATCCGTAACGCCGAGGGTTTGCGCGATCTCGGCAGCAACCAGCGTATTGCCCGACAGCTCTTCACGCTGGGCCGACTTGTCGATGGCATCGACAATGTGGGCGGTGAATTCGGGGTTCTCGGCGGACTGGATGAAGGCTTCGTATTGTTCGGGATTGGTCTCGCGGGCAATGGCCGAGCGCTCTGTGACCAGCGGCCCCATCCAGATCGAAACCGTCACCACGCCGGTGCCGCGCAGGTCGTGCTCCATATCGTGGGCAAACTTGTCCAGACCGGCTTTTTGCGCGCCATAGGCCGGACCGTGCATGTAGCAGGAACCACCGAAGGACGAGCCGAAAGCGATGATGCCGCTGCCCTGTTGGGTCATGATCTTGGCCGCGTGCCAGCTGGCCACATAGGCGCTGCGCAGACCGACATCCAGAATGCCGACCGCCTCAACCTCCTTTTCCCAGAAGGGTTTCTTCTCGATCAGTTGGTGATGGATATAGGCGGCATTATTGACCAGAATATCCAGTCGTCCTTGTTCGCGCATGATCTGTTCGAACAGGGCGGCGACCTGTGCGTCGTCGGCATGGTCGCACATAACGGCAATGCCCTTGCCGCCCGCCTTGGTCACCTCTGCCGCCGTCTCGGCCACCGTGCCCGGCAGGACGCTACCGTCCCAGCCCTTGGCATCACCCGGCTGGATCGTGCGACCCGTCACATAGACCGTATAGCCCAGTTCGCCAAAGCCGCGCGCGATCCCCCGACCTGCACCCCGGCTAGCCCCTGTTACCAGTGCAATTTTCGTCATACCCTGTACTCCCCTACAGACGCATTTTATGCTTTTGAGAGAACACTAGTCCATGATTTGCGAATGTCAAAGGTCTATAAAATACGCAAAATAGCTATTTTGTGATCTTATAGTTTTTGTTCGCGCATTTATTTTACAGGCTAACCGCGCCTTATGCGGTCATTAGCCAAAATTAGCCTGTCCGCCATCCAACGGCACGGTCGCGCCGGTCAGATAGCCCATATCCGGCCCGCACAAGGACACCACAGCGCGGCCGATATCCTCTTCCAGGCGCCCGATACGACCCAGAGGAATGGTGCGGAAAAAGGCCTCGGCTTCTTGGGGGTTACGCTCGACCCAGCCTTTCAGGCCCGGCGATTCCGCATGGGGCGCAATCGCGATGGCACGGATGCCCTCGCGCCCCCATTCGGCGGCCGCCGCGCGCGTCAGGGTACGGATGGCCTGTTTGACCGCGCCATAGGCTCCATAGCCGCTCGGGTCCCAGCGCTCGGCAGCCGATGACGCCAGATTGATAATGGTGCCGCCACCGCGTGCCACCATCACCGGATGTACCAGTTTCATCAGGCGCAGCGTGGCCAGAGGGCCGGATTCAAATCCGGCGGAAAAGGCCTTGTCGCTGACATCCAGCAGGCGTCCTGCCGGTACTTCCTGCGCATTATTGACCAGGATATCGATCCCGCCAAAATGCTCGCACGCCGCCGCAACAATGCGCGACAGGTCATCGGCATCCTTGACATTGCCGGTCAGCGGCAAGGCCCTGCGGCCGCGCGCCTCGATCTCGGCACAGGTGGCCTCCAGCTTTTCAGCCGTGCGGCCACACACCACAATATCGGCACCCGCGCTTGCCAGTGCCAGAGCAATCCCCTGCCCGACCCCCTGACCCGCACCGGTTACGAGGGCCACTTTGTTGCTGAGATCAACCACTTCAAAATCCCCAAAATTCGTATTTTGTGTATTTCATAGCTACGCATTTGATTGACACGGCGTCAATCTGAACGTCAATTGCGGGAATAAGGCTGAAAACAGTCACTCTGAATATTGGGGTAGGGAAATGAGTGTGGATTTGTCAGGGCAAGTTGCAGTCGTTACCGGAGGCAGCGACGGGATCGGGCTGGCAACGGCCACGTTACTGGCCCAGCGCGGCGCGCAGGTGGTCATCTGCGGACGCCGTCAGGAAAAGCTGGATCAGGCCAAGTCCGTGATCGAATCCCATGGTGGCAAGGTCGAAACCGTCCAGCTGGATGTCTCCGACGAAGCGGCCCTCACCGCCCTGATCGAGAATACCGGCGAGAAATACGGTCGCCTCGACATGCTGGTGAACAATGCCATGTCCACCCACTACGCCCCGATCTCGCGCCTGACGGTAGAGCACTGGCGCAAGGATTTCGCCGTCAATGCCGAGGCCGTCTTCGTCAGCACCAAGGCGGCGATGAAGATCATGGGTCAGGCCGGTAAGGGCTCGATCGTCAACATCTCCTCGACCTGCGGCATCCGTGCTGCGGCCAATATGTCCAGCTATTCGGCCTCCAAGGCGGCCATGATCCAGTTCACCTCGGTCGCCGCTATGGAGGGGGCCCGCAAGGGTATCCGCGTCAACGCCATTGTGCCCGGTCAGGTCCAGACCGCAGGCACCGAAGAGTTCAACCAACGCGCCCCCGAAATCGCGGCCCGCACCGCCGACGCCATCCCGATGGGTCGCGGCGGTCTGCCCGAAGAACTGGCACAGGCGATTGTCTTCCTGCTGTCCGATGCGGCCAGCTATATTACCGGCGTTGCCCTACCCGTCGATGGCGGTAAGGCCGCCCAGATGTATCTGCCGTCATGAGCGGCTCTGTGACCTCCGGCGCGGCAGGCCAAGCCGCCACCAAATGGGACAAGGACGTCGATGTCCTGATCGTCGGTTCGGGTGCAGGCGGACTTATGTCTGCGCTTGTGGCCTCGCACCACAATGCCGAGGTTCTGGTGATCGAGAAGGACGCCCTATGGGGTGGCACCTCGGCCACCTCGGGCGGCGGCATCTGGATTCCGGCCAGCGATCAGGCCGCAGCCGCAGGCTTTAACGACAGCACCGACGACGCCTTTACCTATGTGCGCAAACTGTCGGCCGACAATGTGCCCGACACCAATATCCGCGCCTTTGTCGATAATGCCGCGCCGATGCTGCGCTGGATGACAGCCAATACGGCGATCAGCTATCAGGCCTTCCCCTATCCCGACTACCACGCCGAAAATCCGGGCGGCTCGCCAACCGGCTTCCGCACCCACATGCCGCTGCCCATCGATGGTCGGGTGCTGGGCAAGGATGTGGCAAGCATGCGGTTTGCCTCTCCGGCAGCCAGCCTGTTCGGCTATCTGAACTGGCATTTTGACGAAACCTACATCCTGCTGTTCCGCGCCAAAGGGTGGTGGAAACATCTGGCCAAGAGCCTGACCCGTTACTGGCTCGACCTGCCGTTCCGACTGACCTCGCGCAAGGACCGCCGCCTGACTCTGGGCAATGCCCTGACGGGTGGCCTGCGTGATGCGCTGAACCAGCGCAATGTGCCGCTATGGCTGAACAGCCCGATGGAGGAACTAATCCATCAGGACGGCAAGGTCATCGGTGCCCGCGTGCGCCAGAACGGCCAGACCCTGAACATCCGTGCCCGCAAGGGCGTGGTGCTGGCGGCAGGTGGCTTTGACAAGAACAAGGCCATGCGCGAGACGCACGCCCCGCTGTATCCCAGCACGCAGTTTTCGGGCGGGATCAGTAGCAATACCGGCGACAGCATCCGCGCCGGCATCGAGGCTGGTGCCGCAACCTTGAACCTGCAATCGACATGGGCCGCACCGGTCTTTTATGTCCCCGGTGAAGACCGTGGTCGCCTGTGCACCATCGAGCGCGCTCTGCCCGGCTGTATGATGGTGGCGCAGGACGGCAAACGCTATCTGAACGAGGCGGCGTCCTATCACATTGTCGGCCAGCAGATGGCCCGCCGTCAGGCCGCTACCGGCGATGCCTCGCCGACATGGTTCGTGTTCGACCACCGCTATCGCCATGCCTATCCGGTCGGCCCGCTGTATCCGATCCAGCCAGACTGGCTGCATGGTAAGGGCGTGCGCTCGATCCTGAAAAAGGGCCGTACCGTCGCCGAACTGGCCAAGGCCATCGGGGTTGATCCGGCGGCGCTGGAGCACACCATCCAGACCTTCAACACCCATGCCGCCAACGGCTCGGACCCCGATTTCCATCGCGGCGAGGCGGCCTATGACAAGATGTATGGCGATCCGCGCGTCCAGCCCAATCCGTGCCTGCGTCCGCTGGATCAGGGGCCGTTCTACGCCATGCCGATCTATCCCGGCGATATCGGCACCAATGGCGGCATGCTGACCAATGACAGGGCACAGGTACTGGACACCGAAGGCCAGCCGATCAGCGGTCTTTACGCCATTGGCAACAATGCCGCCTCGGCCATGGGCGAAAGCTATCCGGGTGCGGGTGTGACCCTCGGTCCGGCCCTGACCTTCGGCTATCTGGCCGCCCGTCACCTGACCGGCGCGAACGACTGACGGCTCGCGTCCGTGACACAGAAACCGCCTGTGTCACGGACGTCTTCCCCCAAACGACTTCAAGGTGTTTTCATGCGCTTCCAGAACAAAAAAGTCCTTGTGACCGGCGCAGCATCTGGCATTGGCCGCGCCACCGCCCTCCTGTTCGCACGCGAAGGTGCAGCGGTCACGATTGGCGACATCAACGAGGCGGGACTGGCCGAGACCGCCGCCCTGATGGCCACTGCGCCCAAAATCCAGACCTATGATGCCGCCGATACCGCCTCGTGCCGTGCACTGGTGGATGTCGCCGCTGCCGATGGTCTGGATGTTTTGTGCAATGTTGCGGGCATCCTCAAATGGGGCTCCAGCCAGACCTTTGCCGTCGAGGATATGGACCTTGTGATGCGTGTGAACGCCACCAGCGTCTTTGCCCTGTGTCAGGCCGCCTTCCCGCATCTGCTCAAGTCCAAGGGCAATATCGTCAATACCGCCTCGTCCTCGGGTCTGGTCGGCATGCCCTATACGGTCGCCTATTCGGCGTCCAAGCACGCCGTCATCGGCATCACCAAGGGTCTGGCGGTCGAGTGGGCGTCAACCGGTGTGCGCGTAAACGGCGTCTGCCCCGGTCAGGTCAACACCCCCATGACCGCCACGGTGCCGCAAACTGGCGAAAAGGCCGAAGACATCGACTTCTCGCTGATGATGCGCGCGGCTCCCAAGCTGGAGAACGGGGCCTGCGAGCCGCAAGATATTGCCGAAGCGATTGCATGGCTGGCCTCGGATGCCGCTCGCAAGGCGACGGGAACCCTGCTCAGCGTCGATGGCGGCCATGTCGCGGGCTAGGCCACAACGCAACTTAACCGTTTGAATTTGAATGATTGCCGTCACACGGCACAAGCAGTTTGGGACAAGGCTTAATGGAATTCGCCTTTAACGAAGAACAGCGCATGATCGCCGAGACGGCCATCGCCTTCTTCACCGAAAACGCCACCAGCGAGCGCACCCGCGCCGCCATGGCCAAGGACGGTATCGACCACGATCTGTGGGCTACCTTCTGTCAGGAACTGGGCCTGTCGGGCATCGGTATTCCCGAGGATGTCGGCGGTGCGGGTCTGGGTTTGGTCGAGATGGCCATCATCGCCGAGGCCGCGGGTGCGCAGGTCGCCGCCCTGCCCATGCTGGGCAGTCTGGTCATGTGCGCCCGCGCCATCGCCTATGGCGGCACCGAACAGCAAAAGGCCGAACTGCTGCCGTCCCTGCTGTCCGGGGAACGTATCGCCGCCTATGTGCATGATGCGGCCCTGACGGCCAGTGACGATGTGCTAACCGCCACAGACGGCTTTGTCGCTCATGGCGCTTCGGCCGATGTTTTCGTCGTCACCAGCAATAGCGGCGCATGGATTGTCGATGCCCCAAAAAACGGGACCAAGTCTGATGGCGTTACCGTCACCGCCAAGACCACGATGGACCAGACCCGCCCCTATGCCAGCGTGGTCTTGAACGGTGCCAAGGGTCAGCCTCTGGCCGATGCTGCCACCGCCATTGCCTGCGCCCACCGCGCCGCCTTTGTGGCCATCGCTGCCGAAGCTCTGGGCGGCGCGCAGGCCTGTCTGGATCGCACTGTTTCTTATTCAAAAGAGCGCGTGCAGTTCGGCCGTCCGATCGGCTCGTTCCAGGCCTATAAACATCGCCTCGCCGATATGATGATCGAGATCGAACAGGCCCGCTCTGCCGTCTATTGGGCCGCCTGCGCCGCCGACGAAAACTCCGACGAGGCCGAACTGGCCATGCATGCGGCCAAGTCGTTTGCCACCGACACCTATTTCCGCTGCGCCGGTGACATGATCCAGCTTCACGGCGGCATCGGCTTTACGTGGGAACACGACGCCCACCTGTTCTTCAAACGCGCCCGCGCCACCCAGACCGCTCTGGGCAGCAACAACTGGCACCGCGCCAAAATCGCCGACATGATCCTGGGAGCCGCCGCATGAAGCTCGGTTTTTCTGCCGCCGACGAAGCCTTCCGTCAGGAATGTGCCGACTGGCTGAATGGCCAGATGGCGGGCGAGTTCAAGGACATCAAGGGCATCACCTCGCTGACCGACATGCCCGAACGCCGCAAGGCATGGGAACAGCAATTGGCGGCCCATAAGTGGTCCTGCATCGGCTGGCCCGCCAAATGGGGTGGCCGTGATGCCACCTTGGCCCAACAGGTGATCTTTGCCGAGGAATATGCCCGCGCCGGTGTTCCGGGGCGTGTGAACCATATCGGCATCGAACTGGCCGGCCCGACCATTCTGGCCTTTGGCACCGAAGAACAAAAAGCGCGCTTCCTGCCCGATATCGCGGCAGGCAAGACCATCTTCTGTCAGGGCTTCTCGGAACCGGGCGCAGGTTCGGACCTCGCCTCGGTTCGCACCAAAGGCCGTCTGGAAGGCCCAGAAGGCGCACAGGAATGGGTGGTCAACGGCCAGAAGATCTGGACCAGTCTGGCCCATATCTCCGACTGGATTTTCGTCATCACCCGTACCGAGGAAGGCACGGTAGGCCCCAAGGGTCTCAGCTTCCTGATGATGCCGATTGACCAGCCGGGTATCGAAATCCGTGGCATCCCCCAGATCAATGGCGATGCCGAGTTCAACGAGACCTTCCTGACCGATGCCCGCTGTCCTGCCGACAGCCTGATCGGCCAACCAGGCGAGGGCTGGAAGATCGCCATGGGGCTGTTGGCGTTCGAGCGCGGTGTCTCGACGCTGGGCCAGCAGATGTCGTTCCGCAACGAACTGGACGAAATCATCGCCGCCGCCAAGGCCAATGGCACCGCCCATGATCCGCTGATCCGCCAGCGTCTCGCCAAGGCCGAGATCGGCCTGCGCCTGATGCGCTATGGCGCGCTGCGGATGCTGTCGCAGACCGACCATTCCAAGATCGACGGCGCGGCCCTGACCTACAAGATCCAGTGGGCGTCGTGGCGTCGCAGCCTTGGCGAACTGGCCATGGATGTTCTGGGTCAGGCCGGAGAGGTCAATGACCGCGAGGACTATGGCTGGGACACCCTGCCCAACCTGTTCCTCTATTCGCGTGCCGACACGATCTATGGCGGCACCAACCAGATCCAGCGCAACCTGATCGCCGAGCGCGGTCTTGGCCTTCCGCGCGAACCGCGCGGGTAAACCTGCCGGTTTGAACAGCCCCCATCAGGAGATTTGAAGTGCCTAAATTGATTGTCGTCACGCGCGACGGCACCGAACACGAAGCCGAGGTTGCCGGTGGCCGTTCCGTCATGGAAGCCATCCGCGATGCGGGTTTTGACGAACTGCAGGCTGTGTGCGGTGGCGGCCTCAGCTGCGCCACCTGCCACGTCCATGTGGACGACGCCTATTTCGAGCGTTTCGACGCCCCGAACCAGGACGAGGCCGATCTGCTGGAATGGTCCGAAAACAGCACCGCCTGTTCGCGTCTGTCATGCCAACTCCCCTTCAGCGATGCCGTCAGCGGCCTGAAGGTCACCATCGCCTCCGAAGACTAAGAGAGTATTCCGATGACTATCGAAGAGCGTCTGGCCCGCCTCGAGGCCGAATCCGACATCCGCCGCCTGAAGGCCCGCTATCTGAATGCCTGCGATGCCAAACAGGCCGACATGGTGCATGCCTGTTTCACCCCTGATGCCGTCATCGATTTCGAGGGCATGGGCGTTTTCACGGTGGACCAGCTGGTCGGTATCTTCACCGAAATCGCCGTCAACTCGCCCATCAGCGACAGCCATCACGGCCATAATGCCGAGATTGAAATCCTGTCCGCCGACACAGCCAGAGCAGTCTGGAATCTGGGCTTCACCACCTATGATCCCCGCACCGGCCAGTTCCGCGCCCTGTCGATGTTCTATCATGACGAATATCGCCGCACCGAAGACGGCTGGCGCATGTCCAAAACCAAGTCTGTGGCCCGCTCCGCACTGGAAGGCACAGCCGTCGAGGGCAAGATCAGCGCAAACTGGCTATTGCCCACCGCCTAAACGCGGCTCAACCGATCAAAGACCGGATCAACACCCGTTGGTCCGGTCTTTTTTGTTGAACAACACTACGCAAACCTATGCAGATCATGGCTTTATCGGCGCCGTGGAATCACAACCACGGCGCGCCTTCTATTGCGGCCCGCCCGTCATAAATACGCAATCGCGTTAGACGAACCACCACTCACAGCGCGATGTGCAAAAATGTGAAATCAATTTCGTTGATTTGCGTTTCTAAATGCGGCAACAAAAACGCAATGACGAAAACGCACAAGCGTTTCGGGAGGGACATGTGAAATCTAACAAAGCAATTCTGCGCGCCTGGATGCTGGGTGCTGCTCCAGCCGCCCTGCTCGCCATCGCCACGCCCGCTGCGGCCCAGCAGGTGGATGAAACCCCGCAGGCTGCAACCATGGTGGGCGACGTGGTCGTCACCGCCCGCCGCCGTTCCGAAAACCTGCAGGATGTGCCGATCGCGGTAACCGCAGTAACCGGCGAAGGACTGGAGGCCCGCGGTTACAGCTCGCTGATCGACATCCAGCAGATGACCCCGAACCTGACCTTCACCCCCGGCACCGGCGGCTCGTCGGGCCAGATGTCGGCCTATGTGCGCGGCGTGGGTGAATACGACTATATCGTCACCTCCGACCCCGCCGTGGCCGTCTTCTTTGACGGCGTCTATCAGGGCCGCCCGTTCGGCGCCCTGACCTCGCTGATGGGGATCGAGCGCGTCGAGGTTCTGCGCGGTCCGCAAGGCTCGCTGTTCGGCAAGAACACCATTGGCGGCGCCATCAGCGTCGTGATGAAAAAGCCGACCGGCTCCAATACCGGCGAGGCGGACCTGAAGGTCGGCAGCTATGACTATGCGCAGGTGCGCGGCAGCTACGACATGGCCCTGACCGACGATCTGTCCATGTCCGTTTCGGCACTGGGTCGCTGGGGCGATGGCTGGCAGAAGCTGGAAAGCGGTGGCACCAAGGGCGACACCGACCAGATTGCCGGTCGTGCGGCCCTGCGCTGGACCAAGGGCGAGTTTGACGCTGTGTTGAGCGTGGACGGCTATCGCCAGCGCCAGAACTCGGCAGCGAGCAGCATGATCGCCTTCCAGCCGGTCTTCTTCTCGGACATGTATTCCACCTTTGTGGAACCGTGCTGCACCGTACCGTCAAGCATCGACAAGACCGATGTCACGCCGATGCTGAACATCGACAATGCCGATGCCGGCTCGGCCACCCTGACGCTGGACTTCCCGGCCTTTGGTGGCGACATGAAGTCGATCAGCGCGGCCCGCTATAGCCGCGTCGCCTTTGCCCGCGACGGCGATGCCTCGGAAACCAACTATTCGGGTGACCGTCAGGACATTACCAGCCGCCAGTTCTCGCAGGAATTCCAGCTGTCGCACGAACTGTTCGACGGCAAGGTGACCACGCTGGGCGGCCTTTACCTGTATCACGAGCGTTCGCGCCAGAAGACCCTGCTGGTCACCGCATGGGGTCTGTATCCCAAGCTGATCGAGGCCGGTTTCGATCCGGCCATGGCGGCAGGTCTGGATTTCAACGTCAATTTCGACCAGACGCAGGAAACCGACAATATCGCCCTATTCGGTAACGCGACCTATCGCGCCACCGAGCGTCTGTCGTTCGACATCGGTGCCCGCTACACCTACGAGGAAAAGGCCTTCGAGCAGTCGTCCTCGCGCGTCTTTGCCAAGGTGCCGCTGATCCCCGGTATCCCCGGCTATAATCTGGACGAAAGCTGGACGAACTTCTCGCCCAAGATCAGCGCCAATTACGAGTTCAACGATCAGGTGCGCGGTTACGCCATCGTCTCGCAGGGCTTCCGCTCGGGCGGGTTCAACGGGCGTCCTACCTCCGAAGCCGAAATCGGCAGCTTCGATCCGGAAATCCTGACCAGCTATGAACTGGGTCTGAAAAACGACCTGCTGGACCGTCGTCTGCGCCTGAACCTGAGCGCATTCTACAACCAGTATCAAGACATGCAGGTCGTGGTGTCCTATCCGGTTATGGGCGGTGTTGTGGCCCGTACCGAAAACGCCGGTAAGGCCCGCATCTGGGGTATCGAGGCCGAGGGCCGCTTTATCGCCAATGACTGGCTGAGCTTCGAAGGCGCGCTCGGCTATCTGAATGCGGCCTACGAGGAATATCTCAGCCAGGATCCGGCGGGCAATATCCTCGACTACAGCCACCTGAAGCTGAAACACACCCCGCCGTGGACCGCCAGCCTCGGTGCCGTTGTCACCCGCCGTATCGGCCAGCTGGACACGACCTTCCGTGTCGATGCTTCCTATATGGACGAGCAATATAGCGACACCCAGAACCAGCCTCTGCTGAAGGGTGAAGCCCACACCCTGCTGAATGCCAGCCTGAACTTCCGCACCGATAACGGCCTGTCCTTCGGCATCGAAGGCCAGAACCTGACCGACGAGCGCGTCATCAAGGAAGGCTATGACGGTGCCGCCTTCTTCGGTTTCACCGAGGCCTATTACAACCCGCCGCGCCGCATCTATGCCAGCGTGCGCTACGCCTTCTAACCATCTCCTCGAAACTTCAGGCTGCGGACACCACGTCCGCAGCCTTTTTTTCTGACCGGATATAGATCTATGCAGAACGAATTCCCTGAAGGCGTCGCCATTATTTACGGTGGCAGCGGCGGCATCGGTCGCGGTGTGGCCATGAGCTTTGCCCGCGCAGGCACGCCCGTCGCGATCGGCTACAACTCCAAACAGGATGTGGCCGAGCAGACGGCAGAGGCCATCCGTGCTCTGGGCGGCGCGGCCTCCATCCATAAATGCGATGTGCGCGATGCCGATCAGGTCCGCGCCATGACGCAAGACGTCATCGACACCCATGGCCGCGTGCACACCATGGTCTGGGGTGCAGGGCCGGTTGTTCCCCAGCGCCTGATTGCCGACTGGAGCGACGAGCAGTTCCGCGCCTCCATCGAGATCGAGGCTTTCGGCTTCCACAACGCCGTGCGCGCCCTGATCCCGCACATGCGCGAAAAAGGCGGTGGCTCGTTTGTTCACCTCGGCTCGGCGGGCCATGACTGGTTCCCGCATCTGGACGGCCTGTCGGTCGCGCCCAAAGCCTGTAACGAAGCCCTCATCAAGGGCATCGCCAAGGAAGAAGGCGTCAACGAAATCCGCGCCAATACGGTGCTGGTCGGCGTGATTGATGCGGGCCAGTTCAAGATCGGTCAGGAAGCCGGCTATTTCGACGAAGCCTGGGAAACCGAGGTCAAGAAACTGCTTCCCATCAAACGCTGGGGTGCCTCGGACGACATCGGCAATGCCGCCGTCTTCCTCGCCTCCAACCGCGCCAACTACATCACCGGACAGGTGCTGTCTGTGGCGGGCGGTTTCGGCGTCTGACCGTTTTCGTCCCGCAAGCATAAAGGCCGCCGGAGCGATCCGGCGGCCTTCTTTTTTGGGCTGAATTCAAATGAGGTATTCGGACCCGCCATCAGACACCCTGCTTCGTCATCCTCGCCACAGGGGCGAGGATGACGCGAGAATGTTAGGCGATCAATTCGCCAGTCCTTAACTGTGAATACAGCCTTCTTTATCGGCATGCGCGGTACTTAAACGTAGTCCGTATAGCCCCGCGCATCGTCACCTTGGCCGGTATAGATCGTTGCGCGATCCGGCCTTGCCAAAGGCTCGCCACGCTTCAGCTTGCCGACCAGATCGGGGTTGGCGATGAAGCCGCGCCCCAAAGAGATCGCATCGGCCGTACCGTTCTCAAGTCTTTGGATATTGTCCTCAATCCCACGGCTGTTGTTGAGGATCAGCGGCCCGCTCCAGTGCGCCTTGACCAGTGCCAGCGCATCCAGACCGTCCTGCGGCAGGTCGATCAAATGCAGATAGGCCAAGCCCGTGCCGTCCACGGCCTTGATCAGGGTCTCGTATGTCTCGGCAGGATTGGCGTCGGCCATGCCGTTCAGTGTCACCCCCGGACAGATACGGAACCCCACACGATCCGCACCGATGGCTTCCGACAGGGCCGCCAGCGTCTCCACCACAAACCGCACGCGGTTCTCGGCACTGCCGCCATACTGGTCGGTGCGCTGGTTCGAGTTTGACGACAGGAACTGCATCGGCAGATAGCCACTGGCGCAGTGGAACTCGACACCGTCCATACCGGCCTCGATGGCGCAGCGGGCGGCGTGAACATACTCGGCGATCACACCGGCAATCTCGTGCGTTTCCAGCGCACGCGGTATGACGCAGTCCTGCGGCACACCATCCGGACCGGGGATCTTGTCGGGGCACTGGATCGCCGACGGTGCCACCGTATCCGCGCCCGTATCCTTATTGGCCGCCACTGCTGCACGACCGACATGCATCAACTGCACCACGATCTTGCCGCCCTCGGCATGGACCGCCTCGGCGACCTTGGCCCAGCCCGCCATCTGCTGCGGCGTATGGATGCCCGGCGTGCGCCAATAGCCCTTGCCTGCCGCCGACGGCTGGGTGCCTTCGGTGATGATCAGGCCCGCCGAGGCGCGCTGGCGGTAATAGTCCACCATCAGATCGGTGGGCACATCGCCCGCCCCCGCACGGTCGCGGGTCATGGGGGCCATGACGATGCTGTTGGACAGGGCAATCGCGCCCAGTTTTACGGGATCAAACAAACCGGCCAAAGCCTACTCCTTAGCGTACACGCGGGCGCGGCAAGGGGTGATCCTTGCGCATGGCATCTATGAAGCCCTCAAGGGGCGCAGGCTCGGACACGGGCGCATCATGGGCCTTGCCCGCACGATCCCAGAACGCCTGCCACGACGGGAACAGGTCATGGAAACTGCCCTCATAGGGCGGCTGACCGGGCCAGCGCATCTTGCGGCTACCGATCGGTGGCTTGTTCAGATCGGTGGCGTACCAGTACAGCGGCAGACGGCGCTGGAAATACCAGCGACCATCGATGCGGGTGTAACGGTCGAAATACATCATCTGCATGATGACCCATTCCACGCCCGTCTCGTGCTCGTTCTTGGAATAGACCACGCCCTGTGCGTTATTCTCGTCGATGAACTCGATGACGTGGCCGCCGATGTGGTGGGATGTGCCGTCGAACTGCTGGCCCATGGTTTCGTCGAACCAGTCGCGCAACGCTTTTCGCCCCGACTTGCCGCCGCCGACCTGCACATCCTCGGGGAACAGGCTGACCCAGGCATCAGAGTCGCGCATGTCCAGCGCCAGACTGTATTTGGCCGCAAGCTGACGGATCGCATCCAGCGATTCCAGCCGGTCGATACGACGCAATAGATCGGTATTATCCGTCATCTCTCAATCCGCCATTTCTCGAAGAGCATTACGCAGAACCTTGCCCGCCGCATTGCGCGGCAGGTCCGACACGATCACCACCTTGCGCGGCACCTTGTAGTTGGCCATGGCCTCACGCGCCCACGAGATCACGGCGGCAGGGTCCAGTTCGACACCGGCGCGCGGGATCACAAACGCCTTGCCGACCTCGCCCATCCGCTCGTCATCCATACCGACAACAGCCGCCACCTCGATGCCCGGATGGTCGTTCAACAGCTTTTCAATCTCGGCCGGATAGCAGTTGAACCCGCCCGAAATGTACATGTCCTTCATCCGGTCTGTGATGAACATATAGCCGTTGGCATCAATGCGGCCGATGTCGCCCGTGCGCAGCCAGCCATCGGGCGTGATCGTCTCGGCGGTGGCCTCGGGATCATCCAGATAGCCGCGCATCACGCCATAGCCACGCACCCAGAACTCGCCCGACTGGTCGGGGCCCAGATGGGTGCCGTTTTCATCGACACACACCACCTCGACATCCGGTAACGGTATGCCGATGGAGGCCGAAATCTGGTCCACCGAAGCCTCAGAAGGGGTCATGCAGACACAGCCATGCTCGGTCATGCCATAGCCGTTGACCACGCGCTCCATGCCCAGCTCGTTCTTCATCCGGTAGATGAGCGACGGTGGCACCGGTGCCGCGCCCGTCACGGCCACGCGCAGGGAAGAGAAGTTACGGCTGGCCTTTTCCTGCTCGATCAGCAGCATCTGGTAGATGGTCGGTGCGCCGGGGATGAAGTTCACCTTCTCGCGCTCGATCATGTCGGCCAGCTTGGCCGCATCGAACACCGGCATGGGCAGGATGGTCGCCCCGCGCACCAGACAGGCCACCCAGCCCGCCTTGTATCCAAAGGTGTGGAAGAACGGATTGACGATCAAGAAGCGGTCGCCCTCGCGCACATCGACCCGCTCGCCCCAGTCATGAAACATCTTCACCACCGCGCCATGGACCGACAGCACACCCTTGGGCGCGCCGGTCGTACCAGAGGTGAACATGATGTCGCTGATCGTCTCTCCCGAAACCTGTTCCAGCATGGCATCCAGACGCTCATCGCCCGCGCCCTGCCCTTCATCCAGAAAGGCCTGCCAGTGGTCCCCTTCCATCAGGATGGTGTGGGCAAGGTCCGGCGTGTCTTCGTCTTTCAACAGGGCGGGATAGTCGCAGCCTAGAAATTCTTTGACGGTGAACAGGACGCTGACCTTGGCGCGGCGCAGGATATCGCCCGCCTCGCGGCCCTTCAGGCGCGTGTTCAGCGGTACAATCGCCGCGCCGCAAATCTGTGCCCCCAGCGTGGCCACGATCCATTCGCGACAGTTCGGTGCCCAGATGGCCACGCGGCTTTGCGGGCCAATACCCTTGGCCAGACAGGCGGATGCCACCGCGCGGGCCTCGGCCCATAGCTGGGTGAAGGAAACGCTGGCACCGTTTTCGATCAGGGCCGGCTTGTCGCCCCAGCGGGCCGCCGCCGCCTGAGCGGCATGGGGAATGGATCGGGGAAGCGAGGCCGTCATGGACGCGCCTTCAAACCACGGGCAGCGACGTAAACAGGCCCGCCGTGCGTTCTTTTATGACAGAAGGTCATAACCCCTACCCCACTCTATCTGCGCATGACCTTTACGGCCTTTGATATACGCATATTTTGAATTTACGGCAGCTACAACCATGTTTTGCGTAGATGCGTACGCACGATATGGCGCGAACATCAAGTTAAGGCGCTTAAACCACCCACCTCTGCAAAAGATACGGCCCGACATCCCTGCGATGACGGGCCGTACCAAGAGGTTGCCACAAGGCCGCTCAAAGAGACGGAGTTGAACACACTCCGGCTCGCGGGCTTGTGGACTTTCAAGCTTTTGGACTAGGCCGCGTCCTCGCGGACAGTCGGCATGCCGGTAATCTTGTAGATGCCGTTGGCGCGTTTCTGGAACGACTCGGCCTCGGCGCGCGGATTATAGAACTGCTGATACCAGGTCTTGACCTTGGAATAGGCTCCGTCCCCCGGCACAGCCAGCGGCGTAATGCAGGGGGCCTTGTTCATCCAGATATCGAAGTCCTGCGCGAACGCCGCCAGACTTCCGGCCTGATATTCGATCTGCATAGCCTTGTCCGCAGGCTCGGCCACTGGCTTGCCGGAGTTGATCATCAGGGCGTGCCACGCCTTGGTCCGCCCGTCTTCCACCGGTGTGTGGCAGATGAACATGACCGAGTTCCCTTCATTGAAGGTCGAGATCAGAATGCCCGGCCCTGTGTACCAGGTGTCGGTTTCCAGCATGACGCCGACCTCCAGCGCGCGGTGATAGCCACCCTGACGCTGGCGCGCGATCACGCCGTCAAACTCGTTATGGAAGTACTCGCACGGACCACCATGCGTCGGGCCGAGGTGGGCCACATCGCAGATATTGTCGATGATTTCCTTGGGATGGCAGGGCAGTTCGCCCAGATGGTCCAGATCCCAGCGCACAAAGGCGGGATCATCCCATTGCGGGATGGCCGGCAGGTCGAAATCGGGCTCGCCGCCTTCCGCATCGTGCCAGACAAAGACGCAGCCGTATTTCTCTTCGACCTTCCAGGTGCGGATCTTGGCCGCGGCCGGAATCGGGGCCTTGGAGTAAGGAATCTCGTTGCACTTGCCGTCAGGGCCAAAGCGCCAGGCGTGGTAGGGGCAACGGATGTTGTCGCCTTCGACGTGAACGCGGTCCTGGACCACGTAGGAGCTGCTGTTCTTGGCCAGATGCGTGCCCATGTGCGGACAGAATGCATCGACCATAAACACGCGGCCGCTTTCGCCGCGATACAGAACCAGCTCTTCACCGAAGTAGCGAACCGCCAGCGGCTTGTTCGTGACTTCCTTGCCTTCGGCTACCAGAAACCATCCACGCGGATAGGTAGAAGGCCCCAGCCCGTAATCTTGCGTCCCCGCCATGACTCACTCCCAACGTCTAACGGTCATGCGAACCACGCCCGCCTGCGCTCGAAAGCGCAAAGCTTGTTCTTATGTTCATATAATTGCGTGATCGCGTATATTACTGTTATCTCGGTTACGCATCTTGTCAATTCATACTTACCCGACTGAAATCGGAGCAGAATTGCGCGCCTCCAGAAAATAACCATTCATATTCAATGGTTAATTCGTCACACCCTCATCACACCGAGATAATCGGGGGCCGTTGCCCAATATTTTCTACGGCTTAAGGCAGTAAGATTTGCGTATATTTCGCACTTAAGATTACGCAGTTGCGGTTTGCCGCCTTGTGCCGATAGACCCCCGCTCAATCCTTCGACCAAGAAAAAGGCCGCTGCGAAACCACAGCGGCCTGAACTTGCAAACTATTCGGCGGGTCCGGTGATACGGGCCAGACGCGCATCATATTTGGGCGTCCCGATCGACCAGGACACTTCCACATCCTGCACCCCTTCCAGCGTCCTGATCCTGCGACGGATCAACTGGTCAGCGGCCTCTACGGTGGTAATCAGAGCTGTTGCCAGCAGGCTGTAGCGTCCCATCATCAACACCACCGACCCCACTTCGGGCATGTCCGACAGGGCCTTGGCCAGAGCCTGAACATGGGACGGATTGGCCTTGATCCCCATGAGGACCAGATTGGGCGATCCCGCCATCCGATAGTCGGTGACGACGGTGAACTGGATCATCCGGCTGTTTTGCAGACGGCGCAGTCGCGTGCGGATCGTGCCCTCGGTCACACCCAGCTCGCTCGCAACCTGACGGTTCGAGACGCGGGCATCGCGACTAAAGGTCTCGATAATGCGGTGATCCAGCTCGTCCAGTGCAGGCTTGGTCATAGCGGAGCCACGTTAAATTCGAATTTGACGATGTCGTAGGCCACACCGGCATCCAGGTCGGAAATTCCCTGAATGTGGGCGACATGCTCGGTCAGGAAGACAGCGATCTCGTCAAACGATCTCAGCGCAACCAGCAGCTCCATATCGAACCGGCCCGTGACCATATTGATCGAGAACACCTCGGGCAGCGCGGCCAGTTCGGCGGCGACATGGTCCACATCGCGCCCCGTCACCTTGACGCCGACGGCCAGCAGGATTTCGAAACCGTGGGCCGCAAAGTCCGACACCGCCACCACCTTCATGGCGCGGCTCTCTTCGAGGCGCTTGATACGGCTCGAAACGGTCGCGGCGGTGACGCCCAGACGCTCGGCAATCTCGAGGTTGGTTGCACGACCATTCTCGCGCAAAATATCGATGATTCCCGTCTCGAGCTCATCGAGTGTGGCGACGGCACCATCGTTGCTTTCGCGTATCTGCATTCTACTCCGCCGAGTGACCAATTTTCCACTAGAGGTCATAAAGCGTTCTTTGTGAAATTGCGATCATGTGACCTATGAAACCAATGATTTCGCAGCACAGCGGCTGAAAAACACGCAATCCGTCACTGACGGACCGTCGATATGCAGATTCGGACACCCGCGAGAGCCGTACACGCAGCAGTAGAGAAAGGCCGGATTTGCCATGACCACCGGTCAGGAAAATCACACCCGCCCCCTTCACTGCGCCCCCACACCCGACGAAGCGCCACTTTGCGCACGCCCATAACACTTGCATTCGTTTTTTAGATCAAATTTTTTACGCAAACACTCGAATAAAGAGTCATAAATCATCTTTATTGCGCATTTTGCTGTTTACAGAACCCCGTTTTCATAGCTTCATCCTTGTACCAGCCCATCAAGAGGCCGGGGAGGAAACCATGATCAACACCACCGCAGGGACGACGTGCGCCTTTGAGCCAGCCGGTAAGCGCTCGGCCTATATCGTCCTGTCCATTCTCGTGACCATTGGCCTGTGCGCCGCCATTGTCGGCATTATGGGACCGGCTGTGGCCAAGCCTGCACTCCAGCCCTATGCCGAGGTTTCGGCCGATCGCATCATCTCGACGGCGACCCACTAAGGCCAAAACCAAAGGCCCTTTAAGATATGAAAGCCGGAGGATGATCGCTCATCCTCCGGCTTTTTATATGCTTCAGGCAGTTTCCCGAGCCTTCAGCATATCCAGTGCCACATCGACAATCATGTCTTCCTGACCCCCCACCATGCGGCGGCGGCCCAGTTCGACCAGAATGTCCTTGGTGGACAAACCATAGTCCTGCGCTGCCTTTTCGGCGTGACGCAGGAAGGATGAGTAAACCCCTGCATAGCCGAGGCTCAGCGTCTCGCGGTCCACGCGGACCGGACGGTCCTGCATCGGGCGGACAATGTCTTCTGCGGCATCGATCAGGGCGCTGACGTCACAGCCGTGGTTCCAGCCCTTGCGGTCGGCGGCAGCGATAAAGACTTCCAGCGGCGCGTTCCCAGCCCCTGCCCCCATGCCTGTCAGGCTGGCATCGATACGCACGGCACCGTACTGGGCCGCGACGATCGAGTTGGCCACACCCAGCGACAGGTTGTGGTGGGCGTGGATACCGCGTTCGGTTTCCGGCTTAAGGACGCGGTCATAGGCCTCAAAACGAGCCCTGACACCGTCCATATCCAGCGCGCCGCCGCTGTCTGTCACATAGACGCATTTCACGCCGTATGATTCCATCAGCACAGCCTGTTGCGCCAAGGCTTCCGGCTCGATCATGTGGCTCATCATCAGGAAGCCAGACACGTCCATGCCCAGATCGCGGGCAAAGCCGATATGCTGCTTGGAGACGTCCGCCTCGGTGCAGTGGGTCGCCACGCGCACCGATCGCACCCCCAGATCATAGGCGCGTTTCAGATCCTCGACCGTGCCGACACCCGGCAGGATCAGGGTCGTCAGCACCGACTGTTCCAGCACCTCGGCCACGGCTTCCAGCCATTCCCAGTCGGTATGCGCGCCAAAGCCATAGTTGAAGCTGGCCCCCGACAGGCCGTCACCGTGGGCGACCTCGATGGCGTGGACACCGGCCTTGTCCAGCGCGCGGGCAATGTCGCGCACCTGATCGAGGCTATACATGTGGCGGATGGCGTGCATGCCGTCGCGCAGGGTCACGTCCTGAATATACAGACGGTCTTTGTTGACGTCGAAGCCCATTACGCGGCCTCCTTCTCTTGACGGCGGGCGGCCAGAAGCTCGCCCGTGGCTTTGGCGGCGGCGGTCATGATGTCGAGGTTGCCGGCATAGGGCGGCAGATAGTCGCCCGCGCCTTCGACCTCGAGGAAGATCGAGGTCTTGAGGCCGGTGAACTGGCCACGGCCCGGAATGGTCAGCGGATTGTTGTCGCCAAAGCGCTCGAACTGCACCTGCTGTTTCAGGCGATAACCCGGCACATAGGCGCTGACCTTGGCGACCATGGCCTCGACCGAGGCGCGGATGGCGTCTTCGTCGGCACCGTCAGACAGGGTGAAGACCGTGTCGCGCATGATCATCGGCGGCTCGGCAGGGTTCAGGATGATGATCGCCTTGCCCTGCTCGGCACCGCCGACCTTTTCAATCGCGCGGGCGGTCGTGCGGGTGAACTCGTCGATATTGGCGCGGGTGCCGGGACCAGCAGAACGCGACGAGACCGAAGCGATGATCTCGGCATAGCGCACATTGGCGACCTGACTGACCGCCGCCACCATCGGAATGGTCGCCTGACCACCGCAGGTGACCATGTTGACGTTGCCGCTATCGAGGTTCTCGTCACCGTTCACAGCGGGAACAACGAACGGCCCGATAGCCGCAGGGGTCAGATCGACCACCAGCTTGCCGTCCGCACGCAGGCGGGCATCGTGGTCCTTATGGGCATAGGCCGATGTGGCATCGAACACGACACCGATCTCGGGATACACGTCAGAGGCCACCAGACCGGCCAGCCCCTCATGGGTGGCGAACACACCGTGGGTGCGGGCACGGGCCAGACCTTCGGAGGCCGGGTCCACACCGACCACAGCGGCCAGTTCCAGATTTTTGGGATAGCGGATCAGCTTTTCCATCAGATCCGTACCGATATTGCCCGATCCAATGATCGCGCACTTAATCTTGCTCATGCTTATCCCCTCACTTGCCCCTAGATGAAGCGGGCGACGCAGCGTCCCACCCCGTCCAGTTCCATTTCAAACACGTCCCCCGCCACAGCATCAGCCAGCGGCACCAGTGATCCCGACAAGATCACATCGCCTGCATCCAGCGTGACGCCATAGGCTCCAAGCGTATTGGCCAACCATGCCACCGCCGTCAGCGGCGATCCCTGCACCGCCGAGCCGTAGCCTTCGGACAGGAAGGCCCCGTTCTTTTTGACCACCACCTTGAGGTTCGGCAGGTCCAGCGAGTCTGGATCATCGTGCGCGTCACCCAGCACAAACACCCCGCACGAGGCATTATCCGCCACCGTATCGACGATGCCGATCTTCCAGTCCTTGATGCGGCTATCCACCACCTCGAAACAGGCGACGACCTTTTCAGTCGCCGCCAGCACGTCGGCTTCGGTGACGCCGGGGCCTTTCAGCGAAGACTTGAGCACAAAGGCAATCTCGGCCTCAGCACGCGGCGCGATCAGCTTGTGGGCGGCAATATCGATATCGCCCTGCACCAGCATCCGGTCGGTCATAAAACCAAAGTCCGGCTGGTCGACGCCCAGCATGTCCTGCACCACCTTGGAGGTGACGCCGATCTTCTTGCCGATCACCACCTCGCCCTCGGCGGTGCGGCGCTTCATCACCTCCAGCGAAATGGCATAGGCGTCGTCGATGGTCAGCGAGGCGTCCTGCTCGATCAGGGGCGCGATCACCTGACCGTCACTCAAGGCCGCATGAAGCTGGTCGGCAAACTGTTGATGCTTGCTCATAGATAGCGTCCGTCCTGATAGATCAGCGGCTGGACTTCACCGGCCACACGCACTTCGCGCACAGCGCCGATGACGATGGTGTGGGTGCCATAGGTGACCAGACGGTCAACCTCGCAGCCGACCACGGCCTGTGCATCGGCAAGGGCGGGCAGACCCTGAATGTCGTCCGCCCATTCGCCCACGCCAAAGCGCAGTTCGCGGGCCATCTGGCCGCCAAACGCCGAGGCGACATCACGGTGATGATTGCCCAGCAGGTTCACATTGAACTTGGCACCAATAAACAGGCTGGCATGAATGCCGGTCTGGCGATTGACGCAGACCAGCAACGACGGCGGCGACATCGACAGCGAGGTGACCGAGGTCGCCGCCATGCCCACTGCGCCGCCATCGCGACTGCGGGCCGAAACCACAGCCACCGCAGAGGCCAGACGCCGCATGGCATCCTTTAACCCACCCGACAGATCATGGTTCATGGCTGGCTCACCCACGCAGGAACTCGAGGCTATAACGGTTGAACTCTTCGGTACGCTCGACCTGCACCCAGTGCCCCACCTTGTTAAAGGTGACGAACCGGACGTCCTCGCAGTCTTCGAGGAAATAGTTGATCCCCGACAACGGCATGAAGGTGTCGTTGAAACCCCAGAAGCCGAGGATCGGCATCTTCAGTTCCGACAGGCGCGGACGCAGGTTGTGCGTCTTCATGCGCGCCAGCACATCCTTGGGCTGGGCCTTGGCCACGGCAAAACGCTCGGCCACCAGCTGGTCGGTGATGTGCGCCGGATCATAGACAAGGCTCTCGGCCAGACGGCGCTGGTCGCCGACAGCGAATTCGGGGCTGCCGAAGGTGCTCTTCATGTTCGCAATGCCCGGCATGGCGAAATAGATCGGCAGTTCTTCGATACAGCCCGGCGACATCAGGATCAGACGATCCACCATCTCGGTGTGGTCCAGCCCCATCTGGATGGCGACGCCGCCGCCCAGCGAGTTGCCGACCAGTATGGCCTTGTCGATGCCGTGGGCCTTGAGGGCCTCGACCGTCGTGTCGGTGAACAGGTGCAGCGTATAGTCGATGCCTTCCGGCTTGGACGACGCGCCATAACCGATCAGGTCCGGCAGGATGACGCGGTAACCGGCATCCACGAACGCATCAACATTCTGGCGAAAGTTCGAAAGACCCGACGCCCCCGGTCCGCTGCCATGGAGAAACACCACGGCAGGGCCGGAACCGGCTTCCTGAATACAGATGTCGTAGCCGCCACTAATGCGGTGGACTTTGCGTGTCACAGTCGCGCGGATCATGGCTGCCTCACATGAACATGAAGGTCGGGGCGTTGCCCGAACGGGTGCCGATCACATCTGCCGCACCATTGCCGGGATCATTGGCGACGTGCTGGCGGGCGGCGTTCAGGTCCAGCCACGGCTGGATCAGCGGGCTGTGCATATAGATGGCGCGACCACCCAGCAGCGGCAGCAACGCATCCACGATCTCGGCACAGCGGCGCGCCACGGTCGAGGACTGGTAACGGAAGCGCGCACGCTCTTCCATCGTGACCTCTTCACCCGCAACAGAGCGGCCATACAGCACGTCCATATTGCGTGTAAGAACGGTTTCCATCTCGTCCACCTCGGCATAGCCCCGCGCAATCGCGCCTTGCAGCAGAGGATCGGCCTTGGACGCCTTGCCCGTATTGGTCGAGATACGGCTTTCCATGATCTTGGTGGCACCATCCAGAGCCGCAATCGTGGCCCCTAGCGCCGAGGTCGAAACCAGACGCAGGAACACCTGCGCCCATGGCAGACGGAACAGCGGGCCGTCATTCTCGGCCTGACCCGGATTGGTGCAGAGGAAACCGTCCGCCGCCTTGTGCGTGCGGTATTCCGGCACGAAAGCGTCCTCGACGACAATGTCCTGACTGCCGGTGCCTTGCAGGCCGAACGTGTACCAGGCGTCTTCGATGCGATAGTCGCTGCGCGGCAGCAGGAAGGTGCGCATGTCGGGCGGATCACCGGCATTGAGCGGCGGGATCATCGCACCCAGCAGCACCCAGTTGCAGTGCTCGGAGCCGGACGAGAAGCCCCAGTGGCCCGACAGCTTGAAGCCGCCCTCGACGCGCTCGACCTTGCCGACCGGCTGATAGGAAGACGACACCAGAACCGCATCGTCATCGCCCCAGACATCGGCCTGCGCCTGATGCGGGAACAGGGCGATTTCGTAAGGGTGACCACCGACCACACCGAACACCCAACCCGTCGACATACAGCCCTGCGACAGCAGCTTCTGCACCTCGAAGAAGACGTTCGGCTCCATCTCGTAGCCGCCCCAGCGTTGGGGCTGGAGAATCCGGAACAGGCCCGCCGCCTCGATATCGCGAATCGTCTCGGTCGGGACGCGGCGCTCGGCCGTGCATTGCACAGCGCGCGAACGGATGGCCGGGATCAGGGCGCGGGCACGCTCTATCAACTCTGCCGGGGTCGGAATGGAGGCTAGGGCCTCGTTTTTACGGGCTGCCACAGGTGCAGAGTTATCGACCATCTGGCTTGCATCCTTCTGCTAAAAGCGGATAGAACTTTCATATTGCGTAAAAAGAGTTATTGTTTAATACGCAAATCGTCAAGCGAGCGTTCGACACAAAATCAGTCGAATGCGCAAACGGGGAGGTTCGACGCATGGCCGTAAGCTCTTTGGGATATATTGTGGTGGAGGCGACGGATCTTGACCGCTGGCGCAGCTTCGCCGTCGAGTTTCTGGGCATGATGGAAGCGCCGTCAGCCGATCCCGACGTGGCGCTTTTCCGTATCGATGACCGCCCCTACCGATTCTGGATCCAGAAGGGTCAGCAGGACCGCTTTCTGGCTTCCGGCTGGGAGTTTGCCGACAAGGCCGGCTTCGACGCCGCAGTCGTCGCGCTGAAAGATGCCGGTCGTCCGGTCGAGCATGTGGATGTGCTGGAAGCGCGTGCGCGCCAGACCTATGAAATCGTCCGCTCCAGCGATCCTGACGGCCACGCTTTTGAAATCTATCACGGCCGTTTCGTTGACTATGCGCCGTTTAGTTCCAAGGCGGGGACCAGCGGTTTTGTCACCGGCGACAATGGCGATCTGGGCATGGGCCACGTCGTGCTGACCGCCCCGAGCTTCACCACCGTCCACGAATTCTACAAGTCGGTGCTGGGGTTCAGCGATACCGATCTGGGCCGCTTCTATCTGCAAGGCGGCGGTCGCGACGATCCGGGTATCGGCTTTGCCTTCATGCATGCCGCCAATGGCCGCCACCACTCGCTGGCACTGGGCGAAATGCCCGAAAGCCCGAACGGTGCCGTCCATCTCATGCTCGAAGTCAAGGAACTGGCCGATGTCGGTCGCGCCTATGACCGTGCGCTCAAGAGCAAGGGTGCCATCCCGATCTCGGCGACGCTGGGCCAGCACGTCAACGACAAGATGATTTCCTTCTACGTCCAGACCCCCGGCGGTTTCGATCTCGAATACGGCTGGAACGGACTGGTGATCGACCCGCAAACATGGGTGCCCACCACCAGTATGGCGGTGAGTGCATGGGGCCACAAATGGGCCTGGGAGGCCGAGGACTAGGTTATGGCTGACAAGCGTATGACGATCGACGACATCGTCGACCAACTTCAAGACGGTATGACCCTTGGTCTGGGGGGCTGGGCCACACGCCGCAAGCCGATGGCACTGGTTCGCGCCATCGCCCGCAGCAAGCTCAAGGACCTTACGGTCATGACCTATGGCGGGCCGGATGTCGGCCTGCTGGCAGCCAGCGGCAAGATCAAAAAGCTGATCTTCTCGTTCGTCAGCATGGACCAGATTCCGCTGGACCCGCATTTCCGTGCGGCCCGTCAGGCGGGTGGCTTCGACATTCTGGAACTGGACGAAGGCCACTACCAGCTCGCCCTGATGGCCGCCGCCATGCAGGTGCCGTTCATGGCCACCCGCATCGGTCTGGGCACCGACCTGATCAAACAGCCGGAACTGTCCAAAACCGTCGTCAGCCCGTTTGAAGACGCAGAGACACTGGTGGCCGTGCCTGCCATTCCTCTGGACGCCGCCCTGATCCACGTTCACCGCTCGGACGAGCGCGGCAATGTGCTGACCTTGTCACCCGATCCGCTGTTTGACGAGATTCTGGCCCGCGCCGCCAAACGTACCTTTGTGACCACCGAGAAACTGGTCACGACGGCCGAACTGGATATGCGCGCCAATAGCCGCTTCAACATCATCGACCGCGCTCTGGTCGCCGGTGTGGCCGAGGTACCGTTCGGAGCCCATCCGACCAGCGCCGAGCCGGATTACCACATCGATATGGACCACCTGAAAACCTATGTGGATGCCGCCGCATCCGCCGAGGCCCTGTCCGAATATCGCCAGCGTTTCGTCGATGTACCGCACGAAACCTATGTCGCCGCAGTTGGCGGTGTCGATGCCATCCGCGCCCTGCGCAAACCGGCTTATTAAGGGGTTCCGGACATGTCGTATTCCTTGGTCGAACTGATGATCGCCGCTGCGGCCCAGTGCTGGGTGGACGATGGCGAGATCATGGGCACGGGCATTGGCCCCCTGCCCCGTATTGCCGCAGGTGTCTCCAAGACCCTGTACAATCCCGACCTGATGACAACGGACGGTGAGTGTTTCTACACCACCGAGCCGCTGGGTCCGGGCCTGTCCAGTGCCGATTTCGAAATCGAAGGCTGGGTGCCCTACCAGCGCGTCTTCACCACCCTGTGGAGCGGCAAGCGTCACTCTATGGTGGCTCCGGTGCAGATGGACCGCTTTGGCCAGACCAATATCAGCGTCATTGGCGACCACAAGAAACCCAAGTCGGCCATGCTGGGCGCACGCGGTTTCCCCGGCAACACCACCTGCCACCTGAACAGCTTCATGTTCACCAACCACACCAAGCGCGCCTTTGTGGCGGGCGAAGTCGACTATGTCTGCTCGCCCGGTTTCAATCCGGCCCGCTATCCGGACGGTAAGGTTCCGGTATGGCTGGATCTGGGTCGCATCATCACCAATCTGTGCGTGATGGACTTTGGCGGCCCTGACCGCGCCATGCGGGTGATCTCGCTGCACCCCGGCGTGACCTTCGAGGAAGTGCAGGAAAATACGGGCTTTGAACTGGCCCGTCTGGACGATCTGCCGGTTACACCGGCACCAACCGAAGCCGAACTGGCCGCCATGGCCAAAATCGATCCCAAGAACATCCGCTCCAAGATGATCA
>NZ_JAVXCU010000016.1:0-44839 GCF_036659295.1 Brevundimonas sp. | reverse complement strand
ACAGTGTCGACGTTTACGCGGTTCACACCAACGCCCAGACCCACGAACGGACGCAGGGTCCATTCCGGGGTGCCGAAGTCATAAATGACGTTGGCCATCAGGGTGGTCGAGGTGATGTCGCCTTCCGGCGAGTGGCACGGACCGGTAGCCGGGGTCAGGTTGCACAGACCCTGTGCGCCCGCAGCACCACGAACGGTGCCGATGTCACCCGAGCGGTAGCCGCCTTCGAGTTCAGCACGCCAGTTCGGGTTGAAACGGTAGCCGAGACGCGCAAATGCGGTCCAGCCGTCGTTAACTTCCCAGTTCCAGTTGTGACCGGTTACCGAAGCTTCGGCATTGATGTCGTCGATGATGTGGTAACCAGCATCGATAGCACCGTACCAGCCGTCCGGCTCAGCCGAAGCGGCACCAGCCGACATCGCCAGAGCGGCCGCCGCGCTAGAAGCCAGAATCAAACTCTTGACGCGCATGAAAGCGGCCCTCCAAGAATTGTTAAAGATGACGGCACAAATATACCGCTACGCTGGAGATAACAGGCCTTCCAACCAAGGTCGAGAAGCAATTTTCATGCATCCCGCCCTTATCACGAAAAGCGTGTTCTCCCGGATACAGGAGAATAACAAAACCTTAAAGAAATCGCTCACAAAACAGCCCAAATACACGATCCGTTGCATTTCTTTGCAATACTCATCAGCTTTGAGAGACAGTTAAGCAGCGTCGCCCCAGAATCTACGCAACTCTGCATATGCACCCATAATGTGATAAAAAGAGCTAGCTTTCGCATTTGTCGCAGAGAACATCTTCGGACCAACCAGTTGGTCCTGCCACAATCCGTTCTCGGTCAAATACAGATTCATGGCTCCCAATGCGCGTTCAGCGTCCTTGAGGTATCGATCAGCTTCCAAGCCTGACGCATGGCGCGCAAATAGCAAAGCCGCCCTCAACCACTCGGTTTGCGGCCACAAACGAGCGCTATACTCAACTACATTGCCACTTGGGTCTATCGCATCGGCAAGAACGCCCTCTTTGCTCCAAACGCCAATCGATCCGCGTTCATACAAGCGTTGAGACACCTTCAATAGCTCTTTATTATCGCGACGCATGGCATAACGATGGAGCAACCATGCCCATTCAAACTGATGGCCAGGCTCCACACGCTTACCATATTCCGAGTTAGACCGCTTCCAGTCTGCGGTGAAAAACTCTCGCAGCGCGCCATCGTCCGGATCAATAAATACGCTCGTCGCTAGCGATACTACGCGGTCAGACATTGCTGTCCAACGGACATCACTACTTAAAGGCTCCCACGCCAAAGCAGCCTCTAGAAGATGCATGTGCGAATTGGCCTGGAAAGGATGGTCTCCATCCTCTTCTATGGCACCATTTGGCAACAACTTACCCTCGAGATAATCGAGAATTTCTAGAGATTTAGTTTCACAATATTGCCTATCGATACCCATTGCAAAAACGTGGGCTAAGGCAAAAATTCCAAATGCATTGTCGTACACAGACGCGCGCACAGAAACCGGCGCGAAAGATGATGACAACAGCGCACGAAGTGACCCATCGTCATTACAGCAAAACTTCCGGAACCCCTTCAGACCATTTTTGACAATATTTTCCCATGGTCCTCGCCACCCCAGACGCCCCGCTTCGGAAAATACAAACAACTGTCGTGCCTGCACACGAACACGGTGATCGCATTCAACAGCATCACCATCATGCGTCAGCTCTTCCGCAAAAATGCTTTCCGATTGCACACCGAGCGTTGCCCAAATTGGCAAGGCACGCTGCTTCATCCAAGAAGCAAATTTCCGCGCTTTTTCATCAAAATGATCAAGCACGGGAGGAGGGAAATCAAGATAGCTCGGCGCGAAGTTTCTCACATGCTCGACGACCTTTTTTACGTCTTGCGAACGCTCGAGATCGCACACGAGTACCGCGTCATCTTCCACGATAACGGCGATATTAGAAACGCCAACAACGGCTACAACCTTGTCAGGAGCAGCATAGACAAGGCTTCCAGAAGCGTCCTTAAGAAGGTGATACGAGGAAGATGCCTGCCGCTTTGCCGCCACAGCATCCCACGCCCCCAAATCCGACCACTCGAAAGAAACCGGCAAAACCGATGCCACCGCTGTTTTTTCCATCACAGCATAGTCAATCGAGATTTTGGGCGATTGCAAAAACTCTTGCCCTAAATGCAGTGGGTTCTCATGCAAACGATCTGATAGTGCCAATCCGACAGCGTGCGTAATGTCCCTATTAAAGGCATCAAGTTCACTGATGAGCACATCACTGCGTGATACAAAAATCCCAGTGTTCCACATCAAGCCCCGGTCTAGGAAATGTTTGGCCGTCTCGCAATCCGGCTTCTCGACAAATCGGCGTACATTCGCAAGACCCTCGCCCTCCGCTTCGATATATCCGTAAGCGGGTGAGGGCGATGTCGGTCGCACACCTAGAGTGACAATTTTTCCGCTTTCAGCACCGGCCGAAGCTGTAACCGCCGCTCGCCAAAATGCCTGATGATCAGGCAGGTAATGGTCCGAAGATACAAAAACATTGATCCCATCAGGATCTACGGATTGCGTCCACAATGCTGCTGCGGCCATAGCAGGACCAGAATCACGCCCTTCAGGTTCAAGCACAACCTGCGCGGTCACTCCAAGTTCGGCCAGTTGGTCCTTAACCAAGCTCTCATGCGCAGCACCCGCGACAACAACTAGCTTGGCATCTCCCTCTACCAATTTCACGACACGCATTACAGTGTCCTGAAAAAGCGATTGCTCACCAACCAAGGCCAGAAACTGCTTTGGACGCGAAGGCCTAGAAGCCGGCCACAAACGCGTCCCCGCACCGCCGCACATAATGACAGGATAAATAGACAACGAGCTTCCCAATTCCGTTTCTAAAATTCTGGAAAAAGCGTTAAAATATGTGGACCACCCCAAATTTAGCGCTTCTCAAATTTTCCTCTTACATACTGCGACCTTTGCCTAAATCCGACAAGCCAACAAAGTTTTTTATTCCTATGTTTCGCGTATATTTACTTGCATCACGAGATACATGTTTGATCTCTTTACTTACTCGGACCAGACATAAAACGGGTGACTTCGGACCGCTATGCGGCTATGCGCGCGGCTATGAATGAAGTTGATCGGCAATCCGAAGAGCGCAGCTGGGAGACGGCAAAGACCCTTGCCGAGGCCCTGCCCTATATCCAGGTCTATGACCGGGAGACTGTGGTCATTAAATATGGTGGCCATGCCATGGGCGAGAGTGCCGTGGCCAAGCAGTTTGCCGCCGATGTGGTGCTGCTGAAACTGATGGGCGTGAACCCCGTGGTTGTCCACGGCGGCGGCCCGCAGATCAGCGCCATGCTGGACAAGGCCGGTGTCAAATCCGCCTTCGTCGACGGCCTGCGCGTCACCGACAAGGACACTATGGCGGTAGCCGAGATGGTCCTGTCGGGAGCCGTCAACAAAGAGATCGCCCACTGGATCACGGTCGCCGGCAAGGAAGCCGATGTACGTGGTGTGGGTCTGTCGGGCAAGGATGCCGGTCTGCTGACGGTCGAAAAGACCCGTCGCACCAAGCGCGACCCTGACAGCATGATCGAACACGAGGTCGATCTGGGTTTTGTCGGCGAGCCGACCAAGGTTGACCCCAAACTGATCAAGGGTCTGATCGCCTCGGAAACCGAGGACTGGGTTCCGGTCATCGCCCCTATCGGCGTCGCCGAAGACGGCATGACCTATAATGTCAACGCCGACACGGTGGCTGGCGCCATTGCCGGTTCGCTAAACGCCAAGCGCATGCTGCTGCTGACGGATGTTCCGGGCGTAAAGGGTGCCGATGGCGAGATCATCCGCCAGATGAACCTCGAAGATGCCCAGAAACTGATCGACGACGGCGTGGCCACCGGCGGCATGATCCCCAAGCTGGAAACCGCCATGGCGGCGGTCCGCGCAGGGGTCGAGGCCGTGGTCATTCTGGATGGCCGTCGCCCGCATGCCATGCTGGTAGAACTGTTCACCGAGAACGGGGCCGGTACGCTGGTGACAGCGCGTTGAGCACCCTCACGACAGAGCGTCTACCGACCGACATTTCGGCGGATCTTCGCGGTGTAAAAGCATGGGTTTTCGACCTCGATAACACCCTCTATCCGGTCGAGAACCAGTTCATGGGTCTCGTGGAAAAGCGCATCAACGACTATGTGGTGCGCACTTCGGGCCTGCCCGCCGACGAGGCGCTGGTTATGCAGAAATCCTTCCTGCACAACTATGGCACCTCGCTGGCCGGTCTGATGACCCGTTACCAGATCGATCCGCACCATTTTCTGGCCGAGGTCCATGATGTGCCTCTGGACGTTTTGGAGCCGGATACGGCCCTGCGTCTGGGGCTGGAGCGCCTTCAGGGGCCCCGCATTATCTTCACCAATGGCTCCAGCGTCCACGCGCACCGCGTCCTGGGCAAGCTGGGCATTGACGACCTGTTCGACGGCGTTTTTGCGCTGGAAGATGCTGACCTGATCCCTAAACCCGATCCGCGCACCTTCGAAAAGATGCTGACCCGCTTTGGCATTGATCCGGCCACGGCCTGCTTCTTCGAGGACACGCCACAAAATCTGGACCCTGCCAAAATGCTTGGCATGACCACGGTTCTGGTTGGCCCCAAGGCCTTTTCGGCCGAAGACGATTTCATCGATTACCGGACCGCCGCACTCGCGCCGTTCCTGACCACCGCCATTCTTGACGGAGATCCCGCATGACCAAACTCGCCCAGCTTGAAGCCGTTATCGAAGCGGCATGGGAAGCCCGCGCCGATATCTCGCCCTCGACCCACGGCGAAGTGCGCGAGGCGGTCGAGACTGCGCTCGACCTGCTGGATTCGGGCGAGGCGCGTGTCGCCACCCGTGGCGAAGACGGCGTATGGTCCACCCACCAGTGGCTGAAGAAGGCCGTGCTGCTGGGCTTCCGCCTGAAAGACAATATCATCATGCGTGCGGGCGACCGTGGCATGAACAGCCCGGCTCCGGGTGTCGGGCCGTTCTTCGACAAGGTGCCGAACAAGTTCGGTGACTGGACCACCACCGACTACCAGAATGCAGGCTTCCGCTCGGTTCCGGGTGCCATTGTTCGTCACGGCGCGCACATCGCCAAGTCGGTTGTGCTGATGCCGTCGTTCGTCAATATCGGTGCCTATGTCGGTGAAGGCACGATGGTCGACACCTGGGCCACCGTCGGCTCGTGCGCCCAGATCGGCAAGAACGTCCACCTGTCGGGCGGTGCCGGTATCGGCGGCGTGCTGGAGCCGCTGCAAGCCAACCCGACCATCATCGAGGACGGCTGCTTCATCGGAGCCCGCGCCGAAGTCGCCGAAGGCGTGATCGTACGCGAAGGTGCGGTTCTGGCCATGGGCGTATTCTTGTCGGGTTCGACCAAGATTGTTGACCGCGCCACCGGCGAGATCTTCCGTGGCGAGGTTCCGGCCTATTCGGTTGTGGTTCCCGGCTCGCTGCCCGACCCGAACGGTGGCCCGTCTCTGTACTGCGCGGTCATCGTCAAGCGCGTGGATGCCCAGACCCGCGCCAAGACCGGCGTTAACGAACTGTTGCGCGACTAGGCCTCGGCCATATTCGCTCTGAAAATCAAAGGGTCGACCATCAGAGGTCGGCCCTTTTTTCATGTGCGGCGTCATTTAGATTGCATTGGTTGGTTAACTGTTATGGCTTAATCTGGCTGTCGGAAAATTCCACGCGATGGAGTGCGCGAGATGGGCCAGATGCGGATCAAATCCTTGGTGCTGACACTGAGCGCCGTTTTACTGATGACGGTCCCTCTTGCCGCCTGTGGCGGCGGCGGAGGTGGCGGGGGCGCAGCAACACCCACGCCGATACCGCCTCCTCCCCCGCCTCCTCCACCTCCGCCGCCCCCACCACCGCCTCCCGTTGTGCCGGACATCACCACACGCGAGTACACACGCAACTGGGGTCTTGCGGAAACCAAGGCCCTATCCGCATGGCAGACGGGTGCGACAGGCAAGGGCGTGACCGTTGCCGTGATCGACAGCGGCATGACCGCCAACCATCCCGATCTCGCTGCCAATGTTTCCAGCGCCTCGACCGATATCGTTATCGGCCGCAACACACTGGAAAGCCCCGACCGGCACGGCACCCGCGTGGCCAGTGTCATCGCCGCCCCGCATAATGGGCGCGGCACAATCGGTGTGGCCTATGAATCGTCCATTCTGGCCATCCGCGCCGATGTCAGCGAATGCACCAAGCCCGAGGACGATGTCTGTTTCAAAAGCTCGGATTTGGCCCGCGCTTTGGACTATGCGGTCGCCAATGGCGCGCGCATCATCAATATGTCGCTGGGCGGTGAAGGCTCTATGGGCCTGACCTTCGAGCAGGCTCTGCTACGAGCGGTCAAT
Source organism: Brevundimonas sp. (assembly GCF_036659295.1). Lineage (GTDB taxonomy): Bacteria > Pseudomonadota > Alphaproteobacteria > Caulobacterales > Caulobacteraceae > Brevundimonas. The sequence goes on along the minus strand of NZ_JAVXCU010000016.1, from coordinate 38,401 downwards.
GCCGGTGCGATTATCGCCATTTCCTCGGGCAACGAGGGCGAGGTCAATCCGTCATGGCCTGGCCGCTATGCGACCGATCCCCGATTTGCAGGCAGCATCATCGTTGTTGGCTCGCATGGCCTATCGGGCGGCATGTCCTCGTTCTCCAATCGCGCGGGCGTCAACCAGACCGCCTATATTTCCGCACCTGGCGAAAAGGTTGTTGCCGACTGCGATGACACCAGTTGCTGGGAAATCTCCGGCACCTCCTTCTCGTCTCCGGCTGTCGCCGGTGCCATGGCCCTGCTGAAACAGGCCTTCCCCAACCTCACAGGGCGCGACATTGTCGACATCCTGCTGACCTCGGCCGCCGATGCCGGTGATACGGGCACCGATATCGTCTGGGGTCGCGGCAAGCTGGATATCCAGCGCGCCTTCCAGCCAATCGGCCGGACATCCTCGCCCCGCGCAACATCCGCGACAGCCATTGGTCTGGATGTGCCTCCCGGCACCTATGCGGGGGCAGCTTTCGGCGATGCCATTTCCCGCACCGACAGTCTGGGCACCATCGCCTATGACCAGTATTCGCGCCTGTTCACGGTCAATCTGGCCGGAAGCTACCGTGCCGCCCCGCGTCGCAGCTTCCAGCCCGATCTGGCACCGCCCACCGTCCAGACGCGCGTGACGGCCCTTGGCCCTGCGGGCAGCACCCTGTCGCTCAGCGCCGCCCAGCCCATGCTGGAACCCGAGCCCCTGTTGCCCCGCCATGATCTGTATTCGGCCCCGTGGCTGGGCACCGAAACCCGCCGCGAAGCCATGGTGGCGATCGATACGCCCCGCGTTTCCTTTGCCGCATGGCAGGGCGAAGGCGGAGCCCGCTCGCCGTTCCGCACCGGTGCAGGCGACGGCTTTACGGCGCTGGCACAGGCCAATCACGCCGTGCGTGGGTCGCTGAACTTCCAGGACGAAACCCTCGGCCATTTCAACGTCACCGCCGAGAGCGGCGGCGGCGACCGTCGTGCACCCCTGCAATCGGTCGAGCGCGACGCTGCCAAATATACCCGTTTCGGTCTGGACTGGCGCAAGGGCGCAGGTGGCCTGTCCTTTAGCCTTGGCCAATTGGATGAGCGCATGGGACCGCTGGGGGCCTATATGCCCACATCCAGCGATCTGGCCCTGCCCGCCAACACCACCTTTGCCGCCATGGGTGGCAACTGGCAGATGACCGAAGGCCTGACCTTCATCGCCGAAGGCGGCATTGGCAGCACCGAAATCAATGGCCGCTTCATGTCGCTGGAAGACAAGGCGATCAGCAGCAACTGGCGGCTGCAAATGCTGGCCCTCTGTCCGTTCGAGCTGCTGGGCTGCCAGCAACTGAGCTGGCAGATCAGCCAGCCCCTGCGCGTCGAAAGCGGCACCTTCAGCGCCAATCTGGCCGATAGACCTCTGGATTACTTCGATCCGGTGACCTTCTCGGTGCGCCGCTTCTCGGCCAGCCCGTCAGGCCGCCAGATCGATTTCAGCATGCGCAGCATCCACGCCCTGTCCGATGGCGCCACCCTGCAGTTCGAAGCCACCGCCATCCGCAATGAACAGCACCAGCGCGACGCCAAGCCGGGCTATGCCTTCCTCGCCCACTGGCGTCGTGCCTTCTAAACGAACCTCGTAGCGCCAAAACAAAAACGGCCGGTGGATGAACCACCGGCCGTTTCTTTTGGTATCAATCCTATGAGGGCTTAAGCGCGTTCAACGCACAGGGCCACGCCCATGCCGCCGCCGACGCACAGGGTCGCCAGACCCTTTTTGGCGTTCGAGCGCTTCATTTCGAACAGCAGGGTTGTCAGGATACGGGCACCCGAAGCACCGACCGGATGGCCGATAGCGATGGCACCGCCATTGACGTTCACCTTGGCCGGATCGAGGTTCAGTTCCTTGACCACGCACAGCGACTGGGCGGCAAAGGCTTCGTTCGACTCGATCAGGTCGAGGTCGGCGATGTCCCATCCGGCCTTTTTCAGAGCCGCCGTCGAGGCGGGGATCGGGCCGGTGCCCATGATGGCCGGATCAACGCCAGCAGTAGCCCACGAAGCGATACGGGCCAGCGGTTCCAGACCACGCTTGGCGGCTTCTTCAGCCGACATCAGCACCAGAGCGGCGGCACCGTCATTGATGCCCGAGGCATTGGCGGCCGTCACCGATCCGTCCTTCACAAAGGCCGGACGCAGTTTTTCCATGGCTTCGATCGTTGCGCCGTGGCGGATATATTCGTCCTGATCGACAACCACATCACCCTTACGGCCCGAAATCGTGACCGGAACGATTTCGTCGGCAAACTTGCCTGCCTTTTGGGCAGCCTCGGCCTTGTTCTGGCTGGCGACAGCGAACTGGTCCTGCTCGGCGCGGCTCAGCTCCCACTTATTGGCGATGTTCTCGGCGGTCTGACCCATGTGGTAGCCGTGGAAGGCATCTAGCAGGCCATCGCGCAGCATGTGGTCTTCAAACGTGACCGCGCCCATCTTGTGGCCGTTACGCAGCTGTTGCAGGTGCGGAGCCTGCGACATGGATTCCTGACCACCGACGACGACAATATTGGCATCGCCCGTAGCAATCTGCTGATAGCCCAGAGCCACAGCGCGCAGGCCCGAGCCGCACAGCTGGTTCAGCGACCATGCGGCGGCTTCCTTGCGGACACCGGCATTGATGGCGGCCTGACGGGCCGGACCTTGACCGGCACCGGCTTGCAGCACCTGACCGAGGATCACCTCGTCCACTTCATCACCCGAGACACCGGCGCGTTCCAGTGCGCCCTTGATGGCGACCTCGCCCAGCTTCGAAGCTGGCAATGACGACAGCGCGCCCAAGAATGAGCCAACCGGCGTACGGGCGGCAGAAACGATGACAACGTCTTTCAAGATATTCACTCCCTGAAGATTTTCTTACTTCTTCGCACATGCAGCATTTAGGGCGCAAGCTGACCTTTGCGGCAACTGCTCGGGAACGATTCAGCTTCCAGACATCTTCCCGCCTATATAGTCTCCCAGTGTCCTAGTCGCGTTCGCCTCCACCCCTCCAAAAAGGGAGCCCGCCCGATGACCGAAATGCCGCCTGCCGAGAAGCTCAAACTGGGCCGTCGCCTGTTGCGCATCATGACCACGCCCGATGCGCTGGACATGGAAGAGCACTATGCCAGCCCTGCGGCCAAGCGGGCCGACCTTCTGGTGCATGCGGTCGGACTGGTTCTGGCCCTGATCGGTGCAGGTGTTCTGGCGACGCTGGCGGGCATCTATGCCGGCATAGGTGCTGTGGCCGCGACCCTGCTCTACAGCCTGTGCCTGATCGGCATGCTGACGGCCTCGACCATCTATAACCAGACCCATCCGTGCGCGGCACGCCCCGTGCTGCGGCGTCTGGACGAAGCCTTCATCTTCCTGATGATTGCAGGCAGCTATACCCCCATCACCACCCAGCGTTTCGAGGGGGCCCTGTCGATCGGCTTTACCCTGCTGGTCTGGACGATCGGTCTGGGCGGGGCCTTTGCCAAGATGTTCGTGCCGCGCCTGTCCGACATCTTCTGGTCGTGTGTTTATGTGCTGTTCGGCTGGCTGATCGTGTTTGCCATCAAGCCGATGATCGACACGGTATCGCCGGTTGCCCTGGGTCTGCTGGTGGCGGGCGGCGTCACCTATACGGTGGGTGTGCTGTTCTTCATCAACCGCGCCCTCAAATACCGCCGCGCCATCTGGCACAGCTTTGTCGTCGCCGGTGCAGGCATGCACTGGGCCGCCATCCTGATCGGTGTCGTACTGGCCCCTGTCTCCGGTTAAGCGGAACTGTTCACCACAGTTTGAAAATCCGGACTCGCCTTCGCATCCGCAATGCGGGATGGTGCGCGCATAAACAGTGCGAGAAAAAGCGTGGCAAACACGTCTTCAGAGGGTGGGAAGTCGATGGGTACCGTCGTCATTAAGAAGTACGCCAACCGCCGCCTCTATAATACGGCGACAAGCAGCTATGTGACACTGGATGATCTGGCCCAGATGGTTCGCCAGGGGATCGAGTTCACCGTTCATGACGCCAAGTCGAACGATGACCTGACCCGCCAGATCCTGACCCAGATCATTTTCGAGCAGGAAAACCGTGGCGAGGCCCTGCTGCCCGTCCAGTTCCTGCGCCAGTTGATCGGCTATTATGGCGACAACATGCAGGCGGTCCTGCCGTCCTATCTGGAAATGTCGCTGGATCGCTTTACCCGCCAACAGGACGAACTGCGCCAGCAGTTCAACAAGGCCTTTTCCCAGAGCCCCGGTGGCAATCTGATGGAAGACGCCGTGCGTCAGAACATGGCCATCTTCGAGCGCACCATGCGGATGTTCCCCGGCTTTGGTTATAATGCCGCGTCCACCGAAGCCCCTGCCCCCGCAGCCAGCGACAGCTCGCCCGAGAGCAAAAACGACGACCTGAACGAAATGCGCCGCCAGATGGACGCCATGCGCGAACAACTGGACCGCCTGTCCAAATCCTCCGGCACCTGAAGCGTCAGACATGACCGCGCCGATCTCGCCCGTAAACGCCGCCATCCACGCTTCTATCCCAGATGCGATGGACCCGCGCGATGGCGAGCGTCGTCAGGGGGAGCGCCGCCAGAAGCGCACGCCGGACTCCAAGGCGCTGGTTGCGGGGCAAAACGATCAGGACAAGGCTGCCAACTCGGCAAAGCCTGCCTCGGTATCCCCGCCTCCTCCGGCGGCTTTTGCCGCCCAGATACTGGGTCAACCCGGCAAGAAACGCGGCCTGCGCGGTGGCCCAGAAGTACTGGATACTGCCCGCAGCACCTATCTGAGCCGCGAATATTCAGGCCAGAACGACCGGCGCCCGTCTGCCGGCCAGCGCAAGAAAACCGAAATCTAGCCCTTACGGGTCTGTGGCATCACATTTGCTGATTGTCGTGACACTGCGTCACGGAGCCACCCATGCTGTCGATCCTGTCTGTCACCAGCCGTCTGTTTGAAACCACTGTTGTCAGCCTGATTTTTCTGGCCTTCAGCTAGGTTCGGACGTTCGGCGCGCCATATTCGGTAACCTTGCCCGGCGAGCGCAGTCGCGACTGCAACCAGATAACCCCCAGCATATCCCACACCGAGGCCTTCAAGCGCCCCCAATTGGTATATTTGGAACGCCCTGTCTCGCGGTGGCGGTGATCCACATCCAGATACAGGTTGCGATAACCCTCGCGGATCATCAGCGCCGGAAGATAGCGGTGCATGTGATCAAAATAGGGAAGACGCAGATAGGCTTCGCGACGGAAGGCCTTCAACCCACAGCCCGTATCGTCGGCATCGTCTTTCAACAGGTTCTTGCGGATACGGTTCGCCCACAAGGACGCTCGGCGCTTGGCCGCGCTGTCCTGACGCTTGGCACGACGCCCGCCGACCAGCGCCACATCCGGTTCCGAGGCTTGCAAAAGATCCACCAGACTCGGCGCATCATGGGGCGGATTTTGGCCATCGCCATCCAGCGTCACAATGATCGCGCCGCGTGCCGCCAGAACACCGGTGCGAACGGCACGGCTCTGGCCTGCATTGGTACCGTGCGACAAGACCCGCAACTGCGGCATGTCCTGCGTCGCGGCGCGCAACAGGCTCAGCGTGTCGTCGCGGCTGGCATCATCGACAAAGACCATCTCATAGGATCGCCCCGTAAAGGCTGTGGCGATATCGCGCGCCAGAGCGACGGCGGCACCCGCCTCGTCATGCACGGGAACGACCACCGAAATATCGGGAACTTCGGGCGAAGAAACAGGATTCAAAATACCGCTCATGGTTCCGCTGTAACCCATCCCCGTGACAGACGATACGGGCTGTATTGCATGCCTCCTTCAAGGCCCGCCCATCTTGCCAGCACTATGATCGCCAAAAGCTTTCGCCTCTTTGGCAACGCATGATACCAATGCCCTTATGATGCGTCCGAACCTGGATCGATTTATCGCCGGATGGCGTGGCCCCGCACTGGCGGTCCTGCTGACCATGCTTGCCGGTTTGCCGGGGCTGTTGCTGTTGCCGCCACTGGACCGCGACGAGAGCCGCTTTGCGCAGGCCACATCGCAAATGCTGGAGACGGGCGACTATGTCGATATCCGTTTCCAAGACGATCCACGCTGGAAAAAGCCCATCGGCATCCACTGGATGCAGGCCGCCGTCGTCGGTATCGTTTCTGACCCTGCCGATCGCGCCATCCAGCCCTATCGCCTGCCCTCGCTGTTCGGGGCCATGCTGGCCGCATGGGCCGTGGCATGGCTGGGGGCCGCCACACTTGGCAACCGCGCCGGTTTCCTCGCAGGGGCCATTCTAGGTGCCACCTTCCTGCTATCGACCGAGGCGGGCATCGCCAAGACCGATGCCATGCTGTGTGGCCTGACCACATTGTCGCTGGCGGCTCTGGCCCGCATCTATCTGGCCACGCGTGCAGGACAGACACCGGAAAGTCTGCACAAGCTTCTATTCTGGGCGGGGATCGGCCTGTCGATCCTCATCAAGGGACCGATTGGTCCCATGGTCATCGCCCTGACCATGATTTCACTCAGCCTGTGGGACCGCAATATCCGTTGGCTGGGCAAGCTGGGCTGGGGTTGGGGTTTGCCCCTGCTGGCCCTCATGATCGGCCCTTGGGCCATTGCCATTACCATTGCCACCGATGGCGGTTTCTGGCGCGAGGCTCTGGGCGGTGATCTGGCCCCCAAACTGGCCGGTGCGCATGAAAGCCATGGCGCGCCGTTCGGCACCTATCTTTTGCTGGCGCCGCTGCTGCTGTTCCCCGCCACCCTGATGTTACCTGCCGCGCTGGTAACCGGCTGGAAACGCCGCTCGGAGCCGCTGATCCGCTTTGCCCTGTGCTGGCTGATCCCCGCATGGATTATGTTCGAGCTGGCCCCGACCAAGCTGGTTCACTACACCCTGCCAACCTTCGGGGCGCTGGCCCTGCTGATGGCAGCGGCACTGACGCAACCTGTCGGTCGCATCTCGCGCTGGACGGGGGCCGCGCTGGGCCTGTTGGTCGCCGGTCTTCTGAGCTTGATTGTGCTGTATGGCCTGACCGAGTTTGGTCGTTCGACCGCCCAGACATGGGCCAATATCACCATTGTTTGCGCCATGATGGCGGCGGCAATCGGCGGCTTCATGCTGGTCAACCGTGCCGCGATCACAGCGGTTCTGGCGGCGCTGGTCTTCGGCATTATCGCCCATGCCGGATTTGCCGGAACCCTGCGCCAACTGCGCCCGCTATCTGTGGCACCGCAACTGGTCAAGACCATGGAAGTCGCCGGTATTCATCCCGCACAGGGCCGCCTGCCCGGTCCCGTCGCTATTACCGGCTTCCACGAGCCAAGCTTTGTCTTCCTGACCGGACGCGAGACACAGTTGACCGACGCCGCCGGTGCGGCCAAGGCCCTGTCCGAAGGCCGCCCCGCTATCGTAGAAGCCCGCGACGAGCAGGCCTTCCGTACAGCCATGTCCGAACTGGGGGCCGCTGGCCGCTCCGTGGGCGAAGTGCGCGGGCACAACTATTCCAATGGCGACGATGTGCGCCTGACTGTCTATGCCCCTGTCGGGCATGGCAGTGTCCACAACAGTAACGAGGCGCGTTGATGGGTCGTTTTATCGAGATCGTCGAGGTCGGCCCGCGCGACGGCCTGCAAAACGAGAAGGCCGTCCTTGGCCCTGATATCCGCGCCGAGTTCGTGCGCCGCCTTGAGGCCGCTGGGGCCCGCCGCATCGAGGCTGTCAGCTTCGTCCATCCCAAATATGTGCCGCAAATGGCCGGTGCCGAAGAGGTCATGGCGGCCCTGCCGCACGAGGCGGGCCGCAGCCGTATCGGTCTGGTGCTCAACGGCAAGGGTTATGACCGCGCACTGGGGACCGCTGTGGACGAGGTCAATGTCTCCTTGTCCGTCAGCGAAGGCTTTGGTGTCAAAAATCAGGGCCTGACCCCCGATCAGCAAATCCAGATGCTGTCCGAGATTGTCGCCGGACGCGCCAATGCCGAAGGCGCCGGCGAAGGTATCCCATCCCTCTCGGCCACACTGTCCTGCGTTTGGGGTTGCCCGTTCGATGGTGAGATCTCGGTCGATCAGGTCACCGACATGGTCGGACGTGTCGCCGAACTGGGCCTGAAGGAAATCGCACTGGCCGACACCATTGGCGTCGCCGATCCGTGGAGCGTCACCCGCAAAGTCGAGGCCGCCCGCAAGGTCGCCAAGGACGCCAAACTACGCCTGCATTTCCATGACACCCGCAATACCGGACTAGCCAATGCCTATGCCGGTATCGAAGCCGGTATAGACACACTGGACGCCTCGGTCGGCGGCATCGGCGGCTGCCCCTTCGCCCCCGGTGCCACGGGCAACCTTGCCACCGAAGATCTGGTTTACGCCCTGCACCGCGGCGGCTTCGAAACCGGCTACGACCTAGACGCCCTCATCGACACCGCCCGCTGGATCGGCCAGCACCTAGGGTAAGGCTCCCTACCTATGCAAGCCCTTCGTTGCTGCAAAAATCATAGCAAGCCCACCATACGGCATCGCTAAAATCTTTGTATAATCATCAGGCCGTGGCATACCATTTTGCATAAATCGCCATGTTAAAGATAAGTTTCAAAGCATAAACGCACCACATAGATATCTAATCTATCGACTAGAAAATAAACACCCCCTTCCCACGCTCTGACGAATAGACATAAATTCTTACCTGCGCCTGAGAGAAAACACGTTGACCATCCAAAACAAGATTTTAGAACAGCTAGACTCCTTAAGTAAGAGCATCGAGACTATATCGATAGATAAATCCGAATTGGATGGCGCAAAACTGAACGCTTTACGCTTTAAAAAAAGAATACAAACTATTGAAGAAAGAAATTTGTATTTAGAATCTTTAAATTCAAACCTAAACAATGCTTTTGCGGGCGCTCAACAAGAACTGAGGTTTTTATCTGAGGAAAATAGCACGCAAAAAGAAATCAATGGCAGGCTAACTAAAGAAATAAATGAATTAAGAACTATAAATTCAACTATATTGAATAGTTTTTTTGGAAAAACTTACACAAATTACAAGTCGCTTAAAAAGAATATCGCCCGGAAAAGAAGAAAATTTCTTTCTCTTGGCAAGATGACCGCAACACAAATCAATAACAATGCGCCCAAGGGTCACGAGACCCACCCCATACCCGTTGGTGGAAACACACCCATAATGATTAGAACTAATGAAATTATTTCTATTTTAACTGCAAAAATGAACACCTCGGAGAAATGACAGTGCGCTTTTTGATCGACCTACAGTGCTGCCAATCAGGTAGCCGGTTCGGCGGTATTGGCCGTTACTCAATTGAGTTAGCCAAGGCCATGATCCGTAATTCTCCAGAATACGAACATCTCATCCTTTTGAACGATCGCAACCCCGAAGCGGAGTTAATAGTCCGCCGAGAACTGCGCGACCTTGTGCCGCCGCACGCATTCCGCATTTGCCACCTCCCGCCTGGATCGATGTACCTTTTTGACAACGGCAAGACCACTGAGGCTGCAGAATACGTACGCTCCGAATTTATTAAAGCGCTGAAGCCGGATGTTCTACATGTGGCAAGCCTTTTTGAAGGGCTTGGCGACGAGATTGCTACCTTTGTTGATGCAGACTGGCCCTTCGTTAAAGCTATAACACTTTACGACCTCATCCCACTAAAGCAGGCTGAGCAGTATCTCAGAGACCCTCGAGCGACAAAGCATTACCTTGGTAAGGTTGCAAATCTAAAAGAGGCCGATGTACTTTTAGCAATTTCAGAATATACAGCACAAGAAGGCTTGGATAGCTTAGATCTTAAAGATACCATTGTCGAAAATATAGCCGGCGGCATTGATGACAAGTTCTTCCTTGATAAAACTACTTGTAATGAACACAAACTAACGATTAAAAAACTCGGAATAAGAAAAAAGTTTATTCTTTATACCGCAAGTTTTGATTTACGAAAAAATCAAAAAGGCCTCATTGAGGCCTATGCCAAGCTGCCAGCGAATATCCGAAAACAATACAATCTTGTAATAGCTGGCAAGGGCTGGCCAGAGGCTTATCAAAATTTAAGGAACCTTGCACAGCAACTCAACGTAGCTCAAGAAAATATAATATTTACCGGCCACGTTACAGATGAAGAGCTTTTAGCTCTTTATAAATGCTGTGATTTATTTGTGTTCCCTCCCCTTTGGGAGGGCCTTGGTATGCCGCCATTGGAAGCCATGGCTTGTGGATCGCCGGCGATCGGTTCCAACACCACGAGTGTCCCAGAAGTTATTGGATGGCCTGAAGCCACCTTTGATCCGTTTTCGGTCACCGACATCTCTGAGAAGATGCTCAAGGCCCTGACAGATACCCATTTCCGCCAGGCACTATTAGATCATGCGAAAAAGCACGTTCTAAACTTTACATGGGATAACAGTGCGCAGCGCGCATTGTCCGCTATACGCCGCGCTGTGGACGCCAAGACGCTTTCTCCCGTCAAACTCGCGCCCACACAAGCTATCCCCTTCTCTGCTGACCTCATACCCGCCGCCGCCCTCAGTATGGCCCTCAACGAGGTTGAGATAGACGCCAACGAGACTATGGCCAAGAAGGTGAAAATCGGTTGGGTCACATCGTGGGGTAACCGCTGCGGGATTGCATCCTACTCCAAAAACCTTCTCTCCCACTACGATTCCTCGACCGTAGTGTTTGGCCAGGATCTGGATGATGCCGCCATTGAATGGACGACCGAAAACCCCCTATTCCGCTCCATTACACACAGCAAAACATCAGACGTAACACGACTGATAAACTCTGTAATCGAGAGCGGCGTTACAGATTTAGTGATCCAATTCAATTACGGATTTTATAATTTTGACGAACTGAACAGGCTTGTTTCAACCTTATCCGACAACGGTACACGCCTTTACATCACCCTGCACTCTACTAAAGATGATCAACAACTTGCAGGGCACAGACTAATCGATATTAGTGAGACTCTCTCGCTATGCGAACGTATCTTCGTTCACAACGACATCGACGTTGTTCGTTTGAAGCAACTCGGATTTATCAAGAACGTTAAGCAGGTCCCTATTGGGATCCCCAACTTTAATCACGCCCTCAAAGCGCCAAAATCCGAAGCCCTTAACAAAATACCGACTGTAGCGTGTTACGGATTTTTCCTACCGCATAAGGGTCTTCCTGAAATAATTGAGGCCGCCTCAATTCTTAAAATGTCAGGGACAGATATCAAGCTCAAGCTTGTTAATGCCGAGTACATTGGGGCCCAAGGGATTTCCGCCAAGTTGATTAAGTCCTGTAAGGATCTAGCCCAAAAGCTAGGCGTTGAGGACCGTGTAGAATTCCTAACGGAATATCTAGAAGAACATGAATCTGCATTAGTTTTACAAACTGCCGACATCATTGCACTCCCCTATCAACACACGGGCGAGTCTTCGAGCGCCGCCGCGCATCTTGCCATAGCAACACACCGCGCCCTGTGTGTTACCCCCCTGTCCATCTTTGACGACCTAAAGGGTGCCACCTTCAGATTTGACGGAGTACGCCCTGCTGATTTGGCAGCCGGCCTCGAGCGAACTTTGCAGCACCTTCGCAACCAAAGCGACGAAACCAAAGAAATCATGCGGCATGCAGGGCGTCTACGCTCAAACCAGTCCTACGAAAATGTCGCCAAATTCTTTGCCGCCGAAATCTACAAGGCATCGCAATCCTCGCGTTGGACAAGTGTGTTCCGTGCGTCGCTAGCCGCCCTGCCGGTCAAGGAAGCCAAACATATTACCAATGGTATTAAAGCCAAGCCCGAAGGCGGTATTGTTTGCCATGGTCCATATGCCTCGTTTGAGCCAGGTACATACAAACTAAAGGCATACAGCCAAAACACGCCTGACAATAAGGACGCTGTACAAGTCGATATTCGATACAACTCTGGACAAAATTTAATCGATAGCTTCAGTTGGAACCCAACTGCTAATCTTGATAAAATTTTCACTATTAGTGAAAAGATAAGTGACTTAGAAATATTAATCCATGCCAATCCGGGTACGGATTTTATTCTTACCGGATACGAGATTTTAGCTCGCTCATAATTGCAAAGATAACAGTATGACAAACGACGACATCGCCCTTATCGAGCGTATTTTTCCTGAAATGCTAAAACGCATTTCGGAAGCTAAGCCATGGAAGAATAACATCTTCATCCCTGATATGAGCGTCTATCGTGTGGATCCTCGTTCTGAGTTCATGCGCTATTCGACATGCTCATCCCGAGATTTCTTTCACCCCGAGTTCAAACGCCTCTCGGACCTCATTGGGATTCCTGAAGTCTTCCACCGTAAGTATTGGGAATGGGTGTTCGTTACTCACCACGCCTTTGCCCAAGGCGTTACGGGTCCAAACACGCGTGGCATCGTGTTTGGTGTTGGTCAGGAAACACTGCCTGCTATATTTGCCGCCACCGGCATGCGCGTGACCGCCACAGATGCCCCGCGCGATACTTCGATAAGCCAGGCTTGGTCCACTAGCAACGAGTACGCCTCAGAACTGGCGGCAATGCCTTCCGGAACCTTGTCACGTGAAGAATTCGAGTCGCTCGTTGAGTGGCGTGAATGCGATATGAACGTCATTCCTACGGAGTTTAAGGATTACGATCTATGCTGGTCATCCTGCTGCCTTGAGCACCTTGGCTCGCTACAACACGGTATCGACTTCATCATCAACAGCGTTGAGAACACACTTAAGATCGGTGGCGTCGCAATCCACACTACTGAGCTCAACCTCAGCTCTAACGATCACACGGTCGAGACCGGCCATACAGTCCTGTATCGCAGGAAGGACCTAGAACAATTGGTACGCCAGTTGGAAGATCGAGGCCACACCGTCCAGCCCTTCCTCATCGCGCCCGACAGCCTTGTCATCGACGGCTTCGTCGACACGCCGCCCTACGAAGCCCCGCCACACCTCAAACTGGCCCTCGGTGGCTACGTGACGACGTCGGCTGGACTAGTGATCAGACGAGGTAAGTAATTCGACTTCATAGTCGAACATGGTGCGCAGGGTCGAGTTGAAGTCGATCTCTGCGCACCAACCGCATTTATCTTTGATCTTATCAAAGACACCAACCGCGGCTGGAATATCTGAAGGTCTCATTCTTTTTGGATCTTCAATGATCTTCACATCGTATCCGGAGTACTCGACGATCCGCTCTAGAATACTGGATACTTTCTGCAGCTTACCCGAACCTAAATTATAGACCTCGTACCGCAGCAGTTCGGGCTGATCAAGGAGGAGCTCATAGCCCCTCACGACATCATCCACATCCGTGAAATCACGATATGCATCAAGATTTCCGACATGAACTTCGCCATCGTTATTCTGTGATCGCGCCACTTGTCGCACAAAAGACGGCACCACGAAGCGCGCGTCCTGCCCTACGCCCGTATGGTTGAATAGCCGGGCAACGGTGACGGATAAGTGCTCAGAAGCTGCATCTTCCAAGAACAACTCGCATGCAGCTTTAGAGCGTCCATATGCCGAAGCCGGCCGCATGGGTGCGTTCTCGTCACAAGGGCCAGCCAAAAACTGACGGCCATAAACTTCTGCACTGGAAGCGAAGATCAGATGGGATTTTTGCCCCAGCGCCTTAAAAGCACTGACTAGGTTCACCGTCGCGGTAACATTTGGCTCCCACATGGCAGACGGATCGTTCTTGCCATCCCCCACTGAGGAACTGGCAGCGAGGTGAATAATTTTAGACGGTTTGTATGTATTAATGAGATGCTGGCATGCCTTAGCGTCAGTTAGATCTACTCCACGCTCAGACCGAGGTCCGTTAACCTCTACAACGCGGTACTTCGGGTTAGCGCGTAGCCTTTCAGCTACGCGCTTTCCCACAAACCCGCTTGCCCCCGTAATGAATACGGTTTCAGTCATATTTAATTCCGGCGACGACGTTCGAGGTCTGCATCCACCATTTCGCAGATCATTTCTTCCATTGTGATTGCCGGCTCCCACCCAAGAACCTTCTTAGCCTTATCCGGGTTGCCTAGCAGGACATCGACCTCTGCCGGACGGAAGAACTCAGGATCGGTCTTTACATACTGCTCCGGATCCAGGCCCACGTGAGCAAAAGCTACCTTGATCATGTCGGCAACCGACACCGTACGTCCCGTTGCAACGACATAGTCGTCCGCAGTTTCATGCTGCAGCATCATCCACATCGCCTGAACATAGTCCTTGGCATGGCCCCAATCACGCTTGGCTTGGGTGTTCCCAAGTTTCAGTTCCGATTGCTGCTTCAGAGCAATACCTGCCACAGCATCCGTAACCTTACGCGTAACAAATTCTAGGCCGCGCAGCGGTGATTCATGATTAAATAGAATCCCGGAACAAGCGAACATGCCAAAGCTCTCACGGTAATTGACCGTCATCCAGTGACCCATCAGCTTAGCAACCGCATAAGGCGATCTTGGGTAGAAGGGGGTCAACTCGCTTTGGCGCTCTTCTTGAATCAGCCCGTACATCTCAGACGAAGATGCTTGATAGAAACGAGCCTCCGGTGCTTCTAAACGCACCGCTTCTAGAATGTTTGTTACGCCTACACCCGTTACCTGCGAGGTCAAGACCGGCTGATCCCACGAGGTCTTAACGAAAGATTGCGCAGCAAGGTTATAAACCTCATCCGGGCGCACATCGCGAATGATGCGTGACACCCCCCCCAAGTCCAACAGGTCGCCGTCTACGAGTCGGACATCGCCTTCGATCCCAAGCCAGCGTAGGCGCTCTGTCGCCAAGCCATAGTTACTGCTACGACGCACAACGCCAGTAACCTCATACCCTTTCGAGAGCAGTAACTGAGACAGATACGCACCATCTTGCCCCGTTACACCTGTGATTACAGCTCGCTTTGCCATACCTAGTCCTTAAGCATTGGAGTTTGAAACAATTCCCACCCCAATAGCAGCAATTTTTAAAACTATCTACAAGTCCTCAACCATTAAAAGTTGAAGATTTTCAACTTTTAATGAACCAGTAAACAGGGGATGGCACGTAAAAATGCTAAGGTTAAAATACTCCACACCTTCAGGTGTACAAATTAGAGAAACTCTATATTTGCCACTGGCACCTACCTCAGCAATTGCTTCATTAAAATTTTTTAAACTTCCCCACCGAACTCCTAAGCTCATAGCTGTAAGGACTTGATCAATGCTGAACTCAAGATCGCATCGCCACTTCCCCTGAGGGAAAGAAAGACTATCAATACTCAGCAACTGACGCGCTCTGCCAGATACATCAATAAAATCTTTAAGATACTTAGATTCTGAAGTCGATTTTAAATTAAAAATATTTTCTATTACATTAGCAGGAAAATACAAATCGTATACATTATGAAAATTTAGTTCAACTTCATGCTCAACGGACTTAAAATCGATTTTGCAACCGATAGGATCAATGACAGTCGAATTAGAATAGGGGCTCAGCAACTTAGCCCCTTCTTTATACGCATTTAACGCAAATGATACTTTTCCGCTCGTTAATCTACGCAGTGCAAAAGATTGAAATTTATATAAATTTTTGCATCCGCTTAATGACTCATCAAAAGACGGAAGTATCACATAGTCTACAATGCCCACTTCTATCGTTTCTGAAAAATGGAGCGTTATTGATCTATTTTCACTAACCGGAATCTCGCCAGCGCCCCAGTACTCTAAACAATCAATCTGCTGTGCCGCACAAGCTGATCGGATTTTGTGCATCCACGAATCAAAATTTAACCCGGGAACAATAAAAATATTTATGTTAGTGCTCATAACGCTCTCAACCATTGATATACATCAATAGCCTCTTCAATATCCGAGTAAATTTTTACCTTCCCACTCTCTAAAATAATAGCTGTGTCACAGGTTTCTTGAACCAATGAGAGATCATGCGACGCCATTATATATGAATTTTGCGAGCGCTTTTCGAACAGTTCCTCACGGCATTTGAGCTGAAATCTCGCATCGCCTACAGCAACGATTTCATCGATCATGTAACAATCGAAATCGATTGCAAGAGACAGGCCGAAAGCCAATCTTGCGCGCATACCCGACGAGTACTGCTTAACAGGACGATTGAGCGCAGCGCCCAGTTCGGCAAAAGCCTCAACCGTGTCCAAAATTTCTTCAAAATCGACATCATATATACGGCTGAGAAATTTAATATTGTCTCGCCCCGTCAAACTTCCCTGAAAGCCTCCACCAAAACCAATCGGCCACGACGAGCGGATATGCCAGTCAATTTGGCCCGAGGTTGGCTGAAGTACACCGCCGAGAAGTTTAATCAGGGTCGATTTTCCCTGACCATTCCGCCCCAACAACGCCAGTCGTGAGTCATGTTCCAGCTTAAAGTTCAGATCCTCAAAAACCGCAGTTTTTTTTGATTCACGGTACCGCATAGTGAGGTTGTGTACTTCAACTCCAATCATGTTTATGCGTGCCTGTGCTCACGTATGCTCGCCCAAACCAGCCAACCTAGGCTGAAAGCTGCAAAGCAAACCGTCAGAACCGTCAAAATACCGCGCAACCGATTGGGGTAGGTCGGTACCGCTGCAGCCTTGGGTTCAACAATGCGCTGCAGATAGAGCTTTTGGCTACTAGCCTGTCGCTCAGCAGCTTCACGGCTGGTTCTCGCCTGAACGAGTTCACGACCTGCAACCTCGCGATTCAACTCCAACCGCTCATATTCACCGATCTTGGAGGCCAGCGAACTTACATTCCCAGCGATTTTCATACGCTCTTCGGAAATTTGTGCCTCAAAGGCACGGATCCGGGCATTCAACCGTGCAAGTTCAGGGCTCTGCGGTGCCAGAGCCATCATTTGTGAGCGTTCAGCCTTGGCTACAGCAAGATTCGTCAACAGATCTGTAATCAGACCATTAGCCTCTTGCGCTGTCCTTGCAGGATCAACGAAAGCCTCTTGGTTTCTGTACGTGGAAAGCTCGTTTTGTGAGGCCAGCAGATTCAACTCTGCTTTTCGAACAGCCTCACCAGCGTCCTTAATCGCATTCTCATAAGAACGCTGGTTAAGAGAATTGACAAGCACCTCACCACTATCCAGAAGCGCCACAGCCAGCTTTTCGGAATCTGTAGGAGCGAAAGCTCGTACTCGCAAAGTACTAATACCCGTAGTGGAATCGTAGCCAACCGTCACATGCCGTAGGTAAGCCTTGTACTCGGTCTCGACGTCTTTGGACTCCCAAAATCGTGGGTAGCGCGCCAGGAAGTCGACAACAGGCCGACCGAGAGCCTTTTCTATAGAAACCGCCTTATTCGCCGAGTCCATACCGTCTCGGGATTTGATATACTCATGGACCGCAAAGACGTCAGTCTGGCTTCCAGAGATACCGACACCTTGCAGCGCGAGGCCAAAAGCGCTCGGTTGATTCTGCTCCGCAGATCTCACGACAAAACGCGCTTCCGACTCATACTGGGGTGCTGCCAGCCCTATATAATAAACTGCCGCCGCAATCGTAGGGAGAACGACTATGACACCGAAAGCTTTCGCGACCGGAGAGATTTTTGGCTTCGGTTTTGGATGTATTGGGCGGTCTAAAGGGCCCATATACTCAATTTTATTGACCATGATCAAAAGTCCTCACTCTACATCCAAATAGTGTCGAGCACGCGAAACAAGCAGCAAGCCAAGAATATTCAAACCAATGGCCCACAAAACAGCATAGTTGACGTCGTAGTATGTTTTCACAAATTCCCCAAACACCCCCGCGCGGATCATTTCCACTGCATGCGGAAAAGGAATACGCAACAAAATGTCTCGGAACTCTTGCGGCAACCACGCTGCCATCACGAATGCGCCAGAGATGGGAATTAATCCATACTGCAAAACAGGCACAATGCGATCAATGAAATCATACCGCATCGCCATCCCTGACAGTATCAAGGACACGCCTGCCGACTGCACTAACAACAAGGTCCACCCACCGATCAGTAAAATTACATCGCTAGGCAACTGAACCTGTGACAGCATTAACAAAATTATATACACAATCAGAAATGCAATAGAATTTCCTAAAAATTCAAGCACAATTCTAGAGGCGTAAATATGTATAATCGATACTTGGCGATGGTAAAGTAACCCCACATTCGCCTGAACCGCGGCCATACAAGATGACAGCACATGCCGAATAATAAGCATGCTCATATAGCCGGTCATAACGAACGGGCCCAAACCTATACCGTGTTCATTATTTGCCCGCATAAACGACCACAGCACAATTACGAACAGACAAAAGAGTAATGGTTCGGCGGCTAGCCAGAAGAAGCCGAGACCTTCACGTCCATAACGTGTAACAATTTCACGCATCATCATAGCGCCAATGATGCGTGAATTTTTTCTTAGAAGCTCAAAAGGCTTCATAGCTTGTAACATTGATTGCAAACCGCCGAGAGCTGATACCTCAGGCGGTAAACCAGACCGCCCAATTTACCAAATAAAAACTCTCATTTTAAACGATCCTGGGGACGCCCCATTCAAAGAGCGCCCCCAGATTTTTAAATATTTACAGTATTACAGGTTCAGCAGCGCCGGATCACCGCCTTGGGCGGCGATGTTGATGCTAATGGCTTTTTCTGACGCATAGCGGATCAGGCTGTTCGGACCACCAGCCTTCGGGCCGGTGCCGGACAGGCCTTCGCCGCCGAACGGCTGGACGCCGACAACAGCACCGATGATCGAGCGGTTCACATAGACGTTGCCAGCTGGAACCAGCGCCATCACTTCTTCGGCGAAGGCGTCGATGCGGCTGTGAACGCCCAGCGTAAGGCCAAAGCCGCGCGCCGCCAGAGCCGAGGCCGTTTCCTTCAGCTTCTTCGCATCATAGCGATAGACGTGCAGGATCGGGCCGAACACTTCGCGCTCCAAGAAGTCCGGTGTCGGGATTTCGGCGATGACCGGTGCGAACAGGTCCCCCTTGGCGGCATCTGCCGGCAGGGTACCGCGCGCAATGATCTTGGCTTCTTTTTCCAGACGCGCGACGTGTTTTTCGAGGTTCTCGCGGCTTTCGGCGTCGATCACCGGACCGATATCGGTCTTGGGATCGGACGGATCTGCGATCACCTGAACGGCCAGTGCGCCCTTCAGGCCTTCAATGAGGGCATCGGCGGCTTCGTGCGGTACATAGAGGATGCGCAGGGCCGAGCAACGCTGACCTGCCGAACCGAAGGCCGACAGGATCACATCGTCGATGATCTGTTCTTTCAGCGCCGTCGTATCCACGAACATACCGTTCAGGCCACCGGTTTCGGCGATGAACGGGATGATCGGGCCCTGGCGGTTCGCCAGACCACGGTTGATAGCGTTGGCGGTATCGGTGCCGCCGGTAAAGGCCACGCCGTCAATCATCGGGTGCGAGGTCAGAGCCACGCCAACCGTCTCGCCACGGCCCGGAACCAGCGCCAGCAGGTCAGGATTCAGACCCGCTTTGTGGTAAAGACGAACAGCTTCTGCCGCGACCAGAGGGGTCTGCTCGGCAGGCTTGGCCACAACAGCGTTACCCGCAGCCAGTGCCGCAGCGATCTGGCCGGTGAAGATGGCCAGCGGGAAGTTCCACGGGCTGATGGCAGCGAACACGCCACGGCCATGCAGGACCAGTTGGTTTACTTCGCCCGTCGGGCCCTTCAGCGTCTCGCGCCCCACAAAGTCCTTCTCGGCCAGCATGGCGTAATAGCGCAGGAAATCGACGGCTTCGCGAACCTCGGCCACGCCGTCGTTCAAGGTCTTGCCGGCTTCACGCGACAGGATGGCGACCATGCGGTCCATGTCGGCTTCCAGAGCATCGGCCATGGCGCGCAGGACCGGCGCACGGCCGGAACCCAGCAGCTTATCCCATGCCACCTGTGCTTCGGCAGCCTTGCGGACGGCCTGATCGACCTGTTCCGGCGTGGCGTCCGAGGTTTTGCCGACGACCTGAGCGCGGTCATACGGGTTGGTCACGTCCTGAGCGTTCGTTCCGGCCAGCAGCTTACCACCGATGATCGGGCCTGCCGTCAGCGTCTCGCCATCCACCGCCTTGAGCGCCACAGCATGGGCGTCGCGGGCTTCGGCGGTCGAGTAGTCGCGGCCGAGGGAGTTCTGGCGGTCACCGTAGATGTTCATGGGTACTGCAATCTTGGGATGGCGGTCGGGCTGGGCCTCGACAGCTGTGATAGGATCAGCGGCCACATCAGCAGCCGGTACGCGCTCGTCCAGCAGGGCGTGCACGAAGGAGGAGTTGGCACCGTTCTCAAGCAGACGACGCACCAGATAGGGCAGCAGTTCTTCGTGGCCGCCAACCGGCGCATAGGCGCGCACGATCAGCTTTTCGTCCGCCCAAAGACCACCGGCCGCCTCGTACAGGGCTTCGCCCATGCCGTGCAGGCGCTGGTGCTCGATAACGACATTGCGGTCACGCGCCATACGACGCACAGCCGCCAGCGTGTGAGCATTGTGGGTGGCGAACTGGCAATAGATGTGAGGCGCAGCCTCGATCATCATGCGTGCGCAAACCAGATAGTTCAGATCGGTTGCAGGCTTGGTCGTGAACACCGGATAGTCGGTGCGGCCATTAACCTGAGCCAGCTTGATCTCGGTGTCCCAATAGGCACCCTTGACCAGACGCACCATCAGACGACGGTTTGTGCGCTTGGACAGGTCGATCAGCGACTGGATCGTCTCGGTCGTGCGCTTTTGATAGGCCTGAACGGCAAGGCCGAGGCCCTTCCAGTTGCCCAGTGAAGGCTCGGCGCACAGGCGCTCCAGCAGCTTCAGCGACAGCGCCAGACGGTCGGCCTCTTCGGCGTCGATCGTATAGTTGATGTCGTATTTGGCGGCGATCTGGGCCAGACGCAGGATGCGCGGGTATAGCTCTTCCCAGACGCGGTCTTCCTGTACGGCCTGATAGCGCGGCGACAGCGCCGACAGCTTGACCGATACGCCATGGCCCACTTCCGGCCCTTGGCCCGAAGCGGTCTTGCCGACAGCCTCGATGGCATCGCCATAGATTTTTTCATAACGCTCGGCGTCGGCGACCGTGCGGGCCCCTTCGCCCAGCATGTCGAAGCTGCACAGCCAGCCTTCTTTATCCGAACGCTTCAGGGCGCCTTCGATGGTGCGGCCCACCACGAACTGTTCGCCCATGATCTTCACAGCCGTGCCTACGGCCTGACGGATCACCGGCTCGCCCAGACGACCGGCAAGACGTTTAAGATAGTTGGGAAGGTCGCGTTTGATCTCGTCTTCCGGCTCGACCAGCTTGCCCGCAATCATCAGACCGAAGCTGGAGAAGTTAACCAGCGCACTGTCCGACTGGCCCATATGGCTGGCCCAGTCGGCCGAGCCAATTTTTTCCGAGATCAGGCGGTCGCGGGTCATCGAATCCGGCGTGCGCAGCAGCGCTTCGGCCAGCGTCATCAACGCCAGACCCTCTTGAGTGCCTAACGAGAACTCCTGTAAGAAGCTTTCAACGACGCCCTGCTTCTTCTGGCTCTGGCGGGCATGCTCGACCAGTGCGGTCGCCTCGGCCAGAACCGTGGCGCGCTCGCCCTGATTCAGGTTAGGTCGGGACAAAAGGTCTACAACGGTTTCTCGCTCGTCGCGGAACTTGTTGCGATCCAGGTCGTCCCAATGATGAAGCTCGCTCGGCAACATAAATTCACTCCTGTGAATTCTCGCCTATATGCACTCACAGCCCGAATGTGCTTCGGGATTTTGAGCATAAAGCCGTATTGTCTTTGACGAGACTAAATCTAGCACGGACAGTCGCCTCGCGCGAGCGTGACCGGACAGCATCGCTTTGATGTCTCGCCTTCGTCACAGCAAGTCGCTACAACTGGTTGAATCTCCGAAACGGCTGGAAGGCCCAATCGACTTCATGCGTATCGTTCTGGTCACTGACGCCTGGGAACCTCAGGTCAACGGCGTCGTCCGCACTCTGACCCGCACCGTGGCTGAATGCCGCGCCATGGGTCATGAGGTCGAGGTGATTGAACCCAACCAGTTCAAAACTATCCCCTGCCCGACCTATCCGGAAATCCGTCTCGCCCTCGGGGCCGAAGAGGAAATCCGCGAGCGCCTGCGCGCTTTCGAGCCCGAGGCCGTGCATATTTCCACCGAAGGGCCGCTGGGCATTGCCACGCGGCGCATCTGCATCGAGTGGAAGCTGCCCTTCACCACCAGCTACCACACCAAATTCCCCGAATACGTCTCGGCCCGTTTCCCGATTCCGGTGCAGGTCGGCTATGCCTATATGAAGTGGTTCCACAAGCCGTCGGGGCGCCTGATGGTGGCGACGCCGACCTTGCGTGACGAACTGACCGAGCACGGCTTCCGCAATGTCTCGCCGTGGACTCGCGGTGTGGACACGGATGTTTTCAATCCCGACCTCGCGCCCATCTTTGACGAACTGGGCGGCAAGGACTGGCCGCGCCCGTTCTTCCTGAATGTGGGCCGTGTGGCCGTCGAGAAGAATATCGAGACCTTCCTCGAACAGGACCTGCCCGGCACCAAGATCATCGTCGGTGATGGTCCGGCGCGCGCCGAGCTTCAGGAAAAATATCCCGAAGCCAAATTCCTCGGTGCCAAGTTTGGTGATGATCTGGCCCGCTGCTTTGCCGATGCCGATGTCTTCGTCTTCCCCAGTTGGACCGACACGTTCGGGCTGGTGATTCTGGAAGCCATGGCCACCGGCACGCCGGTCGCCGCCTTCCCTGCCCACGGGCCGATCGACATCATTCCAAACTCGGGCGCAGGCGTCATCAATGACGATCTGAGAATCGCCTGCCTTGAATGCCTGAAGCTCGACCGCAAAGCCGTGCGCGCCTATGCCGAAAAGTTCAGCTGGCGCGCCTCGGCGGAGCAGTTCGTCGAGAACCTGCAACCCTATCCGGAACCCCAGCGTGGCCGCTTCTGGCGCCGTCTGCGCCGCATCGCCCGCCTGAGACGCAAACAGGCGGCTTGATCCGGTTCCCTCAAAACAAAAACGCCCCGAAGTTCTCTTCGGGGCGTTTCTTTTTGGCTTCAAGGCGCTCGCCTTAGTTCGGGCGGGCCATGACTGTTTGGCTGGTGGCCTTGGCGCGCTCTGCGGCCAGTTCTTCTGCACCCAGCGGTACCAGACCGCGGTCTTGCAGATAGCCGCCACGACCGGCCGAACCTTCCGACATGAACTCCATAACGAAGTCCTGCAGGCCCGGAATGACGCCGATGTGTGCTTTCTTCACATAGACATACAGGCTACGGGCCAGCGGATAGGAACCGTCGGCAATCGCCTCGATCGACGGCGCAACACCGTCAATCGTCTCGGCCTTCACGGTGTCCATGTTCTGCTCAAGGAACGAGAAGCCGAACACGCCCAGCGAACCCGGCGTGCGGGTCAGGGTCTGAACGATAGCGTTGTCGTTCTCGCCGGAGTCGATCCACAGCGTATCTTCACGCAGGGTGTGGGTCAGGGCTTCAAAGCGGGCCTTGTCACCCTTCAGCGCGGCCACAGCCGGAACCTTCTCGCCACCGGGAGCCATGCCCAGTTCAAGGAAGGCATCGCGCGTGCCCGAGGTCGGCGGCGGCCCGTAAACCTGGATGCGTTGCGATGGCAGGTTCGGATTCACCTGATTCCACGCCGTGTTCGGGTTGGCAACAAACTTGCCGTCCGCACCCGGAACTTCCTTGGCAAGACCCATATACAGGTCTTGCAGGCGCAGATCGAACGATGCGCCATTGCGGGCCGTGGCCACAACGATACCGTCATAGCCGATCTTCAGTTCGATAATGTCGGTGACACCGTTTTCGACGCAGCGGTCGAACTCGCTCTGCTTCATCTGGCGCGAAGCATTGGCAATGTCGGGGGTCGAGGGGCCAATGCCCGAGCAGAAGGCCTGAATGCCGCCGCCGGTGCCCAGGGCTTCAACGCGGGGCTGTGCGCCACCGGCATTGTTGCGGCCGAAGTTTTCGGCCACGCGGGTCACAAACGGGAAAACAGTAGAAGAACCGGCGGCCCAAACGCCCGCACGGGCTTTTTGGTTACCGGGAGCCCCCGAAGAGGAGCCCTCGCCACAGGCGGCCAGAGCGGCAAAGGCCGCTACACAGGCTGAAACTTTAAACAGGCGGGTCGGAAGGACAGTCATGGCCGGACCTCTCAAATCATCAATATGATGCGCATAGAGACGATTTGTGACGGTCCGGCCAGACCTTTTGTGACAGTCTGCGTAAACCTGACGCGGTTACAGCAGACGCTTGCGCATCGCTTGCGACAGCATGTCGATCAGCGTCACAGCAACCACAACGATGATCACGATGGCCGAGACCGAGCTGTAATCGAAGCCGTTCATACGGTCGAACAGCACCTGACCGATACCGCCCGCACCAATCAGACCCAGCACGGTGGCCGAGCGGCTGTTGGATTCAAAGCGGTAGAGGGCAAACGAGGTCCACAGCGGCGCGACCTGCGGAATAACGCCCCACATGATTTCGTGCAGCTTCGGAGCACCGGTGGCGCGAACGCCTTCAACCGGACCCTTGTCGATGGATTCAACCGCTTCGGAGAACAGCT
Source organism: Brevundimonas sp. (assembly GCF_036659295.1). Taxonomy (GTDB): domain Bacteria; phylum Pseudomonadota; class Alphaproteobacteria; order Caulobacterales; family Caulobacteraceae; genus Brevundimonas. The sequence continues at coordinate 13,798 of NZ_JAVXCU010000016.1, read as the reverse complement.
TGGCCAGAACACCGGCCGTGTTCAGCGCGATGGCCAGAACACCGGCCAGAGGACCAAGGCCCACAGCAACAACGAACAGCAGACCCATAACCAGATCGGGGATCGAGCGCAGGGCGTTCATGATCCAGCGCACGGGCGTTACCACCCATACAGGGGCAATATTGCGCGCGGCTGCCAGACCCATCGGCACACCGAGGAAGATGGCCAGGAAGGTGCCCCAAAGCGCGATCTGGATCGTTTCCCACATCTTGGAAACATACAGCTGCCAGTCATCCCAATTCGGGCGCAGCAGATCGTGTGCGAAGCCCTTCATGTTCTCGGCATTGGTAAACAGGCGCGAGACGTTCTTCAGATCGACGGCGTCGATGCTGATGATCAGAAGCAGCGCCACACCACCCCAGATCATGGCGTCGAGGGCCCAGGCCCCCATCGACTTGACGGGAGGCTTGGGAACGGCCGTAGCAGTGGCCGAAGGCGTTACAGATGCGGTCAAGGTTGAACCTCGCGCAGGGCACGCAGACGGTTCAGTTCCGCCTCGGCACGTTCGGCAGCCGCCTTGTCGCCCTTCTTCTTGGCGTCGGTCAGATTCTGGTCCGCAATCATCTCGCGGATCGGATTCAGATAGCTTTCGTCAGCCGGATTGAAGCCCGAATAGTTCAGGGCCAGCAGGATCTGACGCTGACGCTCGGCTTCCGGACCTTCACCGCGACCATAGGTCAGGAAGAAGGTACGGATCTTTTCCTTCACGGCCGGATCAATGTCGTTGCGCACGACGATACCGGCTTCCGGCATCGGCGGCGAACGCCATATTTCTTCCAGTTGCGCCGAGATCGCCGGATTTTGGCGCTTCACGGTGATGGCATTGATGGTGTTCGAGGTCGCAACCTGCACCAGACCATTGGCCACCGCGAACGAATTCGCCTGGTGGTTGGCCGCGCGCACGGTCTTGAAGCACTGCTCGGGGCTGATGCCAGCCGGATTGAACAGGAAGGTCAGCGGAGCCAGCGTGCCCGAGGTCGACAGGGCATCACCGATACCGAAGTCATACTTCTTGCCACACGACATCACGTCTTCAAGCGTAATACCCGAACCCTTTTTGACGATCAGGGTCGACTGATAGCTGTCCAGACCGTTCGGATCGACGATCCGGGCCACAACCTCGCCATTGGCGCGCTCGATGGCTTCGATCGCCGTCTTGGCCGGGAACCAGGCCGCCTGGATCTGGTTGCCACGCATGGCTTCAACCAGAACCGTATAGTTCGAAGCGAAGTACGGCTTTACAGGCACGCCGATCGACTTGGACATGTCGTCCAGAAGCGGTTGCCACAGCGGGCCGGAGGACGATTGGCCCTCGGCCGGAAGAATGGCGAATTTGACTTCTTCCATGCTGCCCGATGCGGGCTTGTCGCCCGAACCGCAAGCCGCAACGCCCAGTGCCAGAACGGCGCCGGCAACAGCCGCCAGCGCACGACGCGACAGATTGAATTGGGTCATGCCTTGGCCTCCCAGAACGCGTCCTCGTATTCGGGACCGTAGATTTCGATCAGGCGTTGCGTATCCAGACCGGTGGCCGGTCCGTCATAAACAATCTTGCCCTTCTGCAGGGCGATGACGCGGTCGCAATAGCGGATCGCATAATCAACCTGGTGCAGGGTTACGATGACACCCAGACCGTCGCGCTTGTTCAACTCGACCAGCAGTTCCATCACCTTGCGGGCGGAAACCGGATCAAGCGAGGCGACAGGCTCGTCGGCCAGAATAGCCTGCGCGCCTTGCACAAGGGCACGGGCAATGGCGCCACGCTGCTGCTGGCCACCCGACAGGGTGTTGGCACGCTGCGGGGCATATTCGGACACGCCAACGCGGTGCAGAGCGGCCATAGCCATCTCGCGGTCGGCCTTGGGCCAGAGCCCGAAGAAGCCGCGCCACGCAGGCAGACGACCCAGCGCACCCAGCATAACGTTGGAAAACAGGCTGAGACGTCCCACCAGATTGAACTGCTGGAAGATCATGCCCAGGCGACCGCGCGCACGGCGCACAGACCGGGTTACGCGCCCGTTCTGCTGAACGACGTCGCCAAATACGGTGATTGTCCCGCCGGGATCAATCGGATGAAGACCAGTGATCGAGCGCAGCAAGGTGGACTTGCCCGAACCCGAAGGACCAATCAGGGCGACCATTTCACCGGCGCCGACCTCGACGGACACGCCGTCGAGAGCCTTTCTGGCCCCGTAGGTCTTCGAGACGCCGCGTACCGACGCGACGGCGATGTTGGAAGAACTCATGAACCCGTTGGGTGAGGTTAAGATAAAGGGGCGCCGCATGACGCGAGAACGGCGCAAGGGCAAGTCTTAATGACATGTATGCAGCGTTTTCGTCCAGTGCGCGTTGTTTCAGACATGCGTATTATAAGGAAAACTACGTACATTACGGCTTTATAACGACGCTCGCCTTGCCTTAAAATTACCTCTTTACATTGAGGCATAATAACCCCATATCGCGATTTCCGGCGGACCCCGTAAGGTCCTCTTGCGCCGCTAACGCCGGTCTGGGTTTAACAATTAACAGGGGGTTACGTGAATTGCGCACGTACCAACTTCCCCTGGACCTGGTCCGTGAGCGGTCCCCCGAGCGTCCTGTCGCACTTGTGCGTCCGGCCTCGGTTGCCGTAGCAGCGCGCTGGTTCCAGAATAATCTCAAGGCAGACGTCTTCTATGCAGTGAAGGCGAACCCTTCGCGCTGGGTCATCGAGACCCTCGTGGAGACGGGCGTCAATGCCTTTGACGTGGCCTCCATCGCCGAGATCGAACTGGTACGTTCGGTCAGCGCCGATGCCCGTCTGGCCTTTATGCATCCGGTCAAGAGCCGTGGTGCGATCAAGAGCGCCTATCATGACTATAATGTCCGCACCTTTGTGCTGGACAGCCATGACGAGCTGCAAAAAATCCTCGAAGCGACCGAGTTTGCAAGCGATCTGAATTTGATTGTGCGCATGGGCGTGTCCGCTGACGGTGCTGCCTATTCGCTGTCGGGCAAGTTCGGCGTTTCGCTGGACCAGGCCCCCGCCCTGCTGCTGGCCACCCGCCAGGCAGTCGAGGACGGCCTGATGGGGATCAGCTTCCACGTCGGTTCGCAGTGCATGCGTCCGTCGGCCTATGAGGCTGCGATGACCCAGGTCGGTCGCGCCATCAAGAAGGCTGGCGTGTTCGTCGATATCGTCGATGTCGGCGGCGGCTTCCCGTCGGTCTATCCGGGCATGGTCCCGCCGGACCTTCAGGAATATGCCGATGCCATTCACCGTGGCTTCGCGGAAATGCCGGTATCGGAAACCACGGAACTGTGGTGCGAACCGGGCCGTTCGATCGTGGCCGAAAGCTCGTCGATCCTGTGCCGTGTCGATCTGCGCAAGGGCGATGCCCTTTATCTGAACGACGGCTCCTACGGGTCGCTGTTCGATGCGACGCACTCGCGCTGGCCGTTCCCGACCAAGCTGGTTCGTGACGCTGAAAGCGCGTCGGAAATGAAGCCCTTCCGCTTCTATGGTCCGACCTGCGACAGCATCGACCACATGCCCGGCCCGTTCTGGCTGCCTGCCGATGTCCGTGAAGGCGACTTCATCGAAATCGGCATGATGGGCGCCTATGGCGTTGCCATGAGCACCGGCTTCAACGGCTATGGCTCGCACGACATTGCTGTCGTCGAGGATGCGCCGATGGCCTCGCTCTATGGTCTGGCCCCGCGTTCGATCCCGACCGTCCGCACGACGGCCGAGGAGAACTCGCGCAAGATCGTTCGTCTGTCGCGCCCCAAGGGCAAGGCTGGCCAGCGCAAGCGCCGGAAATAACCACCAGATACGGACCGGTTCCTGCGGGAACCGGTTCAAAATGTCCTATGGCGCCAAAAGCGTCATGGGGCGTTTGTATAGATAGCGGCCCGTCGCTCCGTCCGGGTCGCTGTTTCGTTTAAGACGGGCGCTCAAATCTTTAGGGAAACCGCTGAAATGACCGCTCAGTCGAACATGAAAGCACAACTGCTCAACAACACTGTCGAGCACGTCGATATCTCGTCCTTTGACGCCCGTCCGATCATCGACTCGATGCGCAAGATGTCCTTCTCGTCGCGCGACACGGCTCGCGCCGCCGACATCTTCAACATGGCTCTGGAAGACAAAGAGTGCTCGCCGTGGCTGATCCTCGCCGGTTCGACCTCGGCTGGTGGCTGCATGCACGTTTATCGTGACATGGTTCAGAACAACATGATCGACGCCGTGGTCGCCACCGGCGCCTCGATCGTCGACATGGATTTCTTCGAAGCCCTTGGCTACAAGCACTACCAAGCTGACAGCCAGGTAGACGACAACGTCCTGCGCGAAAACTACATCGACCGTATCTACGATACCTATATCGATGAAGAAGAGCTGCAAGCTTGCGACCACACCATCCTGGAAATCGCCAACAGCCTCGAGCCGCGCCCGTATTCGTCGCGCGAGTTCATCTGGGAAATGGGCAAGTGGCTGTCGGAAGGCAATGCCAAGAAGACCGGTTCGCTGATCCAGACCGCCTATGAAAAAGGCGTGCCGATCTTCTGCCCGGCCTTCGTCGACTCGTCGGCTGGCTTCGGTCTGGTCAAGCACCAGAAAGAACGCGCCGCTGCCGGCAAGCCTTACATGTGCATCGACGCGGTTGCCGACTTCCGCGAACTGACCGACATCAAGATCGCCGCTGGCACCACCGGCCTGTTCATGGTTGGCGGCGGCGTTCCGAAGAACTTCGCGCAAGACACCGTTGTCTGCGCTGAAATCCTCGGCGTCGAAGCTGAAATGCACAAATATGCCATCCAGATCACTGTCGCCGACGTGCGTGACGGTGCCTGCTCGTCCTCGACCCTCAAGGAAGCCGCTTCGTGGGGCAAGGTTTCGACCACCTACGAACAAATGGTCTTCGCCGAAGCCACCACGGTTGTGCCGCTGATCGGTTCGGACGCCTATCACCGTGGCGCATGGAAGACGCGCGAAGCTCGCAACTTCGCCAAGCTGTTCGGCAAATAAGTCGAAACAGCGCGCTTTACGCCTCTGTTTAAGGAAAGCCCCGATGGATTATCCATCGGGGTTTTTCTTTGCCTTGCGCACTCCGGTGACGCTTTTTCACAATGCTCGATCACGTCGCGTACGGACGGTTCAAGATGAAATAAGCCCGCCACATCAGGATGGGGTGTGCCTGTAATATTACCTATGAAAACAATGAGACACGAATACCGCAATGGTGCCTTGCTGCGGTCGCGCCAATGGTTCAGTTATGGGTTTAATCCATGGCTTGGGATGTGATCGGGTTATGAATTCCTACGCAAAAACTATTGCTGTCATGGCACTGGCAGGCAGCCTTGCCGCCTGTAGCGACACGGATGGCAATGCGCCTGTCGCCGACGCACAAGCGACCACGACCAAAGCGCTGCCCGCCCCTGCGGCCAAGGCTACGCCCAGCGCCGAGTTGCAACCACTGGCCGCCAACGCGCCCGTCTTTGCCAGCCTTTATCCCGGTGCAACCCTGCTGAATCCGCCTGTCACAGCCGATGGTGCCGACGGCCCCGGTGGCATGGCCGAGTTTACGACCTCCGATACCCCCGAACAGGTCATCGAACATTACCGCGCCTTGGCTGATACAAACGGTCTTGATCCGGTCATGGCGATGAATCAGGGCACAGCCCGCGCCTTTGCTGCCCTTAATGCCAAGGGTGCCGAGGTTCAGGTGGTTGCTTCGCCCGGCGATAATGATCAAACATCGGTACATCTGAGCTGGAAATCGGGTCGCTAGGGGGTCAAAGGCCATGAAGACAGGTTTCGTATCGAGTGTCTGTGTGGCCAGCTTCTCTATCGCCCTTGGGGCCTGTGCCGGTACGCCCGCCGCATTCGAGCCCAAGGCCGTCAGTGCCGATCCCGCTCATGAGGGCTATCTTTCGCGCATCGACCTGCAACTTCTGGCCGATGCCGTCCCCCCGCCCCCCGCGGCCGGCAGCCACATAGAAGCCGCAGACCGCGCCCTGTCGGCCACCTATCGCGCGCTGGAAAATACCGACCGCTGGCTGATGGCCACCAGCCATGCCGAGGTCCGATCTCCCTTCGCCCTGCAACATTTCGATTGCTCGCTGGGTGTGCGGTTCGATCCGGGCCAGAATGCTGCGCCCGCTACCGCCCGCCTGATGCAACGCCTGTTCGAGGATTCCGAGGCGGCATCCACCATCGCCAAACTGCGCGCCCATCGCGCACGCCCCGTCGGTGATGATCCGTCACGCGAGGCCTGCCAGCGGGTTTCCGATTCCGGCCGCGCCTCGGCTTCTTACCCGTCGGGCAGCGCCACCGTCGCTGCCGCCTATGGCGAGGCCATGGCGGCCATCGCGCCCGAACATGCTGCCGCTGCCCGCGAAACGGGCCACCAGATCGCGCTCAGCCGTGTGGTATGCGCCATGCACTACCCGCTGGATGCCACAACCGGCGAAGCTCTGGGCAAGGCCGTTTTTGAACGCGCCGCCGCCACGCCGCAGTTTCAGACCGACCTCGCCCTGGCTCGCCTCGAATATGCAAGCCTGAAGGCCAGCGGAAAGACCAGCCCCGCCTGCGCCGCCGAGCGTTTGGCCCTGTCGCAGAAGCCGTGATTGTCGCCCTGCTTCTGGCGAGCGGTTTATCCACGCCAGAGGCTGCTGCGCCCGCCTGTACCACCCAGCAGATAACGGACCTCACCACTGCATCGGCCCGCCCCTACACACTGACCTGTAGTGCGCGTTTGGCTGGCGTTCAGTCCATCCGCCGCCACATCGTTTTGGAGGGCCCGCAAGCCTCCGGTGTGACGCTGGACTGTAATGGCGCAAGCATCGGGCAGCCGAACGCCCCCACCAGCGCCTCTGCCCCTACGGTGATGATACGTTCGGCAAAGTCCGCCTCCGGACAATGGCAGGCCGTGAGCAATGTTACCTTGCGCAACTGCCATGTCTTTGGCGCGGTGCGCGTATGGGGCATGGGCGCGGATGGCAGCTATGACGACCTGCGCCTCTCATCGCGCCAAGACGGTCACACCGAGCGCCTGCAAGAGGCCGCCCCTCACAACATCCGTCTGGAACAGATCCGTATCACGGCCAATGGCACCATCCCGCTCTATGTCGGACCGGGGGTGATGCAACTGCTGCTGCAAGACTCGATACTGGATGGCACAACAACCGCCACCGCCATCTATCTGGATGCCGAAAGCGCGCAAAACACCATTCGCAACAACCGCATCCTGACCCGCACAGGTCGCGAGATGATCGCTGTCGACGGATCAGCGCGCAACACCATCAGCGGCAACCGTTTTGATCTACACGGCAAGGCAGGGATCTACCTGTATCGCAACTGTGGCGAGCGCGGCGTGATCCGCCACCAGACGCCATCCGGCAATATTATCGCGAACAACAGCTTTACGGGGGCTTCGTGGCTGCGCCCGCGCCTTGTTGTCGAGAATGCCCGCAATGGCCGCCGCTCATACTGTGGCGAGGATGCGGGCTATCCGTTCGGCAGCAGCATTGATGACCGCGACAACGCCACCGGCAACATACTGCGCGACAATCGCAGACCATAAAAAAGGCGGGGCATGTAACCCCGCCTTTTCAGATTAAACGCGCTTGGTGCCCGTCAGCGGACCATAAAGGTCCGTGCGACGGTCACGGAAGAAGCCCCATGCTGCGCGGTGGCGATCAAGGAAGTCCAGATCGAAGCTGGCGACCAGAACGCCCTCGTCGTCACGGCCAAAGCTCTCGACCAGATCGCCGCGATGGTTGGCGATAAAGCTATGGCCATAGAAGGTCTGGCCTGCCTCGGTCACCTGTTCATGGCCGATGCGGTTGGCACCGACCACAGGCACCACATTGGATACAGCATGGCCCTGCATGGCGCGCTGCCACGGGGCGGCCGTGTCAAGGCTGTCATCATGCGGCTCGGTGCCGATGGCGGTCGGGTACATCAGCACCTCTGCGCCTTGCAGCATCATGGCGCGGGCTGTCTCCGGGTACCACTGGTCCCAGCAGATGCCGACGCCCACCTTGCCGAAACGGGTGTCCCAGACCTTGAAGCCGGTATCACCGGGGCGGAAGTAATACTTCTCCTGATAGCCGGGACCATCAGGGATGTGGCTCTTGCGATAAACGCCCATGGCCTCGCCATCAGCATCCAGCATGACCAGCGAGTTGTAATACATCGGCCCTTCGCGCTCGAAGATCGACACCGGAATGGCCACGCCCAGTTCTTTGGCGATCGGGGCCAGTTGCGTCACGCACGGGTGCTTGTCCCACTCATAGGCATGGGCAAACCAGTGCTCCTCCTGCGAGACGCAGAAATACGGCCCCTGAAACAGTTCCGGCGGCAGGATGACCTGTGCGCCCTTGGCTGCGGCCTCGCGGATCAGGACGATGGTCTTGTCGATATTGTCCTGAATATCCATGCCGTAGGAGGTCTGGATACCGGCAACGGTAATCGTGCGGGTCATTATGCAGGCTCCTGCTGGCTGATGCAGTGGAACGAGCCACCGCCGGTCAGAATGGCCATCGACGGCGATGCGATGATCTGATGGTCCGGATAGACCGTGGCCAAGGCTTCGCACGCCATACGGGCGGCAATGTCATTGCCATAGGTCGGCACAACCACCGCCTTGTTGGTGATGAGGAAATTCATGTGGCTGGCCGGAATAGGCTCGCCATCCTCGTCCTCGACCAAACCCGGCGACGGGATACGCAGGACCTTGATCGGACGACCGGCGGCATCGGTCGAAGCCGACAGGATGCGTGCCGTTTCGTCGTAAACGTCGGCATTCGGATCATTCTCGCCAAAGGCGATCGGGCACGCCACGACACCCGGCGCAACAAAGCGCGCCAGATTATCGACGTGACCATCGGTGTGATCGTTCAGCAGACCATCACCCAGCCAGATGACCTTCTTGGCACCCAGAGCCTTGGCAAAGGCCGCTTCGGCCGCTTCTTGGGTCCAGCCTTGGTTGCGGTTGGTGTTCAGCACGCACTGGCGCGTGGTCAGAACCGTGCCTTCGCCATCGTGATCGACCGCGCCGCCTTCAAGGATGAAGTCATGGCGGGTAATAGCCACGCCCGACTGCTCGCCGATCTGGTCGGCCACTTCATCGTCGAACGGCAGGTCGTACTTGCCGCCCCAGCCATTGAAGGTGAAGGCATTGGCGCTGACCGAGCCATGACCAAAGATCGGGCCGGTATCACGCAGCCAGATATCGCCAAAGCGACCAGCCACAATCTCTACGCCCGAAACATCGGCAAATCGGGCGCGCGCAGGTTCCAGCGCCTCGTCATTCCCGGTCATCAACTTGACCTTGACGCCACCGGCACCGGCCAGCGCCCGCACCAGAGCCTCGACCTCGTCTTGCGCCTGTTCGAGGTCTTCTTGCCAAAGCTCGGCATGGCTGGGCCAGCCAACCCACATGGCACGCTGCGGTGCCCATTCGGCAGGGATCAAGGTGGTGGTCATCGGGGCGTCCTCGAAAGGGCGTGAAAACAGGAAGGCGAAGGGGGCGAGATAAGACTTATAGCCCTGCACTTCAATGGATAGGGCCCTATACCCCAAAGAGAAAGGGCGGCCCGTTTCCGGACCGCCCCTTCCTGTATCCGTTCCGTACGGAACGCCGTCTTTAGAAGGCGTAGGTAACGGTAGCCTGGATGGTGCGCGGTGCACCACGGTAGGCATACGTGCTGCGCGTAGCGTTGTACGCACCCGAGATCGAACCGAAGTACTTCTCGTCCAGCAGGTTCACGACACGCAGAGCGATGTTCGAGTTCTTGTAGCCGAAGTAGCCCAGGTCGAACTTGGCATCGGCGTTCACGACCGTATAGGCCTCGGTGTACATGTCGTTCTCGTCGGTGACCCAACGCTCACCCGTGTACTTGACCTGAGCGCCGACTTGCAGCGGGCCGGTTTCGTACTGGATGCGACCACCGAAGGTCCAGTCAGGCGTTTCCGTCAGCGACTTGCCACCGGTCTTGATGAGCGTGGTGCCATCCAGATAGTCGTTGGCGATTTCCGATTCCGTGTACGAAGCCGTTGCATACAGCGACAGACCTTCAACCGGCGACCAGCCTACTTGCGAGTCGAAGCCGTACAGGTCGACGTCACCCACGTTCGAGTCGAACGAAACGCCCAGATCTTGGTCGTAACGCGACACGATGCGGTTGTCGAACTTGGTGTACCAGACGTTGGCCGAAGCGATCAGCACGCCCGTTTGGTAACGGTAGCCGAAGTCGTAGGTCGTGGTCTTTTCCGGCTCGGTGATCGGCGAGGTGATGTCGCCGTTACCGTCGAAGAAGACCGTGTACAGGTTGTCGGTACGCGGCAGGGTCAGCGACTGGGCGAACGAGCCGTAGACCGAGTGGTCACCGCTGAAGTTCCAGCTGACGTTGATGTTCGGCAGGATGTCGTCGAACTCTACTTCACGCGAGTAAGGCGCAATGTAGCTCCCGCTGCGGGTGCCGACCTTGTAGGTGCCGTCCGCTTGCTTGACCGCAGTTTCGGTCGAGCAAACAACCGAACTGCTCTTCGATTGCGAGTAGCAGTTCTGGTTCATTTCGCGCTTGAAGAAAGGAACGCGAACGCCGGCGTTGACACGCAGGGTGTCATTCAGGAAACGGCCCGCATATTCGACAGCGAACTGGTTCAGGATGGCGTAAGACAGGCGGTCACGCGAACGGATTTCATAACCGTCCAGGTTGACGATACGGTGTTCCTCGTCACGCAGACCGGCGAACGGATCGAAGAAGCGCGGATCGGTCGGGTCCGAGAAGTCGATCTTGCTGTTCAGGCCGGTTTGACGGTGACGGGCATTGTCCAGGGTGTAGGCGGCGCGCAGGGTCTGCGAGTCCGACAGTTTCCAGATCAGCGAGGAGCTGATGCCGTAACGCTGGGTGTGCGTGTTGTTGGTCGAGTGAACGCGCACGCTGTCCAGGATGTCGCCGTCGCCGTTCAGGTCAACGCCGCCCGTGGTCTTCGAACCACGGATCGTACGATCGGTTTCCGACAGAACGAACTGACCCGAGCCACCGGTCGCCAGCGTGTACTGGAACGACGGATCGAAGGTGAAGATCAGGTTGTCACGCAGGGTGAAGCGCGACTGTGCACGGATGTTGCCCGTGTCCGACGGGTTTTGACGCAGAGCCCAGTAGCGGTTGCTGTTGGTATCGACATCGGCCTGACCATTGACGAAGGTCGGAGCCTTGTACTTGGTGTCGAAATCGCTGTCCCAGGTCACGCCGTTGGCCAGGCTGGCCGAACCGTCTGCGTTACGCTGCAGCTGCAGGTCCGCATAGTTGTTGTTGCGGTTGCGGTTCCAGTGACCGGCCAGCGAGACGAAGTCGCCATTGTCACGGATCGGCTGGAAGATCTTGAAGTTGTACTGGGTCTTGTTCAGGTCGCCCACGCCCTTGAACTTGTCGTACGACTGGTCCGAATAGGCAATCCATGCGCTCGTGCCCCACGGGCCGATCTCGCCGGTATCCACTTGCGCAAATACGCGCTTGAAGTTGAAGTCGCCCAGCGAACCCTTGATGCGACCGCCAAAGTCCATAGCCGGCTTGATCGAGCTCAGGTTGATGGTGCCGCCCGAAGCCGACGCCGTCGGGGAGTCAACGTCGGTGGTGCCCGTATTGACCGACGCCGAGCCGATCAGTTCCGAGTCCAGTTGCTGGTTGGTGTAGAGCGAGTAGTTGCCCGAGTCGTTCATCGGCATGCCGTCGAACGTCTGCGAGATGCGCGGACCGTCGAAGCCGTGCAGACGGATGTTGCCGCCCGAAGCACCATAGGCATCGTTGTTGGTGAAGCTCATGCCCGGAACCAGGTTCAGGACTTCGTTGATCGTCTGGCCAGCAGCCTGAGTTTCGATGAACTCCTGGGTGATGGTCGAACGCGACTTACCGACGTTTTCTGCGACGATGGCACCATCGATAGTGCGCGGCCCACGGCGGCCAGTCACAACGACCTGTTCGACTTCAACAGCTGCAGTACCAGTCGACTGCGCCGAAGCGGTGGTGGCCATGCCAAGCACAATGGCGATAGCCGATGCGCCGAAGGTCAGGCTGCGAGCAAAATTGGACAACGGTTATCCCCTTTGTCGTACCCCCGAGGTGAAAGGAGGGAGGTACTTGTTCATTTGATGAACGGGGATTTAGTCGCTGGAACATAAATTTGGGCGACAGAAACGTGACAAAAAAATGACAGCGGCCTAGGGTGGCCTAGACGCCACAGCCTGTGGAAAGTCCGAATTTAAAAGAAGAAATCAGCTATCTAGGCGCACTAGACGTGCCGCAATCGCACGGGCAGTGCGTCGAATAACTCTCGGTTCGTGAAAATTACCGTTGATCTGCGCCTTGGCCAGCACATGCGCCCTGAACCGTTTGAACAGTTCTGGATCAGCCGGTTTCGGATGTTTCCAGAATTCGTGCAGCGATTTCTGACAGGTCAAACCTTCGAAATTAAAGAAGGCCTTGCCCAACACCTTTACCGGCGTCCCGAAACCGAGAGCCGACAAGGCCGCGCTGGAATTATTGACCACCATGCCTTCGGATGCGCGGCACAGCTCGGCCAGATTGCCACCGTCGATAAAATCGACGCGATCCGCCAGACCCCGTGAAACTGCCAGATTTTTTACAACTGCGCCGAAGTCGACAAGCCCTGGATCCAGAGGGTGGTTCTTGAGCACCAGGCGCGACCGAACCGGTGCATGCTTGGCAAAGCTGTTCATCAACTCGACAATGAAGGCTGTATTGTCTGCGTATTTTGAATAGCGCAGCAACTGGTTGTCACCTTCGCGCTGTAGGCAGCCAATGAAGAAGGGCCCCTTCTGCAGCAAGGTCTGCGTATCGCACTGGCCCGCAGGTCTAAAGGCCAGACGGAGATAGCGCTGCACATGGCTGACACACTGTAGCCAGGCCGGTATCGTGTAGGGGTTGCGATAATTGGGATAGAGCCAGCCACCCAGCAACTGAACTAGATGATAAACACTGATATTGATGATGTGGTACGGCAGGATGCGGCCCACACTATGGCTGACCACCATTTCCGGTACAGGTTCGCCATAGCCTTCGGCCGAGCGCGGCAACTGGCTGGAGGCATTCACGCCATTGCGTTCCAGCGTAATCCAGTCCGGACGGAAATATCCGTTCTCCAGCACCCACAAACGCGCAGGAATGGACTTGGCCAGTTCGGCAACGGCCTGATTATAGGGGCCACTTTCGCCGAAAATGATCACATCCGTATATTCGCCGGCAATGGCTGGAAACTGCCTCTGCCAATCTGCGGCGGTACCACTGAATCGGCGACGGCCCTTGTTCCCCCAACTCACGGCATCCCCGGCATTGAACACCATGCGATGCACAGTATCCGCTCCCAGAGCCTGCAACGCCTTGTTCAGATGGCGGCCGAACGGCCCGAACGGCAAAGTCACCAACAGGAAGCGACGGCCTTGCAGCGCTTTCGTCTGTCCTTGGGCAACAGTCGTGTGTTCAGGTTCGTATGGGGCCAGCAACAGTCAAAGTCTCTCGTAGGAATCGAGGGATAACGCGAAACTACACCGCGAACGTCCTCTGAAAATCTTGGTACTCAGCTTCGCGCGCTACGCCAAACAGAAAGTAAATTCCGGCTTTCTAAAATCCAATGTAAAAAGAGCCGCAGAATGCCTGTGGGGCGTTCTGCGGCTCCAAGTATCGACACTTCGAACAACTGTCGAGGAGAGCGCGAACGCCCTCCCCTTCAGTGATTAGAAGTTGATGT
>NZ_JAVXCU010000015.1:1857-47427 GCF_036659295.1 Brevundimonas sp. | reverse complement strand
GACAGATCGCCACCTATCCGGATGGTCAGTTTGTCGTCGAATATGATGGCGAGATCGTCGGCTATGCCGCCAGTTTCCGCATCGACGAGGCGGCGGCCCTGTCGGCCCATAGCTGGGAACAAATCACCGGCGGCGGCTATGCTTCGCGCCATGATCCGCATGGGGCGTGGCTATATGGCATGGAGGTCTGTGTGGACCCGACACGCCGGCGTCTGCGGATCGGCCAGCGCCTTTATGATGCACGCCGCGATCTGGTCGAAGCCCAGAACCTGAAGGGCATTATCTTTGGCGGGCGGATGCCGGGTATCTATCGCCGCCGTGCAGACCTGCGTGATCCGGAAACCTATTTGCAGGCGGTGCTGGACCGCAAGTTCAATGATCCGGTCATTGCCTTCCACATGCGTTCGGGTTTCGAGCCGGTGGGCGTGCTGAAGGGCTATTTGCCGACCGACAAGCAGTCACTGGGCCATGCCACCCATATGGTGTGGCGCAACCCCTATTTCCTCGAAGACACCGGTAAGGGGGCCGCCTTTGCCACCAAGGAGACGGTGCGCGTGGCGACGGTCCAGTTGCAGATGCGCAAGGTCGAAAGCTTTGACGAGTTCATCGCCAATGTCGAATATTTCACCGATGTGGTGTCGGACTATCGCGCCGATTTCGTGATCTTCCCCGAACTGTTCACGTTGCAGCTTTTGTCGCTGGAACACAGGAAGCTGACACCAGCGGAATCCATCGAGGCTCTGACCCGCTATACGCCGCGCTTTGTCGAGGCAATGCGCAAGCTGGCGGTTAGCTATAATGTCAACATTATCGGTGGCTCGCACCCGACCCGCACCGAGGATGGTGACATCCAGAACGTGGCCTATGTGTTCTTGCGCGATGGCTCGGTCCACGAGCAGGAAAAGATCCATCCGACCCCCAATGAACGCCACTGGTGGAACATCAAGGGCGGCGAGCGCGTCCATGCCATCCCTACCGACTGTGGCCCGATCGGGGTGATGATCTGTTATGATTCAGAGTTCCCCGAAGTGGCGCGCCGTATGGTGGACGAGGGCGCGCGCATCCTGTTTGTGCCGTTCTGTACCGACAACCGTCAGGGCTATCTGCGGGTGCGATATTGCGGTCAGGCGCGGGCGATCGAGAACCAGTGCTATGTCGTGCTGGCGGGTAATGTCGGCAACCTGCCCAATGTCGAGAATATGGACATCCAGTATGCCCAGTCCTGTATTCTGACGCCGTGCGATTTTCCGTTTGCGCGCGATGGTGTGGCCGCCGAGGCGACCGAGAATGTGGAAACCGTGACGGTGGCCGATCTGGATTTGTCGGACCTGTCATGGGCGCGGGCACAGGGCACGGTGACCAATCTGCGTGACCGTAGGTTTGATCTGTACAAGACCGCCTGGACCGACGGGGGCTGATCAGTTCTCGCGGTAGAAGTTGCAGTACCAGTCGACAAAATGGCCAACCCCCTCTTCGACCGGCGTCGAGGGGGCATAGCCGATGGCGTTCAGGGTATCGGACACATCGGCCTCGGTATTGACGACATCGCCATCCTGCATGGGCATCAGGTTCAGTTGGGCCTTGCGACCCAGCTTGTCCTCGATGACCTGAATATAGCGCATCAGCGGCACAGGCTGTCCGGCTCCCAGATTGAGGATGCGCCACGGGGCCACGCCGCTGGTGGCCGGATCGGGCAGTGTCGGGTTCCAGTCGCGATTGTTGCTGGCAGGTTGATCCAGCGCGGCGATGATGCCGGTGACGATATCGTCCACATAGGTAAAGTCGCGACTCATCCGCCCTTCGCCATAGACGTCGATCGGTTCGTTCTTGAGGATAGCGCGGGTGAATTTGAACAGCGCCATGTCCGGCCTGCCCCACGGTCCATAGACGGTAAAGAAGCGAAGCCCCGTCGTCGGAATACCGAACAGATGCGCATAGGAATGGGCCATGGCCTCATTGGCCAGCTTGGTCGCCGCATAGAGGGTCAGCGGGTGGCTGGCCCCGTCATGGACACTAAAGGGTAGCTTGCCGTTGGCACCATAGGCCGAGCTGGTCGAAGCATAGACCAGATGCTGGCAGCCTGTTGCGCGTGCGCCCTCAAGGATCGACAGGAAGCCGACCACATTGGAATCCACATAGGTTTCGGGCGCTTCAAGGCTGTAGCGAACGCCCGCCTGTGCGCCCAGATGGACGACGCGCGTGGGTTTTTCAGAGGCAAACAGCCCCGCCACGCCCTCGCGGTCGGCAAGGTCCAGCGTGTGGTGGCGATAGTTCGGATGCGACAAAAGCTGATCCAGCCGCGCCTGTTTCAGCGCCGGATCATAATAGGCGTTCAGATTGTCCAGACCGATGACCGTCTCGCCGCGCGCCAACAGGCGCTGTGCGGTGTGAAAGCCGATAAAACCGGCGGAACCTGTGACGAGAACGGTGTTGGACATGGTCTTTGCGATAAACCTGTCCGCGCGCCTTCGCCAGAGGGCTTATGCGCGCCCAAGAGCCTATGAACGAATGGCGATCAGGGACTTGGTCAGCGGGCCGACCTTTTCGTCATGGTGGGCGGCATCGGGATACAGGAAGCGGAACTGGGTCTTGTCCAGCAGGCGGGCATGCTGGACATCACGCATAGCGGCCCCGACATCGGCGGCCTTTTGCGAGAAGCCGTGGCCGCGTTTCATCAGGGCGCGAGCGCGGCTCTGTTCGCTCTTCCAGTGGAAGAACAGGCTGGAGAAATGCGGTTCGACCGGAAACCAGAAATAGGGTGTCTGGACGTAATAGCGCGGGGCCAGACGGCGGCATTCGTGTGCGAAGGCCTCCATCCTGACCCAGTCGCCAACATGCTCGATGACCGAGTTGGAATGGACCAGATCGAAGCTGTTGTCGGCATATTGCGGCAGGTGGGTGGCATCGCCATCGATGACGGTGAACAGGGCATCGTCCCACACATCGTCCACGCCGCCCGGATTGACGAGGGTGATGTGGACATTGGACGCCTTCAGGAAATCGACGTCGAACAGGTGCCAGTAGCTGGCTTCGCCCCCCAGATCGATGATGCGGACCTCGCCCTTTTCGGCGTGGATGGTCTCGATCAGCGACACGATCCGCTTGCTGCGCGCACGGCGAAAACGCGACACCAGAGAGTCGGGATTGTTATTGTCTTGGAGGGCGTGGATCAGCTTCATGCCGCCTCATTGGCATAACCATACTACTGTAAGCTTAAGCGCGTCGCCTTTTCGGCCATGGCGGTTGCCTTTGACGGTTCGGCCAGACGCGAGCCTGCGCCGATGGCGACCGAGGCCAAAAGAAACACCACGGCCAATATGGTCAGCCAATAGTCGTCGCGCGCGGGAACCAAGGGCCGCACAAACAGCAGCACCAGAAAACCGATGATCCCCAGCGCACCGGGCAGGCTGATGCCTATGCCCAGAAACACCAGATGCCCGTAACCCATCAACCATGCGCCGCCGATAATGGTGGCGATAGCGGGGGCCAGCAGGCCGCGCATTTCGCTGAGTGACGGCGAAATGGCGGCTGTAACGCACATGGCAATAACGGCCAAAAGCACCGGCCATACAAAGATCAGGGCCGCTTGCGGGGCCATGATCTGCAAGGCGATCCCTAATGCGAAGGCCAGAATAACACTGCCGATCCAGCCGCCCCACTGCGTGCGCGATGCCGCACCGGGCCACAGGGAAAGCACAGCGGCGAGTGTGCCGGCACCGATCAGAACCGGCTGTACGCCATCGACCAGATTGACCAGCACGGTAATGGCCGCCAGCCCGTACCCCAGCAGGCGGCGATATTGCGCGCGGGCCCCCGACATCAGGATAAAGGCCAGTGCCAGTACCGCCAGAGCCGCCGAGGCCTCCATCCATGGCAGACGGCGCAGCAGGATATAATACTGGCCCGAGGTCTCAACCGGCACGGCCAGAAGACGCAATCCCTGACACAGGATCAGGCTGGCGCTGATGAACCAGACCCCGTCCAGCGCACCTTGCAAAATCTGTTTGGGACCAAGACGGGTCACAGCGCGCGCGCGCCAGACACTGAAGGCCAGACCGGCGGCCGACAGCACTAGGACTATCCAGTTTCCCCACAGCGGCAGATGGATGACGATACGGCCAAACACATCCGCATAGGCGCGGTTGTCGCCCTTGGGCGGGATGGCCTGTGCCTGCATCATGCGGCTGGCCATTTCCAGAGTTTGGGAGCCGATGTGCTGGAGCGACCCCTGATCCAGATTTTCAGGCGTGGATTCTGCGGTGTGATATTGGCGGGCGCGGCCGACAAAGGCGATGTTGATGCCCTGTGCGCCCTGATTGCGCGGGATGGTAAAGTCGGTCCCGTTGGGCATGCGCTCATACATGAAGCTGGCCAGCGATGTGGTGTCGATGCCGCCATCGGCAGACCATGCCAGAGGTGCAAAGGCCTTGATGGTCGGGCCGTCACCGCGTCCTGTTTCGAACATGGTGGCGCGACCGCCGCCGCCTCGGGCTTCCAGATTGATGATGAAGCCGATTGTGGGGGCCAGAGCGTGTTCCTCGAAGAAGATACGCGCCCCTTCCAGCCCGATTTCCTCGGCATCGGTGAACAGTACGATCAGATCGCGTTGCGTGTCCTTGCGGGCTTGCAGAGCGCGGGCGGCTTCCAGAATGGCGGCTATGCCTGTGCTGTCATCGGCGGCACCGGGGGAGTGCACGCTGGTATCATAGTGGGCCATCAGGAGGATGGGTGGCAGGCCGGACTGGGTGCCCTTGCGGACCGCGACCAGATTGACGGCCTGAAAACCGGCAGCCTCGGGCGTGCCGCCTTCTTTTTGCAGGCGCTGGACGGCACCGACCGTCAGGGAGCCGGTCTGTTCGGAAACACTAAAGCCTAGTTCGGTCAGGCGGCTGGAAAGGTGTTGCCGCACGCGCCGGTGTTCTGCAGAGCCCAACGGGTGCGGGGCACGGGCGATCTCGCGCACATCCACCATGGCGCGGGTGGCCGAAAACTGGTCGGCGGGAGCATCCAGCGGACGCGGTCGTGGCGTCTGCAGGCTGAGTACCGCCAGGGCGAACATCAGGGCCAGTGTACCGAGCAAGGCTGATAACCGCATCCATCCCTCCATGGATCGAAGCGCGTATTGGCTATCAATGTTCTGCAGATAGCAAGAGGGCGGTTCCAGCCTTGCCGGAACCGCCCTCAAGACGCATCAGACTTTAGATCTTATGGGATCAGAAGCGCTTGGAGACTTCGATGCCGTACATGCGCGGATCGTTGACGAAGACGGTCAGGTTGTTGAAGTCGATCGCGCCGAGGATGTTGTCCTCATCGGTGATGTTGCGAACATAACCGGCCACTTCCACATCGCGGCCCAGATGACGCCAGCCTGCACGCAGGCCGCCTTCAAACTGGGTGCCCAGCATGAATTCCTTGGATTCATACAGGAAGATGTTGGTGTTCTTCTGCATGACCCAGTCGGTCGCAGCGAACAGTTCCTGATCGTTGCCAATGGACTTCACATAGGACAGCACGAAGTTGGCCGAATATTCCGGAGCCATCGGGAACGGGTTGCCGTTGATGCTGGCGCGGTTGGTGCCACCGACATTGACGAGCGGATCGGTGATGGTGCAGCCGCCGGTGCACAGAGGCACGCTCAGGCCGTTGTCCTTGATCTCGGTGTCGTTCCAGGCAAAGCCACCGGCGAAGGTGAAGCCTGCACCCAGATAGACATCACCGTCGATCTCGATACCCTTGCCGACACCTTGGTTGGCGTTCAGCAGGCGGTTCGAGTTGTTGTCGCCACCGATGGCGGTAAACTGCATGTCGTCCACTTCATAGAAGTAGGCGGTACCGTTCAGGCGGGCGCGACCATCCCACAGGCGGGCTTTGAAGCCGGCTTCGTAGGACATGACGGTTTCGCTGTCAGCGGTGGTGAGGATCGGCAGGCTGCGGCCTTGGATCGACGGGCCGCGATAGCCATTGGCGATACGGGCGAAAACGTTCCAGTCGCTGTTCACTTCGTACAGGGCACTGATGTCCCACGAGACCTGTTCGTCGCCAACCGAGACGGTGCTGGTCGGCAGCAGGACATTGGCGGGGTTTTTCACGTCAATGGTGATGTCGCCGCGATAGTCGCGGTTGTCTTCGGTGTAGCGCAGGCCACCGGTGACTTTCAGGGCATCCGTCAGCTGATAGTTGGCCTGACCGAACACCGACCAGGAATCCGACTTCTGGATGATGTCGGTTTGCTTGTCCGGCGACAGGCCGCCTACGCCGTTATAGGTGTTGGACACCAGGTTAAAACGGTCCTGGAAGTAGAAGGCACCGACCTGCCAGTCGAGACGGTCGCCACCGTTCGAAGCCAGACGCAGCTCGTAGGTGTTCTGGACCAGATCCGAATTATCGGTGCCGCTTTCAACGCGGAACGGGGTGGCATAGCCGGCACCGACCGGTGCGGTGAACGAGACACCGCCGTCGATATCGCCATCGCCCATCGACTGGCCCTGATAGGAGCCGACAACACCCGTCAGGGTCATGTTGCCGAAGTCATAGGCCACTTGCAGCGACTGCGAGGTGGTGTCCTGCTTCTGGAAATTGTTACGGCCGCCATCGTAATAGACGGTGTCGCGGTCGTAGTTGTCGTTCAGCTTGTTCGAACCCTTGGTCAGGGCGTTGGCGCGGTTCAGCGTGCCGGTACCGGCATAGTCACGCGCTTGCAGTGTCGCCAGAACCGACAGACGCTCGGTCGGGGTCCACGACAGGTGGCCACGGATGGCGCGGTCTTCGAAATTGCCCAGTTCCTTGCCGTCCGGATTGGCAAAGCTGGCATCATAGGCGTTGTTGACCCAGTCATCGCGGTGGTTCCACAGACCGGCGACGCGCAGCGACAGAGTGTCGTTCAGCGGCAGGGTCACGCCGCTCTCGGCGCGGACCGAACCGTAGTTACCCATCGACAGCGAGCCAAAGCCTTCGAACATGTCGCCCGGCTTGGTGGTGTCGATCTTGACGACGCCAGCGGGGGTGTTGCGGCCGAACAGGGTGCCTTGCGGACCGCGCAGAACTTCCATCTGTTTGACGTCGAACAGCGGGAAGCCCTTCAGGTAGACGCTTTCGAGGACGACTTCGTCCATCACAACCGAAACCGGCTGCGAGGCGGTGAAGTCGAAATCGACGTTGCCGAAGCCACGGATATAGAAGCGCGGCGCGTAACGGCCGTTCGAGCTTTCGACGTTCAGGCTGGGTACGCGACCGGCCAGAGCCAGAATGTCGGCACCGCCGGCGTTCACAGCCGCCAGCGTCTCGGTGTTCATGGCCGTGACGGCGAACGGCACGTCACGGATGCTCTCGCTGCGGCGCTGGGCGGTGACGACGATATCGCCGACCGAGGCGGTTTCTTCGACAGTCTGAGCAAAGGCCGGAGCGGCAACCAGCAGGGCGAGGGTGCTGGCCGAAACGGCGAGGGCGGCAATACGCTTCATTTCTATATCCCCTAGGAATGATGGGCGGGGGTCTAGAGGGTGGACGCGGCTCAAGCCAAGCTCGAAAGACCGTCGAGCGGTGAACCTTTTATGACATGGCCACAGTCGGGCAAAACCTGAGCCCTACAGACGGATATCGCCCTTGCTGCGCCCGATTGCCGCAGTTCCAACACATTGTGTGCCTTTTTACATCAGCCCTTTGCGAAGCCTGCGTCCTGCACATGTTAAGGGCGGATGGTTGTCATCAGGGTCGACTTACATGTCACAGTCTTTTATTTCGCGTCGCCACCTTCTCCAGTGGGCTGCTTGCCTGCCTTTGGCGGGCGCTGTGGCCGGGTGCGCGCACAGTCCGGTTGCTCAGTCGAGGCCCAAGCTTCGGGTTCTGGCGATTTCGGACCTGCATTCATCCTATGGCCGCATCGCCCAGCTTTTGGCCGCGTTCCGTGCCGAGGTGGCCTCCAGTGATGCGCCGCATCTGATCGTCGTCAACGGCGACAGCTTTGAAAAAGGCAATGTGGTCTCGGTGCGTTCCGAAGGGGCGATCGACTGGGCTTTCATGGCCGAGCTACCCAAGATTGCGCCGACCGTTTTCAATCTCGGCAACCATGACAACGATCTGGTGCATGACCTGCATCCGGTGGTCGCGCGTATGCGCAGCCTTGGCCTGACGGTGGTCAGCAACCTGATCGACAAGCGTACCGGCCAACCCTATGCGCCATCGACGGCGCAGTTATCGCTGGGGGATGAAACCCTGCGGATTGTCGGTCTGGGTACGCCGTCCTTGAATTCCTATCCGGCGGAAAGCCGCGAATGGCTGACCATTCCCGATCCGGTCGAGTGGGCGCGCGCCAACTTCCCGTCCATGCTGGCGGGTGATGGCCTGAAGCTGGTGCTCAGCCATGTGGGCGTGGTGGACGAGCGCCAGTATTTGCCGCTGCTGCCGCAAGGTGCGCTGATGATCGGCGGCCATAACCATCTACTGTTCACCCATCAGGAAGGGGCCACCGGCTATGTCCATTGTGGACGCTGGGGCGAAACCTATGCCGTGGGCGAGTACGGGGCCGATGGTGTTGTAACGACGGCCAACCGCGAGGTTTCGGGTACGGCGGCCGGTGATCCTGTGATGGCGCGTCTGATCGCAGCCACGCTGGCGGCGCATCTGACGCCGGTTGAGCGCGCTGTGCTGGGCCATAACCCGCAGGCGCAAACGCTGGGCGAGACGGGCCGTAATGTCAGCCGTGGCTTTGCCGATGCGGTCGATGCCGACTGGGGTTTTATCGGCCACACCACGCTGGGGACCGGCCTGAAGGCGGGCGATGTGGACCAGTTCCACTTTGACGAGGTCGTACGCTTTGACGGGCGGCTTCAGGTTGCCGAGATCGAGGCCTCGCGCATGGAAGCGGTGCTGAAGGTCTGCAATCAGGATCGTCCGATGTCGATCTACGACATGACCGGCGACTTCCTCTATGCGGCCGAGCGCACAGGCGGTGTGCGGGCTGGATCGCGCCTCAAACTGGTGACCAGCGACTGGTGCGCGCGCAACCAGTCCAAATATTTCGGCACCACAGATCTGGTCTTTGTGGATGTGCCGACCGACGGGGTAAAGGCGGTCGCCCGCAAAGCCCTGCTGGGATAGGCCAGTTCTCAGGTGCTTGTCAGGCCGCGCGCTGGTTGCGGCCTGAACCCTTGACGAACAGACCGTCGCGGCCTGCAACCTGTCGAAACGCCTTGCTGTCGATCTTTTCGTCGGCCCCGAGAAACAGACAGCCGTCATCAGCCAGCGGGCCGTGCAGATGCTCCAGAGTTTTGAGGCGGGCCTCAGGCAGCATATCGCCCAGCACATAGCGACAGAATACCAGATCGAACGGGTCCTTGCCGACCAGATCATGGGGCAGGGGGGCCAGCAGATTGGCCCTTTCGAATTGCACGATCTGGCGCAGGGCCGGGCGGGCCTGCCACTGGTCCTCGACCGGATCGAAATAACGCAGCATGGCGCGGGCGGGCAGGCCGCGCTGGATTTCAAAGCCGGAATAGATGGCGCGTCCGGCTTTTTCCAGACTGCGGCGCGACAGGTCGGTACAGAGGATATCGACGCTTAAACCCTGATCGAGTGCCGCCATGGCCAGACTAAAGGCTTCCTGACCAGAGCTGCCACCGGCCACCCAGATGCGAACCGGACGCCCCTGACGGGCCTGAGCCAGCGCGGGCAGCAACTCGCGTGCATACAGGTCAAAGACATGACGGTCGCGGCGGAACCATGTCTCGGTATTCAGCAGGGTTTCGATCACGCTCCAGCCCAGCGAGCCGATCGGGCGTGACCAAAGCGTATTCAGCAGGGCTTCGACATTATGAAAGCCTTCGCGGCGGGCGATCGGGCCCAGCCGGTGCTCGGCCAACTGCATACGGTCGGGCGACAGCGCAAAACCGGCGCGACTGGCCATCAGGGCTTGCAGCCGGTCGAAATCTTCGGGGGTCATGCCGCCCACGTTTTCAGGGCACCGACTTCGTCGATCTTGGATTCAAGGATATCGCCGTCGAACGGCTTCATCACATAGTCGTCGGCCCCCGCCGCCAAGGCTTCGGCGATGCGGCGCGGATCGCTTTCCATGCTGCAGAACAGCACCTTGGGCATGCGATCTTCGCTAATTTCCTTGAGGCGTGCCAGAAAATCCATGCCGTCCATTGTCGGCATGCGCCAGTCCAGCAGCACCAGGTTCGGCATCGCCTGCAGACATTGCTCCAGCCCGTCTATGCCGTCACAGGCTTCGGTCACGTCAAAGCCCAGTCCCTCGACAATGCGACGGGCGACTTTTCGGATGATCCGGCTGTCATCAACAATAAGGCACAGAGGCTTCGGCAGGGGACATCTCTCCATCAACTTCCGGCAAGAGAAGCTTCACAATGGACGTATTGGCCCCGATCGTGTCAAATTTCAACGTGATTTGGTAGTCGTGCTAACAAGGATATACATTGTTCCTCGACAACTGTGTCCAGTCGTCCACCGATTTCCGATATAGTCAGCCACAGCCAGTAGGGCTGAATCCACTGCCCGTGCAGACCCTCGGACAGGGGCTGGCCCCTAAGGCCGGCCAGAGCCTCGGGCTTGAGGCGGGCACGGTTGCCTTGCGCCTGACCGGCAAGGGTAAGGCCATTGTCTTCCTGACGCGCGGTGATGGTGGCGGTGCCGCCCAGCGCAAGGGCGCTGTGGGTCAGATAGGCCAGATTCAGCAAGGCCCGCGCATGGGGCTTTGACAGGGACATTTCGGGAATGCGCCAGTCAATCTGGGCGCGTCCGCCGTCGGTCAGCCCCAGCACCAGATTGTGAATCTCGGTGCTGGAAAAGCGCTCGGCACTGGATGAACTACCAAAGGCCACACGGGAGAAATTGACCAGCGAGATCATTTTACGCGCGCTTTGACGGATGAGGCCCATGGCGTCGTCGCGCATATCCTGTGCGGTCGGATCATCCAGCAGGTCCAGCCCCGACATTACGGCCCCGGACGGACTGATGAAGTCATGGCACAGCTTGGCGGCGACCAGAGCGGTCAGCTCGGCACCTTGCGGCAGAGCAGGTTGCTCTTCGCCAGAGTGGCCAGAGGTACGGGCGGCGGTATCGGTCAGAAAAGACATGCGTGTCCCGATCCTGAAAACGAGGATCCAAAAACGTAGTTAATGAAGGTTAATCAATCCCTGACCTGATTTGCCGGTTCGTTAAACTGCTGGATTGGAGTATCTGCACAAAACCATGTCCAGCACGTCAGGTCCCCCCATGTCTCCTGCCTCGCCCGAAACACTTGAACGCCTTGAGGCGGACCTTGTCTCGGGCCGTCTGGCTGTCGTCATTGCCGAGATCGCCGAAGAGGCCGCCGAGGTCATTCGCGGCTTTTGGCAACAGGGTGTGGTGGCCGAACACAAGGCCGATAACAGCCCTGTCACCGAGGCCGACCGTGCGGCCGAGCGACTGATTTTAGAGCGTCTTGCGGCCGAGTGGCCTGGGGTGCAGACCGTGGCCGAGGAACAGTCCAGTGATAGCGGCCTGCCCGCTGGATGCGACGGCTGGTTCTGGCTGATTGATCCGCTGGATGGCACGCGTGGCTTTGTGCAGGGCCGCGAGGCCTTCAGCGTCAATATTGCCCTCATACACGATCATCATGTGGTGGGGGGCGCAGTGGTGGCACCGGCGACGCACACCTCGTGGCGCAGCGGACCTGCGGAGGGCGGGGCTTTTCGTCGCCAGAAGGACGAGAGCTGGCACCCTATCCATGTGCGCGAACGCCCTGCCGAGCCGGTGGCTCTGGTCAGCCATAGCCTCAGCGACGAAGAGGCCGAGCGCCTGATCCGTCGCCATGGCTGTACGCAATGGCAGGCGCTGGATTCATCGCTGAAACTTTGTCTGATTGCCGAGGGCCGGTTTGATGCCTATCCGCGCACCGGCCCGACCTCCGAATGGGATATCGCGGCCGGTCACGCAGTCTTGCAGGCCGCAGGAGGCCGCATCATTACGCCGGATGGCCAAGGCCTGCTGTACGGCAAGCCGAGCTTTGCCAACGGGGCCTTTGTGGCACTGGGTGGCTAAATTTTAAGGAGCGGGCTCAGGCGGCGCGTGAAGACGTGACGCGGGCCATTTCCAGCTGGGCGGGCAGGCTGACCGGCATGTCGCGCTCGCAGGCCTTGGCAAGGCGTTTCAGGCGCTCGATATTGGGGGCGTGCACCACCACTCCGGCCAGAGACGGGTCCAGCAGGGCGTGTGCCAGACACAGGTCTTCGGCTTCCCAGCCCGGTGTGGAATACAGGAAGGCAAACGGGTTGGGCACGTCTTCGACGACCGGCTTTTTGCGGCCCATGCCGAACAGGCCTTTTTGCGCCTCGGCAACGACAGGGCGTTTAGGAGCCACCAGCAGGGACTTGGGGAAGTAGTCGGTCGAGAACACGATCATCTGCTGCTCGCGGGCCGAGCGCAGGCAGGACCTCTGGCGGGCATCCATCTGGATGTGGCTGGGCGTATAGAGGACGTCAAAGCGGCCGCTATGAATATACACCTCCATCACCTCCGAATTGCCGCGCAGCCCCAGACGTTTGACGCGTTCGTCCGCGCGCAGGGTTTTCAGCGATTGTGAGGGCAGTTCGCTCTCGGACGGATCATCCAGAATAACCGTGTCCATATAGACGAGGCCCGAGGCCTTGAGGACGGCACCGATAACGGCGCTCAGGCCCTCGGGTGTGAAATTGCGTTTGCCATTGGGCAGGGGGCCAACCGTCAGGGCAATATGCAGGAGGTCGCGGTCAACCTGACGCAAGGCCTCGCCCGCCGTACGGATAAGGGTGGGGTCGAGGCTGTCGATGAAGAAGCTGTTCACGCCTTCTTCGACGGCCGTATCAATAAGATTGCGTATGCCGTTGGCACCGGACACAGCAACCGCTGCATCCAGTGTCAGTGTTATTGCTGAAACTGCAGAGCCGACCTCTCCGAGAGGACGATAGCGCATATCAGATAACCTCTGCGGGGGTTTTGGCATCAAAACTGACCGAGTGGACCACGGTGCCCAGCTTGTCCTTGAGGGCGGCATTGCACGCGCGGCCACGGTTGACGCGGCTCATGCCCTCGAAGGCGCTGGAGACGACCAGCGCCACCCAGTGGTCCTCGTCGCCTGCGGTGTCACGCAGGTCAATGACAGCGTCCGGAAAGGCGTCGGTCAGGTGCGCGCGCAGTTCGTCGGCAGACATAGGCATGGGCGGAACTCGTTTCAGTAAGCGGTACAGTCCTATAGCCAATAGGCGTCTCTGAGCAGATTGTCAGCCTGCGCTGTTGGTCGAGGGCCTTTGACGTTCATACAGGCCAAGGGTTGAGCCTTTGTGTAGACCCTGCCCATAGGGCTTAAACCCGACCGCCTCGGCCAATTTGATCGAAGGCGTATTGGGGTCGGAGATCATGCAGACGGTGCGCTCGAACCCCAGAACACTATCGGCATAGTCCAGCACAGCGGACACCGCCTCGCGTCCCAGACCCTTGCCATGAAATGGCGAGGTCATGGCCCAGCCGATTTCGGGGGCGGTAAAAGGCGGCGACAGGTCGCGGCGATAATCGAACAGGCCGACACTGCCCACCAGTGTCTCTGTGTGATCGCGCAGGACCCAGTTGCCATAGCCTAGAACCTGCCAGTGGCCGATATCGCGCAGCAGACGCAGCCAGACATCCTCGGCGCACATGGGCTGGCCGGAGATGTAGCGGGTGACGCCTTCTTCGGCCCACATAAGGGTCAGGTCTTCGAAATCGGTGGGGGCGACGGGGGTCAGCGTCAGGCGCTCGGTACGAAGGATGGTCACATCAGGCCTAGTTGTTTGAAGCTGGTCACGCCGTGGCGTCCGGCGATCAGGTGGTCGTGAATCTGGATATCCAGTGCGCGGGCCGCCTCTATGACCTGTTTGGTCATATCGATATCGGCGCGGCTGGGGGTCGGGTCGCCCGACGGATGATTGTGGACGATAATCATGGACTTAGCACTTAACTCAAGGGCGCGGCGCACGACCTCGCGCGGATAGACCGGCGCATGGTCGACCGTGCCGCGATTTTGGATTTCATCGCGGATCAACTGGTTCTTGTTGTCGAGATACAGGATGCGGAACTGTTCGCGCGGCTCGTGCTGCAAGGCCAGTCGCACATAGGACAGCAGGGCCGTCCATGACGAGATCACCGGACGCTTGGCCACTTCGTCCAGTGCGGCACGGCGGGCGGCTTCCTGTAGGGCGCAAAGATCAAGGGCGGTTTGTTTGCCGACGCCGCGCATCTGGCCTTTGATGTCGGTGGCCCGCACGGTCAGCATGTCTTCGAGCGAGGCAGCCATCACACCGGACATGGAACCGAAACGGTCCAGCAAGGCCTTGGCTAGTGGTTTGACATCGCCCTGCGGCTGGCTGCGGAACAGGAACAGCTCCAGCAGCTCATAGTCGGGAAGGGTGGAGAGTCCGCCTTCCAGCGCTCGTTCGCGCAGACGCTCGCGATGGCCCAGATGATGGGCCTTGGGCTTGGCCGCTATGGGTATGCTGTCCGTCATAGTCTCCCCCCGAAAGAGGAGACTAGACGTAACTGCGTTCGTCAGAAAGTGGGGCGGAACATGTTCTTGGGCGAGGCCGAGAAGATTTCGACGCCGTCTTCGGTCACACCGATGGTGTGCTCGCACTGCGAGGACAGCGACTTGTCGCGGGTCACGGCGGTCCAGCCATCGGACAGAACCTTCACGCCGGGCTTGCCGAGGTTCACCATCGGCTCGATGGTGAAGAACATGCCGGGCTTCAGGACCGCGCCTTCGCCACGGCGGCCATAGTGCAGCACGTTGGGATTGTCGTGGAAGACGCGGCCGATGCCGTGACCACAGAAATCGCGCACCACGCTCATGCGCTGGGCCTCGACGAATTTCTGGATGGCAAAGCCGATATCGCCAAAGGTATTGCCCGGCTTGACCTGGGCCAGACCCAGTTCCAGCGCATCATAGGTGACTTCGACCAGCTTCTTGGTGCGGGCGTTGATTTCGCCGACCGGATACATGCGGCTGGAATCGCCATGCCAGCCGTCAACAATGACCGTGTGGTCGATATTGACGATGTCGCCTTCCTTCAGAACCTTGTCACCTGGAATGCCGTGGCAGACGACATGGTTGATCGAGGTGCAGATGGTCTTTTCGTAGCCTTTATAGCCAAGGCAGGCAGGGATCGCATTATTGTCGAGGGTGAACTGGCGCACCAGATCATCCAGATAGCCGGTGGTAACGCCCGGTTTGACGTGCTCGGTAATCATGTCCAGCGCCTCGGCGACCAGACGACCGGCCTTGCGCATGCCTTCGAAATCTTCCGGCGTGTGAATGCGGATCTCGTGGCTACGGACCAGGACGTCGGTTTCCAGTTCGGGCGTTTCGTACATGACAGACTTTCAGCATTTTGCCGTGCTCGCGAGCCTTGGCGGCTGTCGGGTCGGGCAATGTAATTCCGGTATGCCGCGTGCGAAGGCGGCAACTTCTAAGTTCAGATGGTGTTTCTATCACAAAAGCGCAATCGCGTCAGCTTTCGACGGGATAGGACATGATGGAAATGGCGAGGCTAATAAATGCCAAGCTTTACGCTAAGGCGGCATGATAAGCTAAGTAACAACGTTATGGATGATTAAATATTCTTCCCTAAGGTAAGTTATGGCCAAAAAAGTGCGACTTATGCGCCACTCCGTTACTGGTTTCTCGCAGTGTGACGATCCTGTGAAAGGCAGAAACGATGACAAGAACATCGGGCCTGATAAGCCTTTGCTTCTCTCCCCGAGCAAAGGCCCATCGCATCGGTAATGATGGGCCAGTAACTATAGGTGACATCTATGACTTCCAGGAACATGGCCCGCGCTGGCGCCTTGGCGATCCTCATGACTTCGGTGGCCGCTCCGGCCTTCGCAGGCTCCTTCTATCTGCAGGAACAATCGGCACGCGGCATGGGTCGCGCCAATTCGGGCGAAACCGCTGACAAGGGCGTAGAGTCCATGTGGTGGAACGCTGCTTCGATCGCGCGTTCGGGCCGCGAAGTGACCATGTCGCTGCACGCCATCCGTCTGGATGCCGAAGCCACCAATGATGGCTCGTACGTGACCTATACCAACCCGAACACGGGTGACCGTTACGACGTGCCGGTGATGAATGCCCGCCAGACCGAAAAGCCGCTGGAAAACGGTCTGGTGCCGAACTTCGCCATCGCCATGCCCTTGACCGAGCGTCTGGCTGTTGGTGTGGCTGTGGCCGCTCCGTACAACTTCACCACCAAATATTCGGACAACTCGTTTGCCCGTTATGATGCCGGTACCTCGGAACTGCGCTCGGCGGATCTGGGTCTGACCGCCGCCTATCAGGTCAATGACTGGCTGGACGTCGGTGCTGGCGTGAACGTGGAATACGTCAAGGCCAAGCTGACCTCGGCCATGCCGGGCTTTGCTCCGACCTTCGCTGATGGTTCGTCCTCGCTGGAAGGCGATGGCTTTGCCTATGGCTGGAACGTCGGCGCGCAAGTCCACACCGGTAAGTGGGATCTGGGTCTGTCCTACCGTTCGGCCATTGAGCACGAACTGGAAGGCGATATCGTCACCACCCTGACCGGCCCGCTGGCTCCGAACAGCGTCGATTCTGCCGGTAGCGCCGAAATCAACACGCCCTGGTTCGCCTCGGCATCGGTGCGCTATGCCGCCACCGACAAGCTGACCCTGAACGCCCAGATCAACCGTATCGGCTGGTCGGAATTTGACGCCATCCGCGTGTCCTATACGGGCGGTGGTGACACCATCCACCAGAACTACGAAGACGTCACGACCGGCGCGATCGGTCTGGACTATGCCTATAGCGCCAAGACCACCCTGCGCGCTGGCGTCGCTTACGACCCGACCCCGACCACGGATCAACTGCGTACCGCCCGTATTCCGGATGCAGACCGCACCCTGTTCTCGGTTGGCCTGAATACCGAAGTCACCGAAGGCGTCGGCTTCGATGCAGCCGTGACCTATATCGCGATGAACGAGTCGAAGATGCACGACGACCGTAACTTCTATAACGGTCTGGTCACCTCGCACCTGCGCGGTGACATCGAAGGTTCGGGTCTGGTGTTCTCGATGGGCACCACCATCAAGTTCTAATCCTTTGCAGGATTGAACATGGAAAACGGCGGCTCCGGATGGGGCCGCCGTTTTTGTTTGGGCCACATTTAGTTTGGGCTTTGGGCAACAAAAATAGGCCGCCATCCCGAAGGAAGGCGGCCCGTTTTTATCTATGAGGCTTAAGCGCGGCTGAAGCTTTTTGCGCCATTGCCGCCGCCGTTCGGGCGGCTGCGGGGGCGACGCTTCATTTCGCCGACCGGAGCCGGTTCACGAACCGCAGGCTCGCGCGGGGTCTTGGGACGCTCGCCTGCCATCGGATCGTATTCGCGCTTCGGCGCTTCAACGGTTTCACCCGAACGGCCGCCCTTGCGGATGCGGTGCGGCTGACCACCACCCGACGGGCGCTGCTCGTTGCGACGACGGTTGCGGTTACGGTTGCCTTCGCCGTCACCCTTGCGCGGCTCGCGCTCGGGCAGGGTGGCCTTGGCCGAAACGCCAGCAGCCATGATCGAGGCGTCCAGAGCCTGTAGGCCCTTGTCGTTGCGACGGTCGGTCATCGGGATCTTCTGGCGGGTCACCTTTTCGATGTCCTTCAGAAGCTTCATTTCGTCGCCAGCCACGAAGCTGATGGCGGTGCCCTTTTCACCGGCACGGGCGGTACGGCCGATGCGGTGAACATAGGATTCCGGCACGAAAGGCAGCTCGAAGTTCACAACGTGCGTGACCTTGTCGACATCGATACCGCGTGCCGCAATATCGGTGGCGACCAAAACGCGCAGCTTGCCGTTCTTGAAGGCTTCCAGAGCGCGTTCGCGTTGCGGCTGGGATTTGTTGCCGTGGATTGCGCCGGCTTCAACGCCGCCAGCTTCCAGATAGGCCGCAACCTTGTCGGCACCGTGCTTGGTCTTGGTGAAGACCAGGCAGCGCGTATAGGACGGGTCCGAGAACAGTTCGGTCAGCAGGGCGCGCTTGCGGCCTTGTTCAACCCAGATCACCGATTGTTTGATGCGCTCGACGGTCGTGGCTTGCGGCGTGACTTGAACCTTGACCGGATCTTTCAGCAGTTCGCCAGCCAGCTTACCGATTTCGTTCGGCATGGTGGCCGAGAAGAACAGGTTCTGGCGACGGGCCGGAAGGCGGCTGACGACTTGGCGGATCGGCTTGATGAAGCCGAGGTCCAGCATCTGGTCCGCTTCGTCGAGGACGAAGATTTCGGTCGAGGACAGGTCGAGGGTTTTTTGCTGGATATGGTCCAGCAGACGGCCCGGTGCAGCTACCAGAATGTCGAGGCCCTGCTGCATGGCGCGCTCTTGGCCGCCATACTTTACGCCGCCGAAGACAACGGCAACGCGGAAGCCGAGGTGCTGGCCGTATTGTTTGAAGCTGTCTGCGATCTGGGTGGCCAGTTCGCGGGTCGGCGACAGAACCAGGCAGCGCGTGGTGCGCGGCTTGGGCGCAACGCGGTTTTCAGCCAGACGGTGCAGGATGGGCAGTGCGAAGGCGGCAGTCTTGCCGGTACCGGTCTGGGCGATACCCAGCAGGTCGGCACCCTTCATCACGTGCGGAATAGATTTGGCTTGGATCGGGGTCGGCTTGTCATAGCCAGCTGCCCTCAGGGCAGACATCAGGCCGGGATTCAGGCCCAAGGATTCAAAAGTGTTGTCGCTCACGTCGTTCTTTCACGAATAACGACGAACGCTAACAGCCGTCAGGCCAAGCAGCGCGCGTCGTCCGCCCGTATCGTACGGGCAGGTAACGGGCGCCGCCCCGCGTGTCCGGACGACGTATGATCTTGAGGAACCGACGGCTCAACAGACAGGCGTATTCTTGAGAAAGAAAGGCCCACACGCGCTGGAGCACGACGGAAACCGCACTGTGCGGTAGCGGGCAAATGAGGCTTAAGGGCTCAAGAGTCAAGGGTAGGGGCGAAAACACGCCTAAAGTAGATTGATCGCCAGATTGACGGCCAGTGCCAGAATGACGGTGTTGAACAGCCAGGAGAGGAGGCTGTGTACTGTCGCAATACGGCGCATGCGGGCCGTGGAAATCTGCACATCGGCGGTCTGGTTGGCCACGCCGATAATCAGGGCGAAATGCAGGAAGTCCCAATAGCTGGCTTCTTCTTCGCTCGGAAAGATCAGTCCTTTGCGATCGCGTGTGCCATCTGGGCCAGAGGTGGCTGGGCCAGAGGTGTCCGGAGCGTAGAACTCATGGGTGTAGTGCAGGGTAAAGATCACCTGCACGAACAACCATGACAGGGCGATGGTGGCGATGGTCAATATGGCATCAAAGGCCGTGGGTTTGCCGCCGGATGCGGCCATATAGACAATCACAAAGACGCTGGCCGCCGCCGCCAGCAGGCTGAGCGGCAGGACGCCGCTACCAGCCTGATCCATTTCGCTTGCGCGTGCGTGGATGTCGCTGATGGTACGGGCGCGGGTCATGCGAAACAGGGTCAGCAGCAAAAAGGCGGCGACACCGCTATCCCACGCCACGGCCAGTCGCGCGGGCCAGTTCCAACTGGCGGGTTCGATAGCCAGAACTGACGCCATGACGGCCAGTCCCAGCCACAGGGCCACATGCAGCCGCACAATGCGAGGGGCGATGGTCATCGGACGATGTTACGTGATTTACATCCGATGACCAGTAGCTCGCTGTAACCGGCCCTAGGCGGTGGCCCGCTGCTCCGGCACTTTGCTCGTCTGTTCGGCATTGCACACGGTTTGCGGCACAATGCGGATGAAGGCTTTGAGGCTGTTGTCCCAGTCCCCCAGAAGGCGCTGGGCCAAGGGGGAGCGGGTAGCGGTCAGATGGGCCTCGACCAGTTCTTTCAAGCGCGTGGCAGCCTCGGCATTCAAGGTGCCAAGCGTTGCCAGATCGCCATTCAGGGCCTGTGCCGCATGGCCGCCCGGGTCCAACACGAACAGTTCGCCGCCGCTCATACCCGCAGCAAGGTTCCAGCCGGTCTGGCCCAGAACCACCACGCGGCCGCCGGTCATATATTCGCAACCGTGAGCCCCCAAGCCCTCGACAACGGCCTCGGCACCGGAGTTGCGAACGGCAAAACGCTCACCTGCCGCGCCCGCTACAAACAGACGACCCGAGGTGGCCCCGTAAAGGGTGGTGTTGCCGCAGACCTGCTGGTTCTCGCGCCATTCATAGGGACGGACGCGAATATCCGCACCGGACAGCCCCTTGCCGACATAGTCGTTCACTTCGCCGACCACATCCAGCACGAGGCCCTTAGTGGCAAAGGCCCCGAAGCTTTGACCGGCAATACCTTCCAGCTTCAGCGTCAGGCGACCTTGCGGACCTTGCGGACCGTATTTGCGCACGATGGCCGACGACAGACCTGCGCCGACCGTGCGCTGGGTGTTCTTCAGAGGATAGGACAGTTCCAGCGTCTGGCCCGATTGCAGGAAGGACTGGGCATCCTTCAGGACCTGTGCATCAAGGCTCTCGTCGATTTCCTTGCGGTGCTTGTCGGCCAGACGGCCGGGCTTATCGACATCGACCTTCATCAACAGCGGGTTGAGGTCCAGATCATCCAGATGTGAGCCACCACGACGGACTTGGCGCAGCAGGTCGGTGCGGCCGACAATCTCGTCAATGGTACGCGCACCGATGGAGGCGAGGATTTCGCGCACTTCCTCGGCGATGAAGGTGAACAGGTTGACCACCTTTTCGGGCGTGCCGGTGAACTTGGCCCGCAGGCGTTCGTCCTGCGAACAGATGCCGACAGGGCAGGTGTTCGAATGGCACTGGCGTACGATCAGGCAGCCCATGGCGATTAGGCCCGCCGTGCCGATGCCAAACTCTTCGGCCCCCAGCAGGGCGGCGATAACGATGTCACGGCCCGTGCGCATCCCGCCATCCGCCCTCAGGCTGACCGAGGAACGCAGGTGGTTGAGGCTGAGGACCTGATGGGCCTCGGCCAGACCGATTTCCCACGGCATGCCCGCATGCTTGATCGAGGTTTGCGGAGACGCACCCGTGCCGCCGTTATGACCGGCGATCAGGATGGCGTCGGCCTTGGCCTTGGCGACACCGGATGCAATCGCGCCGATGCCGGTGGCCGATACCAGTTTGACCGTAACCTTGGCCTCGGGATTGATGGCCTTCAGATCATAGATGAGCTGGGCCAGATCCTCGATGGAATAGATGTCGTGGTGCGGCGGCGGAGAGATGAGCGTGGTGCCGGGGACAGCATGGCGCATTCGCCCGATGAACTCTGTGACCTTGAAACCGGGCAGTTGGCCGCCCTCGCCGGGCTTGGCACCCTGTGCGACCTTGATCTCGATTTCGCGGCACTGGTTCAGATATTCGGCGTTGACACCGAAACGGCCCGACGCCACCTGCTTGACCGCCGAGTTGGCATTGTCGCCATTGGGGCGCGGGACATAACGCGCGGGGTCTTCGCCGCCTTCACCCGATACGGCGCGTGCGCCCATCCGGTTCATGGCGATGTTCAGCGTCTCGTGGGCTTCGGGCGACAATGCCCCCAGCGACATGGCCTGCGACAGGAAGCGCTTGCGGATGTCGGAGACGCTTTCGACCTCGTGCAACTGGACGGGCTTTAGCCCTTCCTTGAAGTCGAGCAGGTCGCGCAAAGACAGGTCCGGTTGCTCGGCGACAGCGGCAGAATACTGCTTGAAGCGCTTATAGTCGCCGCGATTGGTGGCGTCCTGCAACAGGTGGATGGTCTTGGCGTCGTGGCCGTGGGCTTCGCCGTTGGCACGGATGCGGAAGAAGCCGCCCATAGATGGCGACGGTATGGCATCACTGCCAAAAGCGGTGGTGTGACGTTGCAGGGCGGCGCGTTCCAGACCGGCCAGACCAATACCCGAAATGCGCGACGATGCATTGGGGAAGAACTCGGCGGCCAAGGCCCGCGACAGGCCCAAAATCTCGAACTCGCAGCCGCCGCGATAGGCGGACATGATGGAGATGCCCTTGCGCGCCAGAACCTTGAGCAGGCCCGCCTCGATACCCTTCTTGTAGTTGAGGCAAGCGTCCTTCAGGGACAGGTCCCCATAGATGCCGCGCTCCAGACGGTCCTGGAACAGTTCCTGCGCCAGCCAAGGATTGACGGCCGTAGCCCCCACACCAACCAGAACGGCAAAGGCGTGCGGATCCAGCGTCTCGGACGAGCGCACCACAATCGAGCAATAGGTACGCAGCGCCGCATCGGTGAGACGCAAATGCACCCCCGATGTCGCAAGGATCATCGGCACGCCGAGACGGTCTTCGGAGACATGCTCGTCGGTCAGGACGATCAAGGTCGAGCCGGTGCGGGCAGCGGCCTCGGCTTCGTCACGAATACGGTCGAGCGCAATACGCAGACCGGCTCCCGCATCTGTGCCCGGCAGGGGTAGCGGGTAGCTACAATCAATGACGGTGGTCGAGCCGTCGGCCACGACGCCCAGCAGGCGGTCAAACATACCGGTGGTCAGGACAGGGCTGTCCAGCACGAACACATCGGTCTGAGCCTCGTCATGGGCCAGAATATTGCCAAGGTTCTTGAAGCGGGTTTTCAGGCTCATGGCCCCTGCTTCGCGCAAGGGATCGATGGGCGGGTTGGTGACCTGAGAGAAGTTCTGGCGGAAATAATGCGCCAGAGGACGCGGCAAGGACGACAACACGGCGGGCGGCGCATCGTCGCCCATCGAGCCCAGCGCTTCCTTGCCGTCGCGCACTAGCGCATCCAGCAACAGATCACAGTCCTCGCGGCTGAAACCGGCGGCGATCTGGCGGCGGATCAGCGCATCGCCGGTGGCGGCGCGTGGCTCGGGCCCTGGGCCGATTAGGGGCTCCAGATCGACCATGTTGCCGATCCAGTCCTTATAGGGATGGGCGGCAGCCAATGCGTCGACGGCCTCGTGTTCATCATAGACACGGCCTGTCTTCAGATCGACGGCGATCAGTTTGCCGGGGCCGATATGCAGGCGGCGCTTTACGCGCCCTTCCGGCAGCGGCACCAGACCGGCTTCGGAACCTGCCAGCAATAGGCCATCGACGGTTTCGACCGCACGTAGGGGGCGCAGGCCGTTGCGGTCCTTACCGGCAACAACCCAGCGACCGTCAACGGCGCACAGGGCAGCAGGGCCGTCCCACGGCTCCATCACGGCGTTGCAATAGGCATAGAGGGCGCGGTGTTCTGCCTTCATCACCATGTCGTCCGACGACCACGCCTCTGGCACCAAAAGGGCCTTGGCCATAGGGGCGGGGCGACCGGCGCGAACCAGAACCTCGAACACATTGTCCAGCGCCGCCGAGTCCGATCCGCCCGCCTGAACAACCGGCTTTACCTCGTGGTCACGATCGCCGAAGGCCGAGGCGGCCATGCGGATTTCGTGTGATTTCATCCAGTTGAGGTTGCCGTGCAGGGTATTGATCTCGCCATTATGGGCGAGGGTGCGGAACGGTTGGGCCAGCTTCCATTCGGGGAAGGTGTTGGTGGAATAGCGCTGGTGGAACAGGGCGTAGCCGGATGCAACCGTCGGGTCGTTCAGGTCGATATAAAGTTGGCCCAGCAGCTCGGCGCGGACCATGCCCTTATAGACGATGGAGCGGGCCGACAGCGAGCAAACATAGAAGCCGCCCAGACCCGATTTGGTGACCGCGGCCTCGATGCGGCGGCGGCACAGATACAGTTCCCGCTCCAGCGTCTCGCCATTGGCGTCGGCTTTCCACAGCGCTTCGGGAGCCGCCAGCATGATCTGTTCGATCTCGGGGCGGGTCTGTTCGGCGCGAGTGCCGACGACTGATAGGTCCAGCGGTGTCTGGCGCCAGCCATAGATATAAAAGCCCGACCGGATGGCCTCGGCCTCGACAATGGCGCGGGCGCGGTCTTGGGCACCAAGGTCTGTGCGCGGCAGGAATATCTGCCCGACGACCACAGGGCCGGAGCGCAAGGATTGGCCCACGGCCTTCACCTGTGCGGCAAAGAAGTCATGCGGGATTTCGATCATGATCCCTGCGCCGTCGCCGGACAGGCCATCGGCATCGACCGCGCCACGGTGGGCCACAGCCTTCAGCGACTGGATAGCCATGTCCACAACCTCGCGGCGCGGCTTGCCGTCGATGGCGCAGACGAGGCCGACGCCGCAGGCATCGCGCTCGGTGGTTGGGTCGTAGGATCCGGCAGCGACCAGCTTGGCGCGCGCGGCTTGATACTGTTCCAGCCAGTTGTTGTTTTGGTCGGTCATGCTGCGGCTTCCTCGGTACGCGCGCGCAAGTAACGGTCGATTTCGGCGGCGGCATCCTGACCGTCGCGCACGGCCCAGACGACGAGGGAGGCACCGCGCACGGCGTCCCCTGCGGCAAACACGCCATCAAGGCTTGTGGCAAACCCGCCTCTGGCCACCTGAACGGTGTTCCAGCGCGAGATTTCCAGCGAAGCGTCCATCTGCTCTGCGAAGTTTTCAGGCTCGAAGCCGAGCGCCTCGATGACCAGATCGGCAGCGACGTCGAAATCGCTGTCGGCGACAGGCGCGATTTCGCGGCGTCCCGTTGGCCCCGCATCGCTTAAGGCCATGCGCTGGGCGCGAACGGCGCTGACGGCTTCCCCCTTGGACATGAGCGCCTTGGGGGCGGCCAGCCATTCAAAGGTGACGCCTTCTTCTTCGGCGTTTTGAACCTCGCGGGCGCTGCCGGGCATATTGGCGCGGTCACGGCGATAGAGGCAGGTAACGCTGGCAGCGCCCTGACGGATGGCGGTGCGGACGCAGTCCATGGCGGTGTCGCCACCGCCGACGACCACGACATTCTTGCCCTTGGCCGTGTCGGCTTTGATAGCATCGCCCAGATCACGTCTGTTCTGTGCGATCAGGTAATCGAGCGCTGGCAGGGCATCATCGGGACCACAGCCGGGGATGCTGAGACGGCGGGCCTGATAGACCCCCATGGCCAGAAGCACGGCATCATGCTTGGCACGTAAGGCGTCCATGCTGATATCGGTGCCGACCGAGGTGTTCAGAACAAACCGGACCCCGCCTTCGACCAAGCGGTCAATGCGGCGCTGGACGATGTGCTTTTCCAGCTTGAAGCCGGGGATGCCGTACATCAAAAGGCCGCCCGCGCGATCGTGACGGTCGTAGATGGTGACGTTGTAGCCCGCACTGCGCAGACGATCGGCAGCCGCCAGACCCGCAGGGCCAGCGCCCACAATGGCCACCGACTGGCCGCGCTCAAGCAAGGGGCGGATCGGTTCTACCCAGCCGTTTTCGAACGCCTTGTCGGCAATCCATGCCTCGACCGAGCCGATGGTCACACCGTCCCAGCCGGATTGTTGCAAGGTACATGCGCCTTCGCACAGTCGATCCTGCGGGCAGATGCGGCCGCAGATTTCCGGCATGGTCGAGGTCGCGCTTGCGGTCTTCCACGCCTCGCGCAGATCGCCATCGGCAGACAGGGCCAGCCAGTCCGGAATATTGTTCTGGAGCGGACAGGCATTCTGGCAAAACGGCACGCCGCAGTCCGTGCAGCGTGAGGCCTGTTTGGGGCCGCTCTCGGCTGTCGGTTTGAGTGTGATCTCGTCAAACGACAACACACGCGACTGCGCCGACGACTTCTCCAGTCGCCGCGCTTCGATCAGGAAACCACCAGGGTTTGAGCGTCCACCTTTTTGCATGCGCTCACTTTGACTTCCGGGACGGCGTTCTGCAAATATTTTTCGATGTGGCAATGAAAAATATCACTGAGGCATTTTTTATTGCGGTTTTTGGTAAAAACGGACTTTTTAAATGCGTTACAAATGCTGCATCGCGACATAAATCTGCATCGTTTTTTGAGAATGTTTCGCTGAAACCGCTGATCCGAAGGGGCGGCACGGGAAAATGTGTCGGAACAGAGTTCTCCCAGTAGGGTTCAATCTCCCATGCAACTCAGGGAGAAGCTGTCATGGCGAGGGTCGAGCGCGGTGCGGGTGTGGGAAGTATCCTGATACGAATCTTGGGCGTCGTGATCGCTGTCATCGGGCTAACGCTGGTGATTGGCGGTATCCAGTTGGCGATGTTGGGCGGGTCTTTCTATTACCTGCTGACAGGGGCCTTGATGGTCGTCAGCGGGGGCCTGCTGTTCCTGCGACGGCTATGGGGCGCGTGGCTCTATGTGCTGATCGTGATCGGCACAGTGGCCTGGGCGGTGTGGGAGGTCGGGCTGAACGGCTGGGCCTTGGTGCCGCGTGTGATCGCGCCACTGGTGCTGCTAGTACCGGTTATTCTTTCGCTGGGCGGCCTAAAGCGCGAGCGCGGCGGTAGGGCTGTGCTGGGCGGTTTTGCGGCCCTTGCCGTTGTTTGCATCCTTGGTGGTGTGATTGTCGGCTTTGCCAATCGCGCGACGGTCAGTCACCCCGTACCGGCAGCAGGACAGGACCTCGTCGGTGATCCAGCCATGATCAAGGTCAATAGCGACTGGCCCGCATGGGGCGGCTCCGACAGTGCGCAACGCTATTCGCCGCTGACACAGATCACGCGTGATAATGTGGGCAAGCTGGAACGGGCCTGGATGTTCCGCACCGGCGATCTGCCCGAAGAACGCTGGGGCGCGGAGACCACACCGCTCAAGATCGGCGATACCCTTTATCTGTGCTCGGCCCGCAATCGCTTGTTTGCAGTTGATGCGGCGACCGGCGAGCAGAAATGGACCTATGATCCCAAGGTTTCGGACGAGCAAATCCCCTATACGGCGGCCTGTCGCGGGGTGGCGCACTATCAGGTGCCCAATGTCGATACGGCCCAACCCTGTGCATCGCGCATTATCGAAGGCACGCTGGATGGTCGCCTGATCGCGGTCGATGCCCGCAATGGCCAGCCCTGTCAGGACTTTGGCCAGAACGGTGCCGTCAGCATCAAGCACGGCATGGGCGATCCCTATCCGGGCATGGTGTCGATCACCTCGGCTCCTGTGATCGTGCGCGGCATTGTGGTGACCGGCCATCAGGTTCTGGATGGCCAGCGCCGCTGGAATGCCTCGGGTGTCATTCAGGGTTTTGATGCGGTGACGGGGGCTGTGCGCTTTGCATGGGACATGATGCGTCCCGAAACCACGACACTGCCGCCCGAAGGCCAGACCTATACGCCGGGGACGCCCAATATGTGGACAACGGCCACGGCGGACGAAGCCTTGGGTCTGGTATTCCTGCCGATGGGGAACTCGGCTGCGGACTATTATTCCGCCACCCGCCGTCCGGCCGAGAATGATTATGCGACCTCGCTGGTGGCACTGGATGTCACCACGGGCAAGCCGCGCTGGCACTACCAGACCGTCCATAAGGATGTGTGGGACTATGATCTCGGCTCGCAGGCGACACTGGTCGATCTGCCTATGAACGGGATGATGGTTCCGGCGGTGATCCTGCCGTCCAAACAGGGCGACATCTATGTGCTGGACCGCCGGACCGGTCAGCCTCTGCACGAGGTGGAAAACATCAAGGTGCCGCAGGGCGGTGTCGAACCGGAACAGCGCACCCCAACCCAGCCGACATCGAAATTCCATACCCTGCGCAAGGCCGATCTGACCGAGCGCGATATGTGGGGTATGTCGCCGATCGACCAGATGTTCTGCCGTATCCAGTTCCGTCAAGCCTCCTATCAAGGCTTCTTCACCCCGCCGACGGCAGACCGTCATTACATCCAGTATCCGGGCTATAATGGCGGTTCGGACTGGGGCGGTGTGGCGGTTGATCCGGTGCGCGGCGTGATCGTGGCCAACTATAACGACATGCCGAACCACAATATTCTGGTGCCGCGTGTCGAGGCGGACAAGCGCGGCTGGTTCCCGCGTGATGACCCCCGCTATATCGAGCGCGAGAAGGAAGCGGCCAACCGTGGCGGCAACCTGTCCAAGTCCAAGGCCGAAGGTGCAGGCGATCCGCAAACGGGTGTGCCCTATGCCATCGACGTCAATGCGGGCTGGCGGGTGAAGTTTACGGGGCTTTTGTGCAAACAGCCTCCCTATGGCGGCATCCGCACCATTGATCTGCGTACAGGCCGCACCTTGTGGGACCGTCCGTTCGGTACGGCCCGCAAGAATGGGCCGTTCGGTATTCCGTCCATGCTGCCGGTTGAAATCGGCACGCCAAACAATGGCGGCTCGGTGGTAACGGCGGGTGGTTTGATCTTCATTGCTGCGGCAACCGATGATCTGATTCGCGCCATCGACATCGAAACCGGCAAGACGGTGTGGTCCGATGTCCTGCCCGCCGGTGGTCAGGCCAATCCGATGGTCTATGAGCAGAATGGCCGCCAGTATCTGGTCATCATGACCGGTGGCCACCACTTCATGGAAACCCCGCGTGGCGATCAGCTGATTGCTTATGCCTTGCCGCAACGCGGCTAGGCATAAGCTTATTTTCTGCCCCTACCGCCCTTCGGGCTACTTGAGGGGCGTAAGTGAGAGCGTCTTAAAATGGAAAGGCCGGAGTTATGCTCCGGCCTTTCTGTTGTGCAGAGTGCCGCAGGGATTACGGGCGGGTCTGGCCCTGTCCGCGCACCATGTATTTGTAGGTGGTCAGTTGCTCGGCCCCGACAGGACCACGGGCATGCATGCGACCGGTGGCGATACCGATCTCGCCGCCAAAGCCGAACTCGCCGCCATCGGCATATTGGGTCGAGGCATTATGGACCACGATGGCGCTGTCCACACGGTTGAGGAAGGTGGAGGCCGCCTCGGCATCATCGGTAACGATGGCCTCGGTATGGCCCGAGCCATACTGCTCGATATGGGCGATGGCGGCGTCGATATTATCGACTACGGCAACCGACAGGACAGGGGCCAGATATTCGGTGGACCAGTCCTCGAGGGTGGCCTTGATCATATCCGGCACAATGGCGCGTGCGGTATCATCGGCGCGCAACTCGCACCCTTTGGCGCACAGGTCGGCGGCAATCAGGGGCAGCAGCACGGGGGCCACAGCCTTGTCGATCAACAAGGTCTCGGTTGCGCCGCACACCGAGACGCGCCGCATCTTGGCATTGACCACCAGAGCGCGGGCCATATCGGCATTGGCTGCCTCATGGACATAGGTGTGGTTCATGCCTTCCAGATGCGACAGCACGGCCACGCGGGCCTCGGCCTGAACGCGGGCGACAAGGCTCTTGCCGCCGCGCGGGACGATCAGGTCAATCGTACCGTTCAGGCCTGACAGCATCAGGCCGACGGCGGCACGGTCCGGCGTATCGACCAGTTGCACCCCGTCGGCGGGAAGGCCCGCTTCGGACAGGGCTTCACCGATCAATCCGGCAATGGCCAGTGACGATTGAAGGCAGTCCGAACCACAGCGCAGAATGGCGGCATTGCCCGAGCGGATACACAGGGCGGCGGCATCGGCCGTCACATTGGGACGGCTCTCATAGATGATGCCCAAAACGCCAATGGGGGTACGCACGCGGGCGATATCCAGCCCGTTGACGGGTGCGGTCCAGCGTTCGGTCTCGACGCCCAGAGGGTCTTTGGTACCGGCAATCATATCGACCGCGGCAGCAATGCCCTCGATACGCGCTGGGTCTAGAGA
The DNA here is from genome assembly GCF_036659295.1 of Brevundimonas sp. Taxonomy (GTDB): domain Bacteria; phylum Pseudomonadota; class Alphaproteobacteria; order Caulobacterales; family Caulobacteraceae; genus Brevundimonas. The sequence goes on along the minus strand of NZ_JAVXCU010000015.1, from coordinate 17,840 downwards.
CAGCCGGTCCAGCATGGCCTCGGTCATGCCATTGGCGCGACCATTGTCCAGATCGATACGGTTGGCATCAAGGATGGCTTTGGCATTCAAGCGCAGTTTGATCGCCAGCAGGTGCAGTGCATTTGTGCGCGTCTCGCCGGAGGCTTCGCGCAGTCGGCGGGCGGCCATGCGCGCCTTTTGGCCGCGCTCCAGCATGGCGGCAGTCAGGTCGCTCATTGTGTCAGGCCTCCAGAACCAGATCGTTTCGGTGGACCACAACCGAAGGGCCGCGATAGCCGATCAGCGTCTCGATATTGTCCGAGTGCTGGCCCTTGATGCGTTCAACATCGTCATGCGGATAGTTGATCAGGCCGACACCGAGGCGGGTGCCAAACCGGTCCTCAAGACGCACGCTGTCGCCTTTTTCAAAACGGCCGGTGACGGAGGCAATACCGGACGGCAGCAGGCTCTTGCCCGCCCGCAAGGCTCGCACGGCACCGTCGTCCAGTGTCAGGCTTCCGGCAGGCGCGACGCTTCCGGCGATCCACTGTTTCCATGCGGCCAGAGGGGTGGACGAGGCATGGAACAGGGTGGCCTTGGCCCCGTCGCGCACGGCTTTGACGGGGTGGCGTTGCAGGCCCGAGGCGATCAGGGTGGCGCATCCGGCAGAGCCTGCGATCTGGACGGCGGCCAGCTTGGTGGCCATGCCACCAGTGCCGACACCCGCATCGGTATTAGCCCCTGTGCCCATGGCCAGAATCTCGGCCGTCAGGCGCTCAACAACCGGTAGATGTCGGGCCTCGGGGTCGCGGCGCGGATCGGCGGTATAGAGGCCGTCCACATCGCTGAGCAACACCAGCAGATCAGCCTGAACCAGTTGCGCGGCGCGCGCGGCTAGGCGGTCATTGTCGCCGTAACGGATTTCCTCGGTGGTGACGGTGTCGTTCTCGTTGACCACAGGAATAATGCCGTGGGCCAAAAGCGCCTGAGCAGTGGCGCGGGCATTCAGCCAGCGGCGCCTGCGCTCGGTGTCGTCGCGCGTCAAAAGGATTTGGCCGGCCAACAGGTCATGGGGGGCGAGGGCCTCTTCCCATGCCTTCATCAGCAGGCTCTGGCCGACGGCGGCGGCGGCCTGTTTGTCGGCCAGCTTGCGCGGGTCCGTCTGGATGCGGGCGCGGCCAAGGGCGACAGCGCCGGAAGAGACAATAATGACCTCGCGGCCTTCCTGTCTGAGATCGGCAATGTCCTCGGCCAGAGCTGCCAGCCATGCACGGTTGGCCTCCTTGCGACGAGGATCGAACAGCAGGGACGAGCCGATTTTCAGGACGATCTTGCGGGCCTGATCGAAGGCAGCCTGCGGCGAGGTCGCGCCGGTGGCGGGAGCGGAGGTCAGGTCGGTACGGATATCATCGGTCATGGTCACGTCCTACTGACTAATGCCGAAGTATCTTCACGTCATCATGTTCAGGATGATAATTTTTCAGATAGAGGTCATAAAAAACGCCCGACAAAGAAGATTTGTCGGGCGTTGAGGTTTTCTAGTCCGGAAAAGACTAGCTGTTCTGGGTCCAGCTGCCGCCCAGTGCCTTGAACAGGGTGACCTGTGCATTGGCGACGGACTGTTCCGAGGCGGCCAGAGCCGCATCGGCACCGGCTAGCGTGCGTTCGGAGTCCAGTACGCTGAGGAAGTTGTCGATACCGGCGTCGAAACGCATGCGTGACAGCTCGGCGGCGCGCTTGGCCTGATCGCGGGCGGTGCGCAGGGCACGTTGGCGATCCAGCTCGTTGGGATAGGCCGACAGAGCGGTTTCGGTTTCCTGAAGCGCGGTCAGAACCGTCTGGTCGTAATCGGCCAGAGCGGCATCTGCGAGGGCATCGGCCTGTTTGATACGGGCGCGGGCCGCAAACACGTTCGGGAAGGACCACGAGATCAGCGGGCCAACCGAGAAGCGGAAGTTCTCGTTATTGCCCAGATCCGATGAGTCCAGAGCCGTCGAACCCAGCGAGCCGCCAAGGCGGACCTGCGGGAACATACCGGCCGTAGCCACATTCACACGCGCACCGGCAGCCGCCAGTTTGGCTTCGGCCTGACGGATGTCGGGGCGGCGAGCCAGAAGGGCGGAACCGTCTCCGACCGGAATCGGTTGCGACAGTTGCGGCGTGGTGTTGCAGGCCTTGGCCGCTTCGCTGGCCTCGGCGGGCGTGCGGCCCGTCAGGGTGGCGAGACGGAACAGGGCTGCATCGCGAGCCGCCCGCAGAGGCGGCAGGCTGGCGCGGGTTTGTTCCAGAGCCGCACGGGCGCGGGCCACGTCCAGACCATTGCCCGAACCGGCATTGAGCAGGTTCTGGGTCAGGTCGGCCGTCTGGCCTTGCAGACCGATGGTGCGCTCGGCCACGGCCACCTGTGCATTGAGGGCACAGGTATCGGCATAGGCGCGGGCGGTTTCGGCCACCACGGTCACACGCACAACCTCCAGAGCCGCCTCGGCAGCACGATGGTCGGCGCGGGCCGCACGGATGGTGGACTCGACGCGGCCGAACAGATCGACCTCGTAGGACATGTCCAGACCGACATCATAGGTGTCGACGTCCGGCAGTTCGGCACCGCCGGCCGCCGGATTGGTGATGGTCGAGGACTGGGCGCGGGTGGCCGCCCCCGTTACCGTCGTGGACGGCAGACGGTTCGAGCGGGCTTCCGACAGCGAGGCACGGACGGCGCGCAGATTGGCGGCGGCTGCTTCCAGCTGGTTGTTCTCGGCCAGAGCCTGTTCGATCAGGCCATCCAGCGTCGGGTCGTTATACAGACGCCACCAGTCGCCCTGTACTGCCGCGGTCGAAACCGCGGCAGACTGGGAACCGATGAAATCGCCTTGTGACGAGACCGGTGTGGTGGGGACCACAGGCTTGGGACCGACAGCACAGGCTGCCAGAAGCGCTGCCGAACCGGCGGCCATCATCAGGTTGCGGATTTTAACAGACATCAGGCATCTCCCTGACGCGGAGCAGCCGGAGCCGGATCCGTATCATTGGGGTCAAAAGGATCGTGCGGGGTCGAGCCATAGGTGGTCGGCAGTTGACGTTCCTTTTGCGGACCCTGGGGCAGTTTGCCCGCGAGCCAGCGACACACGACATAGAAGACCGGCGTGAAGAGCAGGCCAAAGACCGTCACGCCGATCATGCCCGATACCACAGAGATACCCAGCGATTGGCGCATCTCGGCACCCGGACCGGTGGCCACGGCCAGCGGCAGAACGCCGAAGATGAAGGCGAACGAGGTCATCAGGATCGGACGTAGACGCTGGCGCGAAGCCTGCACGGCGGCGTCGAAACGGTTAAGACCGTGTTCGTCCTCGGCCTGTTTGGCGAACTCGACGATCAGGATGGCGTTCTTGGCGGCAAGACCGACAAGCACGACCAGACCAACCTGGACGAGGATGTTGTTATCCAGCCCCATCAGGTTCACCCCGAGCAGTGCGGCCAGAATACACATCGGCACGATCAGGATAACGGCCAGCGGCAGGGTGAAGGCTTCGTACTGGGCAGCCAGCACAAGGAAGACGAACACCACAGCCAGCACGAAGATCATTACAGCCGAAGATCCGGCGGCTTTTTCCTGGAAGGCCATTTCGGTCCATTCGTAACCGAAACCGCTCGGCAGGGTCTGTGCGGCCAGACCTTCCATGAAGGTCAGAGCCTGACCCGAGGAAATGCCCGGTGCAGCCTGACCCTGAAGCTCGGTGGCGGGGAACAGGTTGTAACGCACCACACGCGACGGGCCGGACGACTCGTACAGGTTGGCAACGGCACCGACCGGCACCATGGCGCCCGAAGTGGAGCGGACCTTCAGATTGGCGATGTCGGAGATGTCATCGCGATACGACGGTTCTGCCTGTGCCGTCACACGGAAGGTGCGGCCCAGATAGTTGAAGTCGTTGACGTAGCTGGAGCCCAGATAGATGCCCAGCGTACCGAACACCTGCGAAGGCTGGACGCCCATCATCAGGGCCTTGTCGCGGTCAACATCGGCGCTGATACGCGGCGATCCGGTGTTATACATCGAGAAGACTTGCTGGACGTCGTTCGGGTTTTGAGCGGCAGCCCCCATCATGGCGAAGGTTGCGCCTTCAAGGGCCTTGTAACCGGCACCCGAGCGGTCCTGAATCATCATTTTGAAGCCGCCATTACCCATGCCTTGAACCGGCGGGGGCGACAGCATGAAGATCTGGGCTTCTTGGATTTGGGACGCAGCACCCGTCAGGGCACCACCCAGAGCGGCAGCAGCCTGATCCTTTTTCGGACGGTCGTCCCAGTGCTTCAGCTTGATGAACATGGTGGCGGAGTTGGAGCTCAGCGAGAAGCTGGAGCCGTCAAGACCGGCCAGAGCCGCAACCTCGGCGACATTTTCGTTGCCGTTGATGATGGTCAGGGCGCGATCCAGAACTTCGGACGTGCGTTCAAGTGAGGCACCAGCCGGAAGCTGGATGACGCCGATCAGAACACCTTGGTCCTGGTCGGGGATAAAGCCCGAGGGCGTATCCACCAGACGCCAGCCGGTCAGGGCCAGCAGGCCGACATAGACCGCCAGAACCACGACCACCATGCGGACCAGACGGGCAGTCAGTGCGCCAAAGCGTTCCGACAGCCAGTCAAAGCCGACGTTGAACTTGTTGCCCGCCCAGCCGACATAATAGCCGATGGTGCCAAGCACGCCCTTCTTGCGGGTAGCATGTTCGTCGTGGGCCTTGTGCGGCTTGAGCAGCAGAGCGGCCATGGCCGGAGACAAGGTCAGCGACAGCAGCAGCGAGATCAGGGTGGCCGTGGCGATCGTCACCGCAAACTGGCGGTAGAAGATACCCGGAATGCCCGGCATGAAGGCTGTCGGGACGAACACGGCGGTTAGCACCAGCGAGATAGCCACCAGAGCGCCCGAGACCTCGGCCATCGAGCGATAGGCCGCTTCGCGCGGTGTCAGACCCTTGCGGATATAGCTCTCGACGTTCTCGACCACGATGATGGCATCGTCCACGACGATACCTACGGCCAGAACAAGTGCGAACAGCGACAGGGAGTTGATCGAGTAGCCCAGACCCAGCAGCACGGCGAACGTACCCACCAGAGCCACAGGAATAGCGGCCACCGGAATGATGGCGGCGCGCCAGGTCTGCAGGAAGACCAGCACCACGATCGCCACCAGAATGACGGCTTCGAACACGGTGTGGATCACCGAGTCCACCGAGGCCTGAACGAACTCGGTCGGGTTATAAGGGATGGTATAGTGGACGCCCGGGGGGAAGTCCTTGGCGATGGCGTCCAGCTCGGCCTGTACCAGTTTCGCTGCGGACAGCGAGTTGGCACCCGGTTGCTGGATGATACCCATGCCGATACCCGGCTTGCCGTCGAAGGTGGCGTTGACGCCATAGTCCTGCGGGCCGATTTCGATACGGGCCACATCGGACAGGCGGGTCACGCGACCCTGTGCATCGGTACGCAGGACGACCTGACCGAATTCCTCGGGGGTCTTCAGGCGGCCTTGCAGGTCGATCGGGGTCTGGAACTGGGCCGGATTTTCCGGATAGGGAGCCTGACCCAGCGAACCGCCGGCAGCCTGGATATTCTGGGCTTGCAGAGCGCCCACAATGTCCTGAGCCGACAGGTTACGGGCCGCTGCCTTGGTCGGATCGATCCAGATACGCATGGCATAGTTGCCACTACCGAACACCTGAACCGAGCCCACACCCTCGATGCGCAGCAGTCGGTCGCGCACGGTCGAGTTGGCAAGGTTACCCATATAGGTGGTGTCGATGGCCGGATCGTCAGAGACCAGTGCCGCCAGCATCAGGAAGCCGCTGGAGGCCTTGTTGACCATGACGCCGGAGCGACGCACTTCTTCGGGAAGGCGCATCTCGGCCAGAGCCACGCGGTTCTGGACCAGAACCTGCGCGGTATCGAGGTCGGTGCCCGGCTCGAAGGTGACGGTCACAGAGACCGCACCGTCTGCCGTCGAGGACGAGGACATGTAGAGCATGCCCTCGACGCCGTTTACTTCCTGTTCGATCGGCGCGGCAACGGTCTCGGCGAGTGTCTCGGCAGAGGCACCCGGATAGGCCGTGTTGATGGTGATGGTCGGTGGCGCAATCTCGGGATACTGCGCCAGCGGAAGGTTCGGATAGGCAAACGCCCCCACCAGAGTGATGAAGGTGGCGATAACGATCGCGAAGATCGGCCTATCGATGAAAAAGCGGGAGAAATTCATAATCTAGTTTCCGGCCTTATGCCCTCTTTCCTCAACCTGCGTTGACGAAGGTGGCGGAAGAGGCCGTCGACGCAGCAGTCGTCGGGGCCGGGTTGGCAGCAGCATCGGAAGGTTTGATCTCGCCGTTCTGGGCGGTGACCTTCTGGCCCGGACGGGCGCGTTGCTGGCCATTGATGATGATGCGGTCATCCGGTGTCAGGCCCGTACGCACGACGCGCAGGCCGCTGACGACAGGACCCAGCTGGACAGGCTTGGCACCGACGGTGCCGTCCTTGGCCACGGTATAGACGATGCGACGCGGACCATCGGCGATGACAGCCGAATCCGGGATCAGCATGGCCTGATAGGCGGCGGCACCGGCCAGTTGGGCGTGACCATACATGCCCGGCTTCAGGAAGCCGTTGGCATTGGGAAGCACAGCGCGCAGACGGATCGTACCCGATGCCGGATCAATGGCATTGTCGGTGAAGTCGAGCGTACCGGCATGGGTAAACTCGGTTTCGTCCTGCAGGCGTACCTTGATCGGCACAGTACCCTTGGCGGATTCGCGCTGATATTTCAGAGCGGTCGCTTCGGAACCGTCAAAGACGAAATAGATTGGCGAGCTCGAGACGATGGTCGTCAGGATGTCACCGGCCGAGGAGCCGCCACCGATCAGGTTGCCCGGATCGACACGTCGGTCGGAGACACGGCCCGAAATCGGAGCGGTGACGCGGGTGAACTCGACGTCCAGCGTGCGGGCGCGGATCGCGGCATTGGCAGCGGCCAGTGCGGCGTCTGCGGTTTGCACGGCGGCCTTCTTGGCGTCGAACTCGGCTTGCGAAACAGCTTGCGAAGCCAGCAGGCTTTCGACGCGGGCCAGATCGGCCTTGGCGAGAGCCGACTGGGCCTGGGCCTGTGCCAGCTGGGCGCGGGCGCTGGCCAGAGCAGCCTGGGCAGGGCGCGGGTCCAGCGTGAACAGCAGTTGGCCCTGACGGACGAAGTCGCCATCCTTGAAGTGAACATGCTGGATGTAGCCGCCTACGCGGGCGCGTACATCGACATTGCGGGTGGCTTCAAAACGGCCCGTGAACTCGTCCCAGTCGACAACCTGTTGTGACAGTGCCGTTGCAACTGTCACAGGCGGTGCGCCTTGGGCTGGAGCTTCCTGACCTTTTGAACAGCCATAGAGGGCTGCTGTCGCTAGGACAGACGCCACCGCGATCTTAACCGTGCGCATCGGCACAATCTCCTGGGGTATAAACTCGAGTAACCGACCAAACGCGCGAAAAGGGGAGGAGGCGCCCAGTCAACAGGCGTGGACTTAAAGCGCAGAGACACAAGTCTTGTCAACAGCTGATGACAAGCCCATACTGTGACACATAAGGCAGATGAGCTGATCGTTGACAACAGAAGTAAAACACCGTTCGCGCAATGCGGTTGCAACGCGGCAAGCCATACTGGATGCAGCACGTCTGCGCTTCATGGCCCACTCCTACGAAGACGTCGGCATGCGCGATGTCGCGCGCGATGTGGGCGTGGATGCCGCACTGGTGTCCCGTTATTTCGGCGGCAAGGAAGAGTTGTTCCTTGAAGTGCTGGATAGCTGCAAGAACAAGCGCAACATGATGGAGGGCGACCGCACCTGTTTTGGTGAGCGTGTTGCGCGCGAGATTATCCTTGGCCCGTCTGCCGCAGAAGAGGATGGCAACGGTTTTAGCGGACTGTTGATCCTGTTGCGCTCGATAGGCTCGACGAAGGCCATGGATATTGTCCAGAGCACGTCCAATGCCAACTTCTTCCAGCCGTTGACGCTGTGGCTGGGTGGTAAACATGCGGCCGGACGGGCGCGTCTGGTTGCCGGTATGATTATGGGCGTGGCGATCAGCCGTGAAATGTCCGACGGCTATGCCGAGGTGGACACTGTGGATCGCGAGGCGATGGTGCAGCGTTTTGCCGCTATTCTTCAGGCCGAGGTTGATGCGGGCTAAAAACCGTCACGCGGCGTAAAGAAAAAGGCGGATCATGCGATCCGCCTTTCTTTTTGTCTTCACGTCCAGACTTCGGAGGCTAGGCCCAGAGTTACTAAGCCCAGTGCATTGGCACATGGCGGGCTGCGGCCCAGTGGATGGCGCGGATGGCATCGACGATGGCGCGGGTGGCGGCCTCTGTGCCCAGTTCACCGCCCAGATCGCGGGTGACTTGATTGGAAGCCTGAACCGCAGCCACTGCCGCCTCGATGGAATCGGCCTCGTCTTCCAGTTGGAAGCTGTGGCGCAGCATCATGGCGGCTGACAGGATGGCCCCGATGGGGTTGGCCTTGTCTTGTCCGGCGATATCGGGGGCCGAGCCGTGGATCGGCTCGAACAGGCCGGGACCGTCCGAACCCAGCGAGGCCGATGGCAGCAGGCCGATAGAGCCGCCCAGAACCGAGATTTCGTCGGACAGGATATCGCCGAACATGTTCTCGGTCAGGATGACGTCATAGTCGCGCGGGCGCAGGATCAGGTGCATGGCGGCAGAGTCCACCAGCGCATGTTCCAGCGTCACATTGGGGAATTCCTCGGCATGGATGCGGGTGACGGTTTCGCGCCACAGACGCGAGGTCTCCATCACATTGGCCTTGTCCACTGAGGTCACCTTGCCACGGCGTTGCTCGGCGGCCTTGAAGGCGGCGCGGGTGACGCGCTCGATTTCAGGGGTCGTATAGGTGCACAGGTCGGAGGCCGAGGTTTCGGTGCGGGTGCGCTCACCGAAATAGACACCACCGGTCAGTTCGCGGAACACCAGCAGATCGGTGCCTTCAACGATCTCGCGCTTCAGCGGCGAGCGATGCGACAGGGCGGGCGACACCTGCAACGGGCGCAGATTGGCAAACAAGCCCATGGCCTTGCGGATGGTCAGCAGACCCTGCTCGGGGCGAACCGGCTTGCCGTCATATTTGGGATCGCCGACCGCACCCAGCAGCACGGCGTCGGCTGCGATACAGGCCGCTTCGGTTTCCGCAGGCAGTGGTGTGCCCGTGGCATCAATGGCGACGCCGCCGATCAGATGTTCGGTAAAGCCGAAGGTATGGCCATAGATATCACCCACGCAGGTCAGGACGCGCTGGGCGGCCTTGGTTACTTCGGGGCCGACACCGTCACCGGGCAGGACGACGATGTTGAAATTACGTTTCTCGCTCATGGTGCTGTCCTTTGGGGGCGGGGTCATTACGGGCGGTTTCAAAAGCGGCGATCGGGGCGTCCTTGGCCAGAAGCCAGCCGAGGGTATCAACGCCGTCGAGCATGCACTGGCGGGCAAAGGCCTCGACCTTGAAGCTGACAGGGACCGCATTGCCGCGCTGGATCTGGTTGTTTTCCAGATCGATGGTCACAGGCTGATCCTGATTTTGGGCCAGATCATCCCAGACCTCTTGCGAGACGACGATGGGCAAAAGTCCGTTCTTCAGCGCATTGGAGGTGAAGATGTCGGCAATCTCGGTCGAGACAACGGCACGGAAGCCATAGTCCAGCAAGGCCCACGGCGCATGTTCACGCGACGAGCCACAGGCAAAGTTCGGCCCGCCCAGCAGGATGCGGTGCTCTGTGGGATCGATGCGGTTCAGAATGGCTTCGGGCTTGGCCGAACCATCGGCTTCATAGCGCCAGTCATAAAAGGCCTGATCGCCCAGACCGTCACGTGTGGTGGTGGTCAGGAAGCGGGCAGGGATGATCTGGTCGGTGTCGATATTGGCTTGCGACAGGACGACGACCTTGGAGGTCAGTTTGGCAAACGGTTCCATCAGGCGATCTCCTCGGCGGTGGCCAGATGACCGGCAATGGCACTGGCGGCGGCGGTGGCGGGGCTGGCCAGAATGGTGCGGGCGCCCTTGCCCTGACGGCCTTCGAAATTGCGGTTGGAGGTCGAGACGCACAACTGGCCCTCGCCCACGACATCGCCGTTCATGGCGATACACATGGAACAGCCGGGGATGCGCCATTCGGCACCGGCATCGGTGACGATGGTGTGCAGGCCTTCAGCCTCGGCCTGCTGGCGAACAGCTTCGGAACCGGGCACGACCAGCATCCGTACGCCGTCGGCAACCTTGCGGCCCTTCAGGACCGCAGCGGCCGAGCGCATGTCCGACAGGCGGCCATTGGTGCAGGAGCCGACAAAGACCACATCGACCTTTTCACTGGTCGTGGCCTGACCTGCGGCAAAGCCCATATAGGCCAAAGCGCGGGCATCGGATTCTGACTGGGGTTCAGGGGCGGCATCGCCCACCGGAATGGCGGCATCGGGCGTGGTGCCCCATGTGGCCATCGGACGGATTTTCGAGCCGTCCAGCGTGACTTCCTTGTCGAAGCTTGCGCCTTCGTCGGTCGCCAGCGACAACCAGTCTTTGGATGCAGCCTCATAGTCGGCGGGCACAAAGCGACGGCCGCGCAGCCATTCGACGGTCTTTTCGTCCGGCGCGATCATGCCCGCACGGGCACCCGCTTCGATGGACATGTTGCACAGGGTCATGCGCCCCTCCATGTCCAGCGAACGGATGGCCTCGCCAGCATATTCGATGACATAGCCGGTGCCGCCGCCAAAGCCGATGGTGGCGATGATGGCCAGAGCCACATCCTTGCCCGACACGTCGTTGCGCAACTGGCCGTTTACGGTCACGCGCAGGGTCTTGGCCTTGCGCTGGATCAGGCACTGGGTGGCCAGCGTATAGCCGACTTCCGAGGTGCCGATACCGAAGGCCAGAGCGCCGAAAGCACCATGGGTCGCGGTATGGCTGTCACCGCAGACTACCGTCATGCCCGGCTGGGTCAGACCCAGTTCGGGTCCCATGACGTGAACCACGCCGCGCTGGTCGCTGTCCCAACCGGCCAGTTCGATACCGTGGCGTTTGGTATTGGCTTCCAGCGTCTCGACCTGTTTGCGGGCCTGTTCGGTCACATAGGGCAGCTTGCCGTCCGGACCTGCGGGCAGGGTGGGGGTGGAATGGTCCAGCGTTGCAAAGGTGCGGTCGGGGCGTCGCACCTTCAGACCACGCGCTTCCAGTTCGGCAAAGGCCTGAGGCGAGGTAACTTCGTGGACCAGATGCAGGTCCACATACATCACACCGGGTGTGGCTTGCGTTTCGGCAACGACGACGTGCCGCTCCCACACTTTTTCATACAGGGTTCTGGGCAAGATATTCGACATGGTCTCAGGCTGGCTCAAACTGCTTGTTACCTAATGCATTAACCGATTGATGAATCGGTTCAAGCCAACCGTAGCGATCAGGGGTGCTGCCGTCGAATAATCCGCGGAAGGCTTTGTTGACGGCCTTGGTCACAGGGCCGGGACCCGCGGCACGGGTAGGGATGCCATCGACCGAGCGGACAGGGGTGATTTCGGCGGCGGTGCCGGTCATGAATACCTCGTCGGCGACATACAGGCTTTCGCGGGTCATTGACTGTTCGCGGACCTCGTAGCCCAGACCGCGTGCCAGCTTGATGACGCTGTCGCGGGTGATGCCTTGCAGGATGGAAGAAGAGGACGGCGGCGTCATCAGCACGTTATCGCGCACGACAAACAGGTTCTCGCCTGCGCCTTCGGACAACAGGCCGTCCGCACCCAGCGCAATTCCCTCGCCATAGCCACCCTGACGGGCCTCGCGACCGATCAGATAGCCGGACAGATAGTTGCCGCCGGCCTTGGCACCGCTGGGGATGGTGTTGGGCGCGACGCGGTTCCAGCTGGAAACACAGGCATCGACGCCTTTCTCCAGAGCTTCTTCGCCCAGATAGGCCCCCCACGGGAAGGCGGCGATCATGATATCGGTCGTGATGGCATCGGGTGACGGGGTCACGCCCATGCCGCAGCCCCCCAAAAAGGCCAGCGGGCGGATATAGGCCGACTTCAGCCCTTCGGACGCCACGGTGTCACGGCAGGCCTGAACCAGATCCTCGACCGAATAGGGCATGGGGAAGTGATAGATGCGGGCGCTGTCATGCAGACGGCGCACATGGTCGGTCAGGCGAAAACCGCACGGGCCGTTCGGGGTGTCATAGACGCGGATACCCTCGAACACCGAGGTGCCATAGTGAAGCGCGTGGCTCATGACGTGGACGGTGCAATTCTCCCATGCCGTCAGTTGTCCATTGAACCAGATTTTTTGGGCCAGCGGCTTCATTGTCTTGTCAGTCCAGTCTGCGGCAGAGCCGCTTGGTTAAGCGCCGGACGCGACCGGCATACTTTATAATTATATAGGGGGCTCAATATTCGGGATTTAGGCGGCGTTGGCCGAAGCGGTGTCTTCGATGCGGCGCACGCCGAACAGACGGTCGATCTGGCGGCCCAGATTGTCCACGCATCGTGTGCCGTCGCGGCTGGCCACATTGAGGGTCAGGGTGCGCCAGTCGCCCGCCATTCCCGTATGGAAGTCGGTCATGCTCATGCCGTGGATTTCAAACCCGCGACGTTCCACCAGACCGATCAGGCGTTGCAGCGAACCGTCGGCGCGGTCGATCTGGATGTGGATCGTATTGCTCATCGCGAGCCCTCCATCATTTCAGAGTTGTTCTTGCCCGGCGGCACCAGCGGCCAGACATTGTCTTCGGGGTTGATGATGACGTGCGCCAAAATGGGGCCGTCGGTTTCCAGCAGGCGTTTCAGGCCGTCCGTGACCTGATCCTTGTGGTCGATGCGGAAGGCTTCGATGCCGAAAGCCTCGGCCACCTTTACGAAGTCGGGATTGTCGGACAGATCGACTTCCGAGAAGTTCCGCTCGAAGAAGAACTCCTGCCACTGGCGCACCATGCCCAGACGCGAATTGTCCAACAGCACGATCTTCAGCGGAATCTTGAAGCGGTTGACCGTGGCCAGTTCCTGAATGTTCATCATCACGCCGCCGTCGCCGGTGATGGTGACAACGCAGGCATCCGGATCGGCCAGCTTGGCGCCGATACCGGCAGGCAGGCCATACCCCATAGCGCCCAGACCGCCCGAGGTCAGATGCGCCGACGGGCGCGAGAACTCGCAGTGCTGGGCGACCCACATCTGGTGCTGACCGACATCGCAGGCGGCGATGAAGGACGGGCCAGCCAGTTTTGACAGTTCGTTCAGCAAGGCGGGGGCGTAAACGCCTTCACCCGGTGCATTATAATCAGCCGTACATTCGGCCATCTGGGCGCGGCACTGGTTGGACCAGTCGCGCACATTAATAGTGGCCCCCGAAGCCAGTTCGCGGTTCAGGGCTTCCAGATTGGGTTTCAGATCACCGACGACCGGAACAGCCACAGCGCGCAGCTTGCCGATCTCCGATGCATCGACGTCGAAATGGATCACGCCCGCATGGGGGGCGAACTCGTTCAGCTTGCCGGTGGCGCGGTCATCGAAACGGGCCCCGACAACGATCAGCAGATCGGACGCCTGAACCGCATCATTGGCGGCACGCGTTCCGTGCATGCCCAGCATGCCCAGATAGTTGTCTTGGCCCGTCGGGATGGTGCCCAGTGCGTTCAGGGTCGAGACCTGCGGGATGTCTGTCAGGCGTGCGAACTCGCGCACGGTTTCGACTGCGCCCGAGATCTTGGCACCGCCGCCTATATATATAATGGGGCGCTGTGCATTACGGATCGCCTCGGCGGCGGCTTTGATCGCGCTGTCGGGCGCAATGGCGTTGTCGTTCGGCAGGTGGAAGGCGCGGGTCTCGGCCGTAGCCTGAAACTGGATGTCCTTGGGCAGGTCGATCAGCACCGGGCCGGGACGGCCCGTTCGCGCGATGTGAAAGGCTTCTTCGATGATGGCCGGAATGTCGGCGGCATCGCGCACCAGATAGGAGTGCTTCACCAGAGGTATGGTCACGCCCATGATGTCGACTTCCTGAAAGGCGTCGGTGCCCATGACGCCTTGGGCGACATTGCCGGTGATGCAGACCATGGGAACCGAATCCAGCATGGCATTGGCAATACCGGTGACCAGATTGGTAGCCCCCGGACCGGATGTCGCCATGCAGACGCCGACCTTGCCCGAGGCGCGGGCATAGGCGTCGGCGGCAAAGGCGGCCCCCTGTTCGTGGCGGCACAGATAGTGACGCACGCCCGATCCGGCGATGGCGTCATAGATGGGCATGATGGCCCCGCCCGGATAGCCGAATACGACATCCACACCCATCCGCTCCAGAGTGGAGACGACGAGGCTGGCACCGGTTTGGGCGGTGGTCTCGCTGGCGGGTATTTGAATGTTGGCAACGGTCATCTGGGCGGGTCCGTGGGGGAAGGGCTTAGGCGGCTTTAGGTTTGGGAGCCTGCAACCAGGCCATACGATCACGCAGACGGGCACCGACCTCTTCGATCTGGGTGTCGCGGTCTTTCTGCATCAGGGCTTCGTATTGCGGCTTGCCCTGCTCGTTCTCTTCGATCCAGCGACGGGCGAACTCGCCCGACTGGATGTCGTTCAGAACATCCTTCATGCGATCTGCTGTCTCGTCATTGACGACACGCGGGCCGGAAACCAGAGCGCCCCACTTGGCCGTTTCCGAGATGAAGTGGTGCATCTTGGAAATGCCGCCTTCGTAGAACAGGTCCACGATCAGCTTCAGTTCGTGCAGGCATTCGAAATAGGCGATCTCGGGCTGGTAACCGGCATCGACCAGAGTGTTGAAGCCACGGATAACCAGTTCCTTGGCACCGCCGCACAGGACGGCCTGTTCACCGAACAGATCGGTTTCGGTTTCTTCGCGGAAGGTGGTTTCCAGCAGACCGCCGGTCGCACCGCCATTGCCCTTGGCATAGCCCATGGCGCGATCACGGGCCTTGCCGGTGACGTCTTTCTCGATGGCGAACAGTGACGGCACACCGCGACCACGCTGGAACTCGCGGCGGACCAGATCGCCCGGACCCTTGGGCGCAACCAGAATGACGTCCATGTCGTCACGCGGGGTGATGCGCTCATAGATGATCGAGAAGCCGTGCGCGAACAGCAGGGCAGAGCCCTTTTTGGCGTTCGGCTCGATGATGTCTTTATAGACGTCGGCCTGAACCATGTCTGGCGTCAGGATGGCGATGATGTCGGCATCCTTGACGGCGTCGACCGGCTCGGCCGTGGTCAGACCGTCTTCGGTGGCGTGTTTCCAGCCCGTGCCGCCATGGCGAACGCCGACGATCACGTCATGGCCGGAGTCCTTCAGGTTCTGGGCGTGGGCACGGCCCTGCGAGCCATAGCCGATGATGGCGATCTTCTCGCCAGCGATCGCGCCGGGTTTGATGTCTTCGTTGGTATAGATGGTGATGGCCATGGTTCAGGCGTCCTCGGAAACAGGCTGGATAGCGGCAGTGGATTGATAGCGATCCGGCGTCTGGGCCGGAGGCGGGTTCGGGATGGTCACAGCACCTTGCGAAGCCGAAGCGACGCTGGCGCGGTATTTGGCAAAGACGCCGCGTGCTTCGCGCAGTTCACGCAAGGTGAAGGCGGCACGGCGCGCGGTCAGATCGGCATCGGTGTCGATGCGACGGTTGGGAACGTCGATGGTGATGGTGTCGCCAGTCTCGATCAGGGCGATGGGACCACCAACAGCGGCCTCGGGCGAAACGTGTCCGGCGACGAACCCGTAGGATGCACCCGAGAAGCGGCCATCGGTCAGCAGGGCGACATTCTCGACCTTGCGACCCTTCAGGGCGGCTGTGATCTGCAGCATCTCGCGCATACCGGGGCCACCCTTGGGTCCCTCATAGCGGATGATGATGACATCGCCTTCGCCCGCTTCGCTCGACTGGACGGCGGCAAAGGCGGCTTCCTCGCAGTCATA
>NZ_JAVXCU010000015.1:0-1847 GCF_036659295.1 Brevundimonas sp. | reverse complement strand
GGTGAAACGATCAACCTTGTGGCCGGTCAGTTTGATGATCGCGCCTTCGGGAGCGACATCGCCATAGATGACCGCATAGGAGCCGCGCGCCATGACCGGTTGGTCGACCGTGGTAACGACCTGCTGGCCGGGGGCTTCCTCGGCCTTGGCGGCTTCTGCAAACAGGCTCTCCCCCGAAACGGTCGGCGTGTTGACGATCTTGCCCGCTTCGGCCAGACGCTTGGCAACCAAGCGCGTGCCGCCTGCGACATACAGATGAGAAGCCAGGAAACGGCCGCCGGGCTTCAGGTCACAGATGACCGGAGCCTCGACACAGGCCTGATGGCAGTCCTCGATACCGAAATCGACACCTGCCTCGGCGGCAATCGCCGTCAGGTGCATGACCGCATTGGTCGAACCACCCGAGGCCGAGCAGGCGACGGCGGCATTCTTCAGGCTGGCGTGGGTGATGTATTTGCGGGCTTTGTCACCGGCAAAGACGCGCTGGACCGCCAACTGGCCACAGCGGAACCCTTCGGCGGCCTTGTCCGGATCGACAGCGGGAACATCATTGGCTCCCATGGGCGAGATACCCATCATCGACAGGGCCATGGCCATAGTATTGGCCGTGAACTGGCCACCACAGGCACCAGCGCCAGGACAGACCGCGCTTTCGACCTTCTTCAGGCCCGCATCGTCCAGCGTTCCTGCACCATGGGCACCGATGGCCTCGAACACTTCCTGAACCGAGACTTCCTTGCCGTCGATACGGCCGGGCATGATGGTGCCGCCGTAATAGACCAGCCCAGGGATATCCAGTCGCGCCAGAGCCATGGCGGCAGCTGGAATGGTCTTGTCGCAGCCAACAATGCAGATGACGCCGTCCAGTTGGTGTCCTTCGATAGCCAGCTCGATGGAATCGGCAACCACTTCACGGCTGATCAGCGAGGCCTTCATGCCCGGCGTGCCCATCGAGATGCCGTCGGTGACGACGATGGTGTTGAAATCGACAGGCCAGCCGCCCGCATCGATGACACCGGCACGAACATCCTTGGCCAAGCGGTCCAGATGCATGTTGCACGGGGTAACCGTGGACCAGGTGTTCACAATGCCGATCATCGGCTTTTTGAAATCGGCATCCTGCATACCGGCGGCGCGCAGATACGAACGAGCTGCGGCGCGGCTCGGCCCCTCGGTCACATGGGCGCTGCGGGTATTGGCTGGTTTATTCGGGTCTGGACGGTCGGACATCGTGATTTCGAGAGTTCTTGTCGCTTGCGAGGGAGGGAGGAGCTGGAAACGCGCATAAAAAACCCCGCTTCCGTGGAGGAGAGCGGGGTGGTGCAGGTCTGACTTGGTTTCTTATGTCAGGTTACAGGCATCCACGCCGCTCGACCGAGCGGGGTAATAAGTACCGATACGAGGAGTACGCGGACGAGCGAACGCACAGCCGAAACCGTGGCGGTCGTTGCAGTCTTGGCGATGTGTGAAGCCGTGTTCACAGGGGCAACCTCGTTAGTGCGTGGACGGGTTTATGCCGAACGGTGTGCTGCATTGCAACCGCCAACTATGGGCAATGCGCAAAAAAGCTGCATTCATACGTCATTTATCGAAAAACAAGGCTAACAAACCTCGCTCAATGGCGGTTTGCGGGGTTAAAACATCCCCGTATATAGAGTGGGGGTCGCAGAAAGTGGTTTTGGCCCATCCACCAGACGGGCTTTTAGGGTCGTAAAGACCAGCGATCTGTCGGATTTATTGCGCTTTTTTGAAATAATGGTTGCGCGAAAAAAGCACCGCACCTATACACCCATTCCTCGGCGGCGGGCGGTTCTACGGAGCGGTTTGGCGGCGGGGTGTAGGCCTTC
>NZ_JAVXCU010000014.1:3257-48213 GCF_036659295.1 Brevundimonas sp. | reverse complement strand
GTGTTGCTGACCGATATCGTTATGCCGGGGGCAGACGGTATCGAGGTGGCCCGTACGGCCAGCGCGCGCGATCCGGACATGAAAATCATGTTCATCAGCGGTTTTGCGGCTGTGGCGCTGACCGCAGCTCAAGCGTCGCCGCAAGCCAAGGTGCTGGCCAAACCGGTCCATTTGAAAGACCTCGTGGACGAGGTCGACCGTATGATTGCGGCGTGATTTGAAAAATAACGGAAAAGAGCGAAAAAACCACTTGCGGAAGTCGTAAAACGGGGGCTATACGACGGGCCTTCCCGCCCACCAAGGCAACTTGATGGGTCGCTGAAAAGGCGGATGCGTAGCTCAGCGGGAGAGCACCTCGTTGACATCGAGGGGGTCACAGGTTCAATCCCTGTCGCGTCCACCATTTCCTCTTTTCCAGACATTTCGACATCCCAGCTCTGAACAAGAGCCGTTTTCGCGTGTCCGGAACGGGCGCTCTGCGCGTCATAGGGGTTTGGGGTCTCTGTTCGGATAATCTTCGGTGAACTGTCGAAGATTGGGCCGATTTTATCTGACCTCTGCGTTATATCGCTGGTTTACATTCGGGCTGGATTGCCGCCACATTTCACTATGGTGCTGCCTTAGGCACCACGCGCTCGAGGGGAGTGCGGATGTGTATGAGGGGCTTCAACTTGAAAAAACTGGTTATTGCCGCCGTCTCGGCGCTGTTGCTGGCAGGGCCAGCTATGGCCCAAGCTCAGTCTTCGGGCCAAGGCGAAGCGCGCAGCGAGGGATCCGCCGCACGCGAGCGTCCCGGGCATAATATTCCGCCGCCGGTGGTTTCGACCACGCGCCATACGGGCGTGTTTGGCGGCCAGCGGATTGCCTATCGCGCCATCGCGGGCGAGACCTATCTGAAGGACAAGGACGGCAAGCCGCTCGCGGCCATCACCTCCTATAGCTACATCAAGGAAGGTCCGACAGATCCGAACCGTCCGGTGACCTTCCTGTGGAATGGTGGCCCGGGTTCCGGCTCGCTGTGGCTACAGATGGGGGCCTTTGGTCCCAAGCGCGTGGTTGTCCCGTCGGATGCCCGCGATGATGGTGCCGCGCCGTTCCCGATGATCGACAATACCGAGTCGCTGCTGGACGTCACCGACATCGTCTTTATTGACCCTGTCGGTACCGGTTTCAGCCGCGCACTGGGCGATACGGATCCGGCCAAATACTGGGGCGTGACGCAGGACGCCAAGTCGATGGCCGACTTCATCCGCCTGTGGCTGAATGAGCATGGCCGCTGGAATGCGCCGAAATTTATCGGTGGCGAAAGCTATGGCACCACCCGTTCGGCGGCGGTGATCAACGAGCTGGAAGGCACCTATACCGATGTATCGATCAACGGCATCCTGCTGATCTCGTCGATCCTCGACTTCAGTCAGGCCGCCAATGTTCAGGGTAACGAGCTGGGCTTCGTTACCAACCTGCCATCCTATGCGGCGACAGCCTGGTACCACAACAAGGTGCCGAACCGCCCCGCGACGGTAGAAGCTTTTGCTGCCGAGGCCCGCGCCTTTGCCATTGGTCCGTATGCTTCGGCGTTGCTGAAGGGCAATGACCTGACCACTCAGGAGCGTGCAGCCATCCTGCCGCAACTGGCACGTTATACCGGCATTTCGGAAACCTATCTCGAGCAGGTCAATCTGCGTCTGTCGCCCAGCCGTTTCTATAAAGAGCTGCTGCGTGACCGTGGTCTGTCGGTTGGTCGACTGGATACCCGTTATACTGGCGTCGATTACGACAATGGTGGCGAGCGTCCCGACAATGATCCGAGCTTCTACGGGATCGACGGTGCCTATACGGCGGCGATGAACAGCTGGGTCCGCGAGACACTGAAATACTCGCCGGACGTGGTCTATTCGTCGATTGGCGGCACCCGTAGCTGGGACTGGACGCTCCCTTCTGCCGGTCGCGGCGGTGCCGAGTATCTGAACGTAGCGCCCTATATCGGTAAGGCCCTGCGCGAAAACAGTGCCCTGCGGGTGTTTGTGGGGCAGGGCTATTACGACATGGCCACCCCGTTCTTTGGCGCGGAATATTCGCTGAACCGTCCGGGCTTCCCGACGGATGGTCGCATCGAGTGGCACTATTATGAATCCGGCCACATGATGTACGTGCGCGAGGATGATCTGCGGAAATTGTCGAACGACATCCGTACCTTCATCCGTAACCGATAAGTCGTCTGGACTTATGCCTTTGGCCCCGCAGCTTCGGTTGCGGGGCTATTTTTATGGACCCTAATAGGTCAGACGCACACCGGCGCGCAGCGTTCGCGGGGCGGTGTATCCGGCAATGCCGGTGCCGGTCAGCGAGGTTTCGATATCCTCGTCCAGTAGGTTGTCGGCGGCGAGCCACAGGGCGGCATGGGGCAGGACCTGCCACTGGGCGCGGGCATCGATGGTCCATGCGGCCTTGAGTGGGCGGCTGTTCAGATCATCGTCAAAGCGGGCCGATTCATAGCGGGCATTGGCTTGAGCCAGAAGGGTTGGTGTGACCTGCCAGTCGGCTCCGATATTGGCGCTCCATTCGGGAGCCTGTGCGGGACGAAGACCGGTCAGTTGCGGCGCAAGCTGGCCGCCATCCATTTCGGCATCTGTCCATGCCAGTGCGGCCTTGAGGCCAAGGGTGCTGGTGGCGTCATACCGGCCTGACACTTCGACACCTGTAGCCGTGACCGATCCAGCATTCTGGCGCTGACGCAGCACGCCACCAGCGGGCACAAAGCCTGCACGCGGGAAGCTACCGGGCCCCTCGGCAAGGGTGACATTGACCACCACATCGTCGATCATGTTTCGGAACACGGTGGCCGAGATGCTGTGGCGATCACTGGAATGGCCCCATTCCAGCTCGAAGCCCTCAAGCGTTTCGGGCACAAGTCCCGCATTGGCTTCGGTCAGGTCGTTGCCGACACGGAACGGGCGGTGAAGCTCGTTGAGCGTGGCGGGCCGAAATCCCGAATAGGCCGAGGCGCGCAGCCAACTGTCAGGGCCTAGAGCGCGACGGACGCCCAAACGGGCGCTGACCACCTGATCGCTGCGCTCCGGATCGGTTTCATTCAGGGTTATGGCACCCGATTGCAGATCGTTTTCAAACCGGAAGCCGTTCTCGTTCTGCCATTCGTCGAGGCGCAACCCACCGGCTACAATCCACGGGCCATTGTGCCACGAGGCATCGACATAGCCGCCGATGACCGAGGTTTCGCCACCCGCCATCCGGCCGCGCGTAAAGGCACCGCCCATGTAGCGGAACATTTCCTGCGTCTGACCCTCGTTGAAGCGGGCATCGAGGCCCGCTTCCCATTCCAGCATGCCGTGCAGGCTTAGGGTATTACGCAGGGCCAAATTGATACCGCGTCCACGCGCGGGGGTGCGGTACTGTTCGTTGGCGGGGGTGACGGTGGAGCGGTCGGCCGAGACGGCACCGGAGCTGTTGAACAGGTTGCTGTGGTTCTCCCACAACTGGATGCGCCACGCCGGACCTTGGGTTGCCTGCCGTGACAAGGTGGCAGTGACGCTGTTGCCCGAAGCATTGGCGCGGTTGCGGCCAAGGCCCGATCCGCGATCTTCTTGCCAGCTTGCGGCCCGCAAGGACAGGCTGGTTTCGGAGCCAACAGCATAGTCCAGACGGCCGGACAGGCTTTCAAGCTTCAGGTCCATCGGCACATCGGCGAGACCGGCAACACTGCCGCGTACCGGCACATAGCCGTCGCTGCTTTCGTGACTGCCTGCCAGTGTCAGGCCAAAGCGGCCCTGTTCCACGCGCGTGCTGGCGGCGGCGCGCAAACCGCCGCGGCTGGCGACGGACAGGTCGGCTATGCCCTGTGGCCGGTCGCTTTCGCGCAGGGCAATGGTGCCGGTCAGTGCGCCCGCGCCATAGGGGCCGGAGCCTGCGCCGCGCATGACGTCGATGGCTTCGAGGCTTTCAGGTGTGACCTGTCCCCAGATCACCCAGCCGCCAAAGGGGTCGTTGATCGGTACCCCGTCCAGTGTCACCAGCGCGCGGCCTGCCCCCGTCGGGGCGATGGCGCGAAGGGACAGTCCTTGTGTGGTCGGATTGGCGGCCAGACTGTCGGCGCGCCGGAACAGGGTGACGGCAGGAATCTGGCGCAGGGCCTGATCGACGCGCGCTGTGGCCGTCAAATCCTCGCTGTGCAGCGTGGTATGGTCAAAGGCGATCTGGGCCAGTTGCGGGCGCAGACGGGCGGCTGTGACGATAATATCTTGTACGCGGGTGATTTCGGAAGCTGGGGTCTGCGGTGGTTGGGGAAGATCAATCAGCACGCAAACACTCCATGGAAAACTGGCGGGCAAAAACCGGCAGGAACCAGAATAGACAGCCGTGGTCTTATTACAAAAACAACCCCGCCGACACTGTCGGCGGGGTTGTTGACTTGTCACTACAGCTTAGTGGCTTGGGGTGGTCGTAGCCGGAGCTGTTTTAGCGTTGTCGCGAATGGCGTCGGCTTGTTTCTCGGCGGCCTCACCTACGGCATCGGCCTGTGCATCCAGAGATTCCTGAGTGGCGTTGCTGGCAGCGGCATCAGCTTGATTTTCCAGCTGGGTCACGGCCACGTCAGCCTGTGCTTCTACGGCATCAGCCTTGGCATCGGCTTCTTTTTCGGCCGGGTTCTGGCAAGCGGCCAGACCGGTCATGGCAGCGACGGAAATAGCAGCAAGTACAATCTTACGCATTTTGAACTCCTCCCAAGGGATGTTGAGACTGATTAACGCGCAAGGTACGAACTAAGTTCACGCATCTGTGAACTTTAGTTGATCAATGTTATTCGCAGATAAGAAAAACGCCCCGAACCGTAAAGGTGCGGGGCGTTTGTTCGTATTCGAAAACAGAAGCTTAGTTCACTTCGGAAACCGACAGGGTGCCGTTGGCCATCTGACCGCCAACCGTGCCGACCCAGACATCATAGGTGCCGGTCTGGGCGCGACGATAGGTGACACGCGGGTCCAGATTGCCGTCGCTGTCGTCGTCGCAGGTCCATTCACCGTCCGGACCGTTAATCAGCAGCACGGCGTCGTCATCGCTGACGAAGGTGAAGACCAGCGGGGCGTTACGGTTGCCCGTATAGGTCACCGAATAGTCCGGTGCCGAGGACACCGAACCGGGGCAGCTGTCATCCACCGAGGAAATCGGCACGCTGCCACCGGCAACGATCTCGATATTGTGCGGGTCGGGGCGGAAGCCGCTGCGCAGTGTCACGCCGCCAAAATTGGAATCAAGGCTCAGATCGATCTGACCGCCCGAGGCTGTGGTGCTGGAATCCGACAGTTCCGAGATTTCCAGAGTGGTGCGCGCACGCTCGTCACCATAGGTGCCGACCCAGATATGATAGGTGCCCGATTGCGGGCGCGGGAAGGACAGTTCCGGATTCAGGCCGTTGGTATCGTCATCGCACTGCCATGAGCCCTGCGGATCGCGCACGACCAGAGTGGTGTCGGCGTCCGAGGTGGAGCGGATATACAGCGGCATATCAGTGGCCGAATAGCGCAGCACATAGTCTGGATTATTGCCAACCTTGCCCGAGCAGCGTCCGCCGCCCAGCTGTCCGGCATCATTTGTGCCACCAGCGGTGATCTGTACAGTGTAGGGATCCGGTGTGAAGCCGCCGCTCAGTCGGGTTTGACCGAAAACCGGCGTGCCACGCCAATCCTGTGCCTGAGCGGTCGCTACCGGTGCGAGGACCAGGCAAGCGGCCAGTACAGGACGGATAAATCGCGACATGGTGTATTTCTCCAAGGTCGAACGAGTCGTTCGCAGGGCGGTTGGCATATTAAGCGTCACATTAAAAAGCAAAGCACAGCCATGTTACTACTGCGGATGTGACAGTTCGTTACCCGAAAGGGTTACTTTTCCCGCGATTTCAGAACGTCGATGACATTGTTAAGTTTCATGCCGCGCGCCTGTAACAGCACCAGCAGGTGGTAGATCAAATCCGCTGACTCACTGGCAACTTCCTCGTCGGGGCCGGCGACGGCGGCAAGGGCCGTTTCAACGCCTTCTTCGCCGACCTTCTGGGCGATGCGCTTGACGCCTTTTTGCATCAGGCGGGCGGTCCAGCTTTCTTGAGGATCGGCGACGGCGCGGATGGCAATGGTGCGCTCCAGTTTCACCAACTGGCCGACACCGGGGGCGACCTCGTCGCCAAAACAGGAGACGCGGTTCAGGTGGCAGGCATTGCCCACGGGGCGAACCTTGACCACCACGGCGTCGCAATCGCAGTCGGGTGTGACCGAGACCACATTGAGGAAATCGCCCGAGGTTTCCCCCTTGCGCCAACGCCCGCCCCGCGAGCGCGAGAAGAAGGTGGCCTGTCCGCTATCCAGCGTTTCGGCAAGAGCGGCCTTGTCCATATAGGCGAGGGTCAGGACCTGAAGCGTGTCGGCGTCCTGCACCACGGCGGGGATCAGGCCGTTGCCCTTGGCAAAGTCGATGGTTTCAATGTCGAAATCGGCAATCACAGCGGTCATATCCGCACCTCTATGCCATGGGCGTCCAGATAGGTTTTCAGGTCGGGTATGGCGATGGCCCCCGAATGGAAGACGCTGGCGGCCAGTGCCCCCGAGACATCGGCGTCTTTGAAGGCCGACAGGAAATGCTCCATCGCGCCTGCTCCGCCGGATGCGACCAGCGGAATGGTCAGCCGCTCGCGTACGGCGGTCAGTTGGGCAATGTCATAACCTTTGCGCACGCCGTCCTGATCGATGCAGTTCAGCACGATCTCGCCGGCGCCAAGGCTCTGGGCTTCAAGAATCCAGTCCAGTGTCCGCTTGCCCGTGCCGCGTCGGGCATCGGGGTCGCCGGTATATTTGTGGACCTTCCACTCGCCGTCCTGAAAGGCGCTGTCGACGCCGACAACCACGCACTGACGACCCAGAACACGGGCCATTTCGGTGATCAGCTCGGGACGCTCCAGCGCCGGAGAATTGATCGACACCTTGTCGGCCCCGTGGTCCAGACAACGCGCGGCCTGTTCGACGGTGCGGATACCGCCCGCGACACAGAAGGGAATGTCCAGCAGGCGGGCAATGTCCTGCACCCACGAGTAATCAAGGGTGCGGCCTTCGGGGCTGGCGGTGATGTCATAAAAGACCAACTCGTCCGCGCCTTCGTCACGGTAACGGGCGGCCAGTTCTGACGCATCGCCCATATCGACATGGCCTTCAAAGCGCACGCCTTTGACGACGCGCCCGTCTTTCACGTCGAGGCAGGGGATGATCCTGCGCGCGGTCATGCGACGGCCTTTATCGCCTGTGCCACCGTGAAGCGGCCTTCATAGATGGCGCGGCCGGTAATGGCCCCGTCACAGCCGATGGCCTTGGCACCGGTCAGATCGTCCAGTGTCGCGACACCGCCCGAGGCCTGTATTTTTAGTTCGGGGCGGCGGCGCAGGGCCTCGGCCAGAAGATCCAGATTGGCACCGGTCAGGGCACCGTCGCGGCTGACATCGGTCATCAGGACATGGGTCAGCAGGCTGGACGGATAGCGGTCCAAGACGGTCCACAGATCGACACCGGCCGACTGGGTCCAGCCTTTCAGGGCGGGGACCGGCAGGCCGTCCTCGTATTTGACATCGAGGGCCAGTGTGATGGCCTCGGTGCCGAACTGGTCCAGCCATGCCATTACCTGATCGGTCTGGGTCACGGCCAGAGAGCCGACAACAACGCGGGTGACACCGGCCTCCAGCAGGCGGGCGATATCGTCCTCGGTGCGGACACCGCCGCCACACTGGATTTTGACATCCACCGCCTTGGCCATTTCGTCGATCAGACCGTATTGCTGGGGACTGCCGGCCTTTGCACCGTCCAGATCGACGATGTGGATCCATTCGGCCCCTTCGGCGGCAAAGGTGGCAAGGCGGTTGGCCGGATTGTCGTCGTAACGGGTGAACTGATCGAAATCACCGTGCAGCAGACGCACCGCAAAGCCGTCTTTCAGGTCGATGGCGGGATAGATGATCATGCCGGTAACTCGAGGAAGTTTCTGAGGATACGCGCGCCGGTCTTGGCCGAACGCTCGGGGTGGAACTGGCAACCCCAGCGGTTGCCGCTGTTGACGACGGCGGGGATGGTCTGGCCGTAATCTGCATAGGCGACGGTGGCGGCACCATCGGGACAGGCGAAGCTGTGCACGAAATAGACCCACTCGCCCGCCTCGACGCCCTGCATCAGCGGATCGTCGCGGCGGATGTGAAGACGGCTCCACCCCATATGCGGAGAGGGGCGCGAGGGACCGGGGACGACCGGGGTCACACGACCTTTGATCAGGCCCAGCATGTCGGCACCGCCGTCTTCGTCGGATTTTTCGAACAAAAGTTGCTGGCCAAGACAGACGCCCAGAAGCGGACGCTCAAAGGCCCGCAGCGCATCCGTCAGCCCGAGGGCGTTGAGCTGTTTCATGGCATAGCCCGCAGCCCCGACACCCGGCAGGATGACGCGCTCGGCCTCGGGCACATCTGCCGGATCGTCGGTAATGCGCACCCGCGCACCCAGCCGCTCCAGCGCAAAACGCACCGAGGCGATATTACCCGCGCCATAACCGATGAGGGTCACGTCCATTACAGCACGCCCTTGGTGGACGGTATGGCGTCGCCCTCGACACGGATGGCTTGGCGCAACGCACGGCCAAAGCCCTTGTAGCAGGCCTCGGTCTTGTGGTGGTCGTCGGTGCCGGTGACCTTGATGTGGACGGCAGCCCCGAGATGTTCGGCCAGCGAGCGGAAGACGTGGGCGGTCATATCGGTGCGGTAATCACCCAGATACGGTGTCTCGAATGAGCCTTCGAACACAGGGAAGGGACGGCCCGACAGGTCGATAGAGACCACCGCATTGGCTTCATCCATCGGCAGGACAAAGCCGTAGCGGGCAATGCCTTTGCGTTCGCCCAGAGCCTGTTTCAAAGCCTGGCCCAGAGCGATGGCGCTGTCCTCGATCGTGTGGTGCGGGTCGGTATAGAGATCGCCCTCGCATTTCAGGCGCAGCGAGAAACCGCCGTGGGCGGCGATCTGTTCGAGCATGTGATCAAAGAAGCCGACACCGGTCTCGATCTTTACCGGACCCGTCTCATCAAGGTTTACCGTGCAGACAATGCGGGTTTCCTTGGTGTCGCGTACGGACTGTCCGGTGCGTGGCGCGCGCACATTAGCGGGCTTCAGGCCAAAGGCGGCCAGCAGGCGGTCATTGACCTCGCTCTTGAGGGACACCGGCAGACGCAGGCGCTCTTCGGATACATCGGCGCTGATGCCATAGGTTTTCAAAGCGGCCAGTGCGCTGTCGATATCCTCGGGACGGGCGATGATGATCGGGCCGATGCCGTTATCGACAGGCATGAGGCGCGATAGTTCGCGCACCAGTCGCTCGCGCTCACGGCGGACCGTGGCGATACGCTCAAGGCTTTCCAGCATGCGCGACGGGTCCAGCACCTGCTGTGCCAGCTTCATCAGCGGGTCGGGCAGGGCATAGGGTTCCAGCACGCTCTCGAGACGGGCGAGGACTTGCGGTTGAGCGATGGCCGCACCGACACGCGCACCGGCCAGACCATAGGCCAGTGACAGGCTGCGAAGCACGACGAGGTTGGGCGTGTCTTTAATGACCGTGACGGCCGAGGTGGCATCAGAGAACTCGATCATGCCCTCGTCCACCACCAGCAGGGCGGGGGCGACGCGGGCAGCCATTTCGGTAATAGCCTCGAGCGATCCTACGGCGCGGGCGATGACAGCCATCGCATCACCCTTGGCCGGATAGATGGCTGACAGGCGCAGGTAAGGCTCGGCCTTGGGGGCCTCGACCGAGCCACCGTCACGGGCCGCCAGACGCCACACCAGTTCCAGCGCGTGGGTCAGACCGCGAACAGGCAGAACCTGAGCGGTATCGACGCCATAGGTCTCGGCCATACGCGCGGCCAGAGCCGCAGGGCTGGCCGGATAGGCGTCCAGACCCTCGGCACCCGAGACGAGCGGAGGAAAGGGGGCGGGCAGGCTCATTCTTCACACCTGTAATCTGCGGCGCGGGCGTGGGCTTCCAGACCTTCGAGGCGGGCAAGGCGCGCGGCCACGGGGGCAAGGGTGTGTGCGCCCTCCTCGTTGACATATTGCACCGACATCGAGGTCATGAAGCTGGCGGTGGTGATACCGCCAAGGGCGCGGGCACTGCCGTCGGTCGGCAGAACATGGCTGGGGCCAGCGGCGTAATCGCCGAGGCTTTCTGCGGCCCAGCCACCGACAAAGATGGCCCCTGCGGCTTCGATGCCCTCTACGAGATCACCGGCATCCTCGGTTTGCAGGGCAAGGTGTTCGGGAGCGTAAAGATTGATGACTTCCAGCACGGATGCGCGGTCACGCGCGAGGATAGCGCGGGCATTATCCAGAGCGGCGCGGGCGATGTCTGCGCGGGGCAGGGTGGTGATCTGGTCCTCGACCTCTTCCAGAATGGCGTTGAGGGCCGATTTGGAGGTGGCGACCAGAATGACCTGTGCGTCGGTATCGTGTTCGGCCTGACCCAGAAGATCGGCGGCGGCGATGACCGGATCGGCAGCCGTGTCGGCCACGACCATCAGTTCGGACGGGCCTGCGGGCATGTCGATGGCGGGACCGGAAGGCAGGGCCGCGGCCTGTTTCTTGGCCTCGGCCACATAGGCATTACCGGGACCGAACAGCTTGTCACAGCGCAGCAAGGTGCCGTCTTCCAGTTCAACGCCATAGGTCAGGGCGGCGATGGCCTGTGCGCCACCAATGGCCCAGATGGCCTCAAGGCCTGCCTCGGCGGCGGCGATAATCATGGCGGGGTGGACGCTGCCGTCCTTGGATGGCGGGGTCACAACGATGAGGTTGGCGACACCGGCGACCTGTGCCGGAATGGCTTGCATCAGCAGGGACGAGAACAGGGGGGCCGTACCGCCGGGCACATAGATGCCCGCAGTCCGGATCGCACGCCATGCCAGTTTGGAGCGGACGCCCTTGGTGGTTTCGATCAGTTCGCTGTCGGTCGGCTTGGTGGCCTGATGAAAGATGCGGATATTTTCCGCTGCCATGCGGATCGCACGGGTGTCGGCCGGAGCCAACAGGTCACGGGCGGCGTTCAATGTCTCGTTATTGATCGGGATGCGGCGCGGCGGTGCACCATCCAGTTTTAAGCACCATTCGGTGACGGCGGCCCCGCCACGCGCGGCGACGTCGTCCATGATCTGGCGCACCACACCGGTTACATCGGCGGCCGCGCGGCTTGCCGGACGCGCCAGCGCCTCGCGCTTTTGGGCGGCATCCAGTTGGGACCATTCAAACGTCTTCATTACATCATCTTCTCAATGGGCAGGACAAGGATGGCCGAAGCCCCAACGGCCTTCAGCTTCTCCAGCGTTTCCCAGAATACAGCTTCCTGACACACGGCGTGAACCGCGACGGCGTCATCCCGGCCCGCCAACGGCATTATTGTGGGGGATCCGGCCCCCGGCAGGATGGCGATGATGTCGCCCAGTGCGGCGCGCGGGGCGTTCATCATCACATATTTCGCACCCGAGGAGGCAATGACGCCGCTCATACGTTCCATGATGCTGTCCAGCAGGTCGGACAGTTCGGCCTCGGGGGGCGTCGGCGATTTGATCAGGACGGCCTGACTCTCAAACACGGTGTCGCGGGCGACGAGACCGTTGGCCTCTAGGGTAGCCCCCGTCGACACCAGATCGCAGATAGCGGCAGCCAGCTTCATACGCGGGGCCACTTCGACCGCACCGCGCATCAGAACGACGTCGGCCTTCACGCCCTCAAGGGCCAGATAGCGTTTGAGGATATTGGGATAGGAGGTCGCGATACGCTGGCCTTCCAGCGACTTGGCCCCCTGCCAGTCCGCGCTTGGCAAGGTGGCCAGTTTCAGTGTGCAGCGGCCAAAGCCCAGCGGCATGACCACCTGCGCATTGGGGCCGCCATTACGACCTTCTTCGAGGACGTTCTCGCCGACAATGCCCAGATCGCAGACGTCATCGGCGACGAAGGTGGGGATGTCGTCGTCGCGCACGCGGATCAGGTCGATGGGATAGTTTTCGACGCGGTACAGCAGTTCGTTGTGACCCTTGACCCATTTCAGGCCCGCATCGCGGATCAGGTCCAGCGAGCGGTCGGCCAGACGGCCGGATTTCTGAATGGCGATACGGAGCCGACCTTGTGCGGTGCTCATAGGTTACTTTCTCGGGTCTTGTTCAGTCTTGGGAAGGAATGCGGTCCAGGGCGATGCGATAGCCCTGATGCGGCATGTCCTTCAGATAGCGGGCGACACGGACGACGGTGGTGGGGCTGGCCTGCGCCTCGACGGCTATCTCGCGATAGGACTTGCCGCCGGCATCCAGCAAGCGGGCCACCTGCCAGCGCTCGGTAAAGGCGCGCAGTTCCGCAGGCGTGCACAGGTCGGCCAGAAATGCGGCCATTTCCTCATGCGAGCGCATGGACAGCAGCGCATCCAGTAGGGCTGCGCGCGCACGTTCCTTGGTCTCTTGTTGGGCGTCGGGGAGAGAAGGCTGGGTCGTCATGCGCGTTCCACTATGCTGTAACAGTGGAACGGTCAAGAGGGTGTTGAGACAAGGTGCGACAATTTTGCACATGGCAGCGACGCTAATGCGAATAGTTATCAATTCATCTTGCGACAGTCTGACGCACCTTATATGCAAGCGCTTCTCATTTTTACATCAAGGGCTGAACCCGATGTCCGATACCCGAGCCTTGGCACTGAAGGCGCTTTTCCTGGCTGGCGGAGCCGCCGGTGTGCTGGCCGCAGCACCCGTCATGGCCGAAGAGCTCGCGCCGCTGCCTGAAGCGCAGGACAGCACCAATCTCGGTACCATCGACGTTCATGGCCACAAGGCCCGCAGGGAGCCGTCGGGAAACAAGTTTGTCGCGCCGCTGGTCGATACCCCGCGCGCCGTGACGGTGATCCCGCAACAGGTGATCGAACAGACGGCGGCGATGTCGCTGCAAGACATTCTGGCCAACTCGCCGGGTATTACGCTGGGTGCCGGTGAAGGCGGCCAGCCGCTGGCCGACCGTCCGGTCATTCGTGGTCAGGCCTCGGGCAACAACATCTTCGTTGATGGTCTGCGCGATGCAGGCGGCCAGCAGCGCGAACTGTTCAACCTCGAACAGGTCGAAGTCGTTAAAGGGCCGGATGCGGTCTATGCGGGCCGTGGCTCGGGTGGCGGCAGTATCAATCTGGCGACCAAACAACCGCGTCTGACCGACTTTACCCACGGCTCGATCGGTGCAGGCACCGATGGCTATCTGCGTGGCACGGTGGACAGCAATTTCCGTGTCGGCGAAAATGCAGCCCTGCGTCTGAACATTATGGGCGCACAGGGCGATATACCGGGCCGTGATGCGGTCGATTATGACAAGTGGGGCGTATCGGCAGCCTTTGCGGCGGGTCTTGGCACCGACACCACCTTTACGGCCAGCTATTATCACCTGACATCGAACCAGATGCCGGACTATGGTCTGCCGCTATTCACCAAAACCAATGTGCGTGACGATGAAAGCGGCATTCTGAATGTCCCGCGCGACGCCTTCTATGGCTTGAAGGACCGCGATTATCTGAAGAATACGGTCGATACCTTCTCGGCCATCTTTACCCACGATGTCAGCGACACCCTGCGTATCCGCAATGTCAGCCGCTATTCGCAAACCCTGAACGACTATGTCGTCACCAATCCGGGTGACGGCGGCAATGTCACCAATGGCGGCGTGGCCAATATCGATGGCGTCTGGTGGATGAAACGCGGGACCAAGTCGCGCTGGAATCCGGCCGAGACCATTGCCAATGTCACCGATCTGACCGGCAGCTTTACGACCGGCTCGATCCGTCACAACTTCAATGCCGGTCTGGAACTGTCGCGCGAAAAGAACCGCAACGCCTCCTATACGGTGGTAACGACCTCGGGCTCGGCCTGTCCTGCGCCGCTGACAGGTATGGATTGCACGCCGCTTTATGCGCCGAATCCTTCGGACAGCTGGACCGGTACCATCACGCGCGGTCCTGTCGGCCGCAATACGACCGACACTGTGGCGCTGTATGCTTTCGACGCGATCAATCTGACGGACAAGCTGATCTTGAACCTCGGCATCCGTTATGACGACTATTCGGTGGAAGGTGTCGATGCTTCAGGTTCACTGAATGCGCCGGTCTATACGCCGCGTAAGGGTGACTGGAGCTTCACCAACTATCAGGCCGGTCTGGTTTACAAGCCGACCCAGAACTCCAGCCTGTACGCATCGTGGTCCACCTCTTCGACCCCGCCGACCATTTCGGCTGGTGACCAGAACACTGGCAGCGGCATTGGTACGGGCAATCTGTCCGACCGCCTGCTGGAGCCGGAAGAAACCGAGAGCTTCGAGATCGGAGCCAAGGCCAGCCTGTTCGACCAGAAGCTGTCGCTGGGCATTGCTGCCTTCCAGTTGACCCGCGAAAACGCGCAGATCCTGACGGCACCGAATGTGTACGCACAGGCGGGCGAGGTCGAGGTGAAGGGTGTCGAGCTGTCGGCAGCCGGTAACATCACCGAAAAGTGGCAGGTGTTCGGTGGCTATACCTGGATGGATTCCGAACTGACCAAGGGTGCCTACAACAGCACTGTGGTGGGCGAGCAATTGGCCAACACGCCGGAACATTCGGCCAGCCTGTTCACCACCTATCGCCTGTTGCCGAAACTGACGGTCGGCGGCGGCGTCTATTATGTGTCCAAGTCGTGGGGCGGTAATCAGGGCGGTGCCGGTGGCGGTGCCAACCGTGTCTATGCGCCGGAATATACCCGTGTGGACCTGATGGGCAACTATGACATCAGCGATACGGCGTCGGTGACGCTGAACGTCAAGAATGTCGGTGACGAGCGCTACATCATGCGCACCAATGGCGTGCACCACGCCGATGTGGCACCGGGCCGTCAGGCACTGCTGACGCTGAACCTGCGTTACTGATCGCGGGTTTAGAACCCTAAAACTAATGGCCCTGTCATCCCCGTGGTGGCAGGGTCATTTGCATCTATCCGAGGATTGATCCGACATGCTGCTGCACATCCCCGCTGTTTTTACCAAGGACGAGGTGGCACGCCTTCGTTCAACGCTGGATGCGGGGCCGTGGGCGGATGGAAATGTGACGTCCGGCCACCAGTCGGCGACGGCCAAGCAGAACCGGCAACTGCCCGAAGATAGCGCCGAGGCTGTAGAGGTGTCGGCACTGGTGACACAGGCGCTCTATGCCCATCCGATGTTCATGTCGGCGGCCCTGCCGCACACCCTGTTCCCGCCTTTGTTCAACCGCTACGAGGGCGGCGACACATTTGGACTGCATGTCGATAATGCCATCCGCCAGCGGGGTAATGTGCGTATTCGCAGCGACCTGTCGGCCACCTTGTTTCTGAGCGAGCCGGAAGATTATGACGGCGGAGAACTGGTGATCGAGGAGATGTATGGCGAGCAGAGCGTCAAACTGCCCGCCGGTGACATGGTGCTGTATCCGTCAAAGAGCCTGCACCGCGTCACGCCGGTGACACGCGGCGCGCGGGTTTCCAGCTTTATGTGGCTGCAAAGCCTGATCCGCGACGATGCCGACCGCGAGAGCCTGTTCCGCATGGATGTGGCCATCCAGCGCCTGAACATCGAACGGGGTCCGAAGGATCAGGCTGTGATCGAACTGACGGGCGTTTATCACAACCTGCTAAGGCGCTGGTCTGAAGTCTAAGGCCTTAATAGACGTCGCGGCGGTAGTGGCCGCTGTCGGTCAGGCCGTTCAGTACGTCTTCGCCCAGAGCCACTTCGAGGGCGGCATGGACGCCTTGCGACATGCCTTCCAGACTGCCGCAGACAAAGAGGGTTGCCCCTTCCTCGACCATGCGGACGATCTCGCGGGCATGCTCTGACACCAGATGCTGCACATAGCGGCCATCGCCTTCGTCACGCGACCATGCGCGATCCATACGGGTCAGGCGTTTATCGGCCAGCATGGCTTGCAGGTCGGCATCGAACAGGGCGTCGTGGGCTTGGGTACGCTCGCCGAACAACAGCCATGTCGAGGCTTGGCCGGTACGGGTTTTCAGATGGGCGCGAAGACCGGCAATACCGGTGCCATTGCCAATCAGGATAGCCGCAGATTGCGGGGCGACGGGACGGAAGGCTGGATTGCTGCGAACCCGCATTTCCACCTCTCCGCCCATTTTCAGGCTCTGGATCATCCAGCCGGAACCGACACCAAAACCGCCATCGGGCAGGGTGGCCAGACGCACACACAGTTCAAGGCTGCCATCTTGTTGCAGGCTGGCAATGGAGTATTCGCGCAGCAGAGACGGGGCGTCACCCAGAGCCGGAATGACTATCTCGGCGATGTCACCGGCCTGCCAGTTCGGGTTGTGGCCCTTGGGGACAAAGCGCAGATGCCAGACCTCACCGCCGGGGCTGCCGGCATTCATCAGGGTGCGCTCGGACAAGATCCACGGATCATAGGCAGGCGGTGCCCAGTCGTGATCGGTCGTCGAACCGGTCAGGGCCGACAGGTGGTGCTGCCAGTGGTGGATGTCTTCGATGCGGCCATTATCCACTTCGATCCGCTCGAAGATCGGGCTGGCCTTGCTGGCGGCCAGCCAGTGGTCCAGTGCGCGGCCAAAGGCGCAGTAATGCTCATAGCTGCTGTCACCCAGTGCCAGCACGGCATAGGACAGATGCGACAGGGTTATTGGCTGGCCCATATGGCGGCGCAGGAAGCCCGAGGCATTGTCTGGTGCATCGCCTTCGCCGGTTGTCGAGGCGATAAACAGGATGCGGCGGGCATTGGCGAGCGTATCGGCATCCAGTTCGCTGAGTGCAACGACGCGGGCCGCGACGCCGGAATCGTTCAGGGTGCCGGCGGTCTTCTCTGCCAGTTCGGAGGCCAGACCCGTTTGGCTGCCATAGGCGACCAGCACCGTGTGGGCGGCACCGTTTTTCAGTTCCGCAGCGCGGGCCTTGATGGCGCGGTTGGCCTTGCGGGACTTGGTAAAGGCCCAGCCTGCATGGGCCAGCCACAGGGCGGTCAGGCCACCGGCCCACATCCAGTTGCTTAGATCGGAAGTCACAGTCATGCGGTCACAAATACGGGCTTACGGATGGGGCGAAGCGGAGGCTTCGTCTTCCATCATGGCGGCATAGGCGGAGGTATAGGTTTCGCGGATGCCCGCTTCGGTACGGATCAGGAAATGGGCGCACAGGTTCATGGCGCGGGCCAGCTCAAGACCTTCATATGGGCCAAGAACCGTCAGGGCCGTCGCCAGTGCATCGGCGCGCATGGCCGTGGCCTCGAATACGGTGACCTGCGCTACGCCGTTCTGGACCGGATAACCGGTCGAACCGTCGATCGTGTGGCTATAGTTGCGGCCATTATGGCTGAAGGTTTTGCGCCAGTCGCCGGAGGTTGCGACGGCAAGATCGACGAGGGCGCAGACGGTGCGCGGGGCAGGGCTGCCCTCGATGGCTTCGATCTCGACCCACCACGGTTGGGCATCGGGTTTGACGCCGCGCCCTTTTAGCTCGCCACCGATCTCGACCAGATGCGAGGTGGCACCGAGACGGGTCAGGGCATCCGAGACGCGATCTACCGCATGGCCCTTGGCGATGCCCGAAAAGTCCAGCTTCATATGGCCCGCTTGCAGCGCCGCGCGTTCGTCGCGGTTCAGGCGCAGGCGGTTCCAGCCGCTAACCTTCAAGGCCTCGGCCACTTCGGTTTCGGCAGGGACGGGCAGAAGGGACGGGCGCGGGCCTGTCGGACCAAAACCCCACAGGTCAACAAGCGCGCCCAGGGTCGGATCGACCGCACCGTTCACATCATCGGCGATGTCGAGCGAGTCGGTTAGCAGCGACCAGAATTCATCGGACAGCGGCACAAAACCGGTATCGGCGCGATTAAAGCGCGAGATTTCGCTGTCAGAAATCCACGGACTGAACAGGGCAATCACCGTGTCCAGTTCGCCTTCGACGGCGGTGCGGAAGGTCTGAAGGTCCGAGGCTGGCGGTGGCACAAAGCGCACCTGCCAGCTCGTTCCCATGCTCAAGCCCTCCAGCGACCAGACCATGTCGCTGGGCGGGCGTTCAGGTCCGCCTTCAACCGGTGGGATCAACACACGGTTCTCGCCGAAATCATTGGCGACAGGATCGCCGATCGTGACAGGCGAGGGGGCGGAACTGGAGCGTTTCATACTTAGGGCAGGACTTCGATCGTGCCGTTGTAAGAAGCATTGGTACCTGGTTGGCCATTGGTACCTTCCGAGCGGACCGAGGCACCGATCCAGTGCAGACCGGCAGCCGACCATGCCACCGAGAAGGTGCCGTCAGCCGCGGTTTTGACGGTGACTTCTTCGGGGTTGCTACGATAGCGGATGCCTTCGCGGGCGATGGTGACATCGACATCGGCAGCCGGTTGGCCGTTCAGCAGCAGTTTGAAGGTCGAGGTTTCACCCTCGGCAGCATCGTTCGGGTGGGTGACCGGGATCAGTTCCAGACCTTGGTTGGTCGGGGCCAGTGCCGTGTCATTGGGATTGCCCAGCGTCACGAAGGTTTCGGTACGCGAGGCGGTACGGGTCGGCATGACATTGGTGGCATCTGCCGGAATGGCGGTGGCGAACTCGGCCTCGGTGCCACGGAAACGCTTACGCTCGCCGCCCTGCTCGTACATGGCCATGAAGCCCTGCGAGACGTTGGCGATGCGGTAGGTGCCTTCCTGCTTCAGCTCGACATCGAACATGGAGCGGTAGCGGCCCTGTGCGTTGTTCTGGGCCTGCAGCTTGGTGCCGTCCGGCGCGGTGATGTCCAGACCCGACAGGCGCATGGCCGCGTGGTCGGCATGGAAGACAATGTTGGACATGCCGGCATCAAAGCCGACCCATGCATCATTGCCCGACAGGACGGTGGCCGTCGGGGCCATCCATGCGCGGTGGGCTTGTGCGGCCATCGGAGCGGCCAGAGCGGCCGTCAGGGCCAGAAAAGCGAGGGTCTTTTTCATGAAACTGATCCTTAGCGGGTGACGTTGACGCGCACAGCGCCCAGTTCGGAAGAGCCGGAGCCGTTGGCCGTGTTCGGGCCGCCCCAGCGGAAGGGAACGCGGACGATCTCGCGACCACCCAGTTCACGCGCGGCCTCGACCGCAATCACATAGTTGCCGGGGGCCAGATTACGCAGGCGTGCGGCAGGTACAGTCACTGTATGGCGGCCGGGGGCCTTGGTCGGTCCGGAAACGCCATCTGCCGGAAGCTGCATGGCGCGACCGCCCTTGCGCCACCAGGTGCGCATGTCCTTCAGCCAGTCCTTGCCATCACCCTCGGCATTGCGGGTCTGCTGGTACCAGACAGCCAGGCTGCGGTTCAGGGACTGGTCGGGGTTCTCGATCCACACAGCCACATAGGGGCGGTGGTAGGAGGCCGTGTTCAGGCGCGGCACGTCCACAGTTACCGACAGGTCGGCGGCCAGTGCCGGTGCGGCAACGGCCGTCATAGCGGCGGTGGTCAGGACGAGAGGAAGCTTACGCATAGGAGGATGCTCGTCAGTGGATGAAGATAAGGGCGATAATGACAGGAATAAGCAGTCCCAGACCGACCAGCGGCCATGAGGACGGGCGGCTGCGGGCATGCAGCCAGACCAGAGCAAGGCCGGTCAGGGTGAAGACCACACAGGCGACGGCAAACACATCGATGAACCAGAACCACACGGTGCCGCTGTTACGGCCCTTGTGCAGATCGTTCAGATAGGAGATCGCGCCGCGTGTGGTCTTTTCATAGACGACCTGACCGGTGGTGCGGTCCATCGTCATCCATGCATCGCCACCCGGCATGGGCAGGGCGACATAGATTTCTTCCGCCGTGGTTTCGGTCGGCTTGTCCGCGATATTGACGTTCAGAATTTCGGAGGCCCAGCGCACCATGTAATCGGGCGCAGGATCGGTGGTTTCGTCCGGAAACTGCGCAAGGCGACGGACCAGTGGGGTCGGGATTTGCGCCAGTGTTTCCTTAACCACAGGGGTCGAGGGAATGCTGGCGGCGTGGTTCAGCGTAATGCCGGTAATGGCAAACAGCATCATGCCGACAAGGCTGAGCGCCGCTGAAATCCAGTGCCAGGTGTGCAACTGCTTCAGCCAGAACGAGCGACGCGCGTTCATAGCCGCAGCGGGGCGGGTCTCGGCAGGCTCGGACGGGGAGGCAACATTGTTCACGCAGTGGCTGTGCCACATACTGCGAACGATTTGCAATAGTAATTAGAATTTCGAAACGCGACTTATGCCGCTTCTTGTGACGCTTGCTGGAGGTGGAGGGAGCCAAGGGCCTTGCGAATGGCGTTTAAAAGCGCGTCGGGCTGGATAGGCTTTTGGGCAACTCCGTCCATTCCAGCTTCCAGATAAAGGCTTTCGTCGCGCGGATCGGCATTGGCGGTG
Organism: Brevundimonas sp.; assembly: GCF_036659295.1. Classification (GTDB taxonomy): domain Bacteria; phylum Pseudomonadota; class Alphaproteobacteria; order Caulobacterales; family Caulobacteraceae; genus Brevundimonas. The sequence continues at coordinate 27,745 of NZ_JAVXCU010000014.1, read as the reverse complement.
AGCGCTAAAATTGGAATGTTCCGGTATGGAGAATCGCTGCTGCGGATAAAACGTGTGGCACCGACACCGTCCAGGATCGGCATTTTGATATCCATCAGGATCAAGTCGTAACGGCAGATCTGAAGCTGGTCGATTGCCTCGCGTCCATTAGCGGCGCTGTCATGACTGCAGCCGAAAAGTTCGAGGACTTTTCCAGCGATAAAGCGGTTGGCGGCATTATCATCGACCACCAGCACATGCAGGGTTTCATGGGGTGTTGGCGCGGGGACAGGAAGCGGATCACCGGTGTGGTCCTTGCAGGCCGGAAGCTGTAGCTCGAAAGCAAAACGGGCCCCGCCCTGAGACGAGCGGCTGACCCCCAGTTGTCCTTGCATCCGCTCGATGATCTGACGACATATTGCCAGTCCCAGACCGGCACCGGCACCGTTCCGTCCTGCCTCTCCGGTATTGAACGGTTCGAATATTTCTTTGGCTGCCTGTTCGCTGATGCCGGGGCCGCTGTCGTCGACACTGCCGGACAGAACGAGGATTTCATTATCTAGACGGCTTTGTAGGTGGACCAGCACAGAGCCGCTCGAAGTGAATTTGAGGGCATTGCCGATCAGGTTGTTCAGCAGTTGTTTGAGACGCACTTCATCGGCGGAGGCCCACTGACCTTGTTCAAGGTGGCTGGTGATAACAAGGTTCAGTGCTTTTTCTTCGGCTCGTGGCCGCCATAACGCATCGAGATCCGCGCCTAGACTGGCCAGATTCATGGGGGCGGTTTCGAGGGTGAGTATGCCGGCCTCGGCGCGCGACATATCCAGCGCGTCTGTCAGCAGTCTCAGCAGACTTTGGCCAGAATCGAGAATGGTACGGATATAGGGGCGCAAGGCTTCCTGGGTGACCTTGCGTTCCATCAAGGCGGCCACGCCCAGCACGCCATTCAGCGGGGTGCGGATTTCGTGGCTCATGACGGCCAAAAATTCGGATTTGGCGCGACTGGATGCGCGTGCTTCGGCTTCGGCACGAACAAGGTTTTGCGCCAGCTTGCTCATAGCCTCTGCACGCCGTTTATGAATGGCAACGCCAGCCTGAAGAATATGCAGGCCGGCGCCTACGCCGACATACCGGCCCTTTGAGACAACGATAAAGCCTTTGAGCAGAGCCCCTAGTCCCGAGCGGTCCATGGAGCCGAGCAGGTTTTCAACCGGTGTATTGGCTTCCACGATTGGCGGGCTCTTTTCCATGACCGCCGTAATGGGCCGGTTCACATAAAGAGCGCGCCCGAATTCACCCGCCAGTTTCAGGGTAAAACTGCTGCGCTCGACCACACCGATAGGGTGGCCGTTATGGCTGACTACCGGAAGGACCATGAGAGCCGGATCGGCCTCGAATCTGGCTAGAGCTTCGGCACCGGGCGCCTCGGCCTGTAACGGCGCAACAGCGTCAACGAAGTGGCCAATCTTGACTGCGCGCACCTTTGCCCCCGCTAGGTGTTGGGAGAGCAAGGGCTATCGGATAGAGTTTAACAGCAACTTTTTTCTAAATGAATGTTTTGTATAATGTTTTTAACAAAACATCCATATGCGGACTAAAGTTTTTCTAAAAGCACGGTGGCAAAAACAGACAGGGTGTCGTCGCGGGCACCCATGACCAGAATGCGGTCACCGCTTTGGGCCAGTTCGATAATGCGGTTGCCGCAGTCTTCGCGCGTTTCCAGTGCTTCGGCCTGTTTGCCGTGTTGTCGGACGCCCTCGGCAATGTGCTCGGATGTGACGCTGCGGTCGGTGGTGCCGCCATAATAGACGGGCTGTGGCATCAGAAGAATATCATCCGGCTTCATCAGCGAGGCGAAGGTGTCGGTGAACTCGGCCTTCATCAGCTTTAATGGACCAAAGCCGTGCGGCTGGAACATGATGACCAGACGGCCTTCATAGGCATGCAGCGTGTTCAGCGTGGCCGAGATCTTGTCGGGGTTGTGGGCAAAATCATCGATGACGGTGATGTTGTTCTTGGTGCCAACGGTTTCCAGACGGCGGCGGATACCCTCGAAGCTTTCCAGAGCCATGGCGGCCTCGGCGACATCAAGCCCCAGTGCTTTGACGGCGGCGATGGCGGCCAGCGTATTGGCGACATTATGGGCACCCGGAACTTTCAGGCGCACAGGGTGGGCTTGGCCTTGGGTGACGAGTTCGAAACGGATGCCGTCGGCCAGAGGCTGGATGTTGCGGGCGTAGAGGTCGGCAGCGTCGTTCGCGAGCGAGAAGGTCAGGACCGGCTTGTCGGCAAGGCGGGCAAGGGCTGCGGTTTCGTCATTGTCGAGATTGAGGACAGCGGCCTTGGCGCGGCCCACGAAGCCGCCGAACAGGTCGCGAAGCTCCTCCATCGACTTGTGGTCCAGAGAGATGTTGGAAACGACGGCGACCGTAGCGTCATAGCGGGCGATAGACCCGTCGGATTCATCCACCTCGGCGGCGAAGACATCGGGATTGCCGACCAGAGCCGAGGCAAAGGGCTGATCCTCGGTGACGAAATTTTTCATCACCGCACCGTTCACGACCGTCGGTTGGCGACCCAGTTGGTGCAAGATCCACGCGATCATGCCGGTAATGGTGGACTTGCCGCTGGTACCCGCCACGCCGATGGAGGTCGGGGCCGCGTTGAACAACTGGCTGAGCATTTGCGGGCGGGTGATGATGGTCGCCCCTGCAGTCTTGGCGGCGGCGATATCGGGAACGGTGTCCTCGATCGCGCCCGAAGCCACGACAATCTGGTCACGTGAAGTGACGCCCGATCCGTCCTGCGCGAACAGGGCCACATCGTGGGCGCGCAGCCAGTCGAACTTATCGGGGGTGCGCCCCTGATCCAGCGCGCGGTCGGACCCTGCGATCCGGTGGCCTTGCGATTGTACGATCAGGGCCAGAGGCATCATGCCGGAGCCGCCGATGCCGCAGAAATAATAGTCTTTAATCATGGGCCTGATCTTGACGCAGGAAGGCAGGGGTTGTCGGGTAGTCTGACTAGCACGCAAGACGCCCAAGGCCATCCCCAACTCATGACTATCAATGCTTTCCGTATCGGTGTGGTCAATGCCAGCTCCCGACTTGATCCTGCGCGGGGGCAAGCCATCGCCGACTGGGCAAGGCGGTTATGGCCTGACGACGAAGTTGAGTTGGTGATGCACCCGTCGCTCTATGAGGTGCATGGCCATTTTGGCGGCGATGATGCCACGCGGGCGGCGGCTCTGGTCGATTATGCCAATGATCCGGCGCTGGATGCGATCTGGTTTGCGCGCGGCGGATATGGCGCGTGCCGTATTGCCGAGGCGGTCATCCCGCAGTTGAACGAACATGCCCGCGTCAAGCGCTATATGGGTTATTCGGATGCGGGCACGCTTTTGGCGGCGCTCTACAAGGCCGGTATCGGTCAGGTGGCGCACGGACCGATGGCGGCGGATGGCTCTCGCAATGATGAAACCGGCCTGCGGGCGGTAAACTGGCTGCGGACGGGGGATGTGTCCTCGCTGGAGCCTAGCTTGCTGGAGGATGCGCGTCCGGCGGTGGCGTTTAACCTGACCATCCTCAATGAGTTGGTAGGCACGGCGGTCGAGCCGGACCTGTCCGGTCACGTGGTGATGCTGGAAGAAGTGTCCGAGGCGCTCTATCGCGTGGACAGGATCATGTTCCACCTGACGGGGCAGGCCTCGATCCGCAAATGCGCGGGTATCCGTATGGGGCGTGTGTCGGATGTGACCGAGAATGACCCCGACTTTGGCATGACCGCTGTGGAAATCGCCCGTTACTGGTGCGAGCGGTCCGGTATTGCCTATCTGGGCGAGGCCGATATCGGCCATGATCGCCATAACAAGGTGGTGCCGTTTGGCCCGCGCTAGGGTTTAGCCCTTCAGCACGATGCCGTCGGGGCGGGCTTCGAAGGCGGAAAGACGGCCAAGGAAGCTCATACCCAGAAGCGGTGCGGGCAGGTCGCGGTCAACAACCACAGCATCGACATTCTTCATTTGCACACCGGCGATGGCGATATCGCGCAGCACGATCGGGGCTGCTCTGACGGGACCGGCGGCGGTGGTCAGGATTTGAGAGAAGTCGCTGTCGTGCGGGATGACGCCCAGTTTGCGGGCATCGTGGCGGCTGAGGGTTACAAGGCTGGCACCGGTATCGACCAGCATGCGCATGGACTGGCCCTCGATGGCAGCTTCGGCCCAATAGTGACCATCGGCGGCCCGCAGCACGGCGGGAGCCGCCATCGGGGTGAGGGCCGATGTACGCAGGGCGACGGGGCTTTGCGGCTCGGCGCTATAGGCCAGATGCAGAGCACCGACACAGGCCAGCGACGTGGCAACTGCGGTGACAAAGATTATTATTGAGCGCGTATCGAAGCGGATCATGGGGTGATCCTGCCATCAGCGGGTTCTTATGGTGTGAACCGACGTGGCGAACAAAAGGTTTACGCGGGAACCTTGTTCTTAGCGCAGTTTCGGATCGATGCGTTCAATGCGCGAGGGCAGTTCCAGCATCAGTTGCTGGCGGCGCTGTTCGCCCATTCTGCTCCATTCGGCGATCTCGCCCAGGGTGCGGTAACAACCCAGACATAGGCCGGATGCGCCATCCACAGTGCAGACCATAATACAGGGGCTGGCCATCGGGGGCGTGGAGATCGGGCGAGGCGGGGCAGGGCGTTGATCGGTCATGCTCTTGGGTATGTTGAACTGCTTTTGTGACAGCGATACGACAGATATTCCGGACTCAGACGATAAATATTGACTTTTTACGCCTATGGTCTATATCCAAGGCATTGACACGAACTGACTTCACAGGGTGAGAGTCCCAAAAAGCAAGCGTGTTTTCTTTCTCGTTCAACTGAAAGGAAACGCTATGAACGACAAGAACCGTAAGCTCCAACACGCCATGATGTCCTTTGCCTTGTTTGGCGGCATGCTGGTAAATACAAAGAATGTGAATGGCGCAGGCGATCGCGCGATCAGCCATCCCGCCAACTTTGTACCCATCAAACTCAATAAGGCGCGCGCGTAGTCGCGAGACCTGTTGAAGTTTAAATATCGAACCCCGGTCAGAAAGACCGGGGTTTTTGTATTTTTGGGCCCGTTGTCTTGCGCCTTGTCTTGCACCGGGGCGGGGCGTGGGTGAAACACGGCGCAGTTATCGCAGCAAACCGGAGCTCCCATGGCCCTGATTACCGAGACGCGTGAAGGCTCTGTCCTTATCTGGACCCTTAGCCGCCCCGAGCGACTGAATGCGCTGCCGGACATGAGCGACGGGGACGAGGTGGCCAGTGCGTGCGAACGCGCCAATGCCGACCCCGGCGTGTCCTGCGTCGTGCTGACCGGCGAAGGGCGGGCGTTTTCGGCCGGTGGCGATCTGCGGGCCATGCAGGAACGCCGCGATCTTTTCGAGGGATCTGGGGCGGCGATCCGCGAACGCTATCGCCGTATTGTCCATCGCATTGTGCGGGCATTGTATGGGCTGGAAGTGCCGCTGATTACGGCGGTGAACGGTCCGGCCATGGGGCTGGGGTGTGACATTGCGGGATTGGGCGATATCCGCATTGCGTCGGAGCGGGCCAGCTTCGGTATTCCGTTTATGAAGCTGGGTATTATTCCGGGCGATGGCGGATCGTGGCTGTTGCCGCGCAATATCGGCTATAATCGCGCCGCCGAAATGTTGTTCACGGCGCGCTCGATCGATGCGGAAACAGCCGACAACTGGGGTCTGGTCAATCGCGTGGTGCCACACGAGACGCTGATGGACGAGGCTATGGTGACGGCCCGCCAGATCGCTGCCCAGCCGGTACAGGCGGTGCGTATGGGCAAGACGCTGTTGCGTCAGGGGCGCGATACCAATTTCGACCAGATGCTGGAAATGAGCGCCGCCATGCAGGCGCTGGCCCATCTGACCGAAGACCATATCGAGGGTGTGACCGCGGTACTGGAAAAGCGCCCAGCGGTGTTCTGGGGCCAATAGGCACAGGTATCGAACAAAGAAAAAGGCCCGCCGGTTTGGCGGGCCTTTTGATTTTGTGGCGTAGCCTTAGCGGCGGGCCGGTGTTTGCATGGCGCGGTTGGCAGGGACGCCGACAGTGGGCTCGCGCTTGGCCCCCGGGGTTTCGCCGGGCTTCATGAACTTCACCAGTACGCGCTGGCCGATCAGCAGCGGCGCATCCCCGACGTCTACGACGACTTCAACCACGCGCTCGTCAGTGCGTTGCGACGGATCGTCCGAAGCCAGTTTACGGGCACCGAATACGGCGGCGCGGCGCAGAACCTTGCCGACATAGACCTTGGACGGGTCGCTTTCCGGTGTCACCTCGACCTGTTGGCCGGTGGTAACATTGGGGATGTCGGCTTCGACGATCTCGGCACGAGCGATACGCGGGGCCTTGGGTTCCAGATCGAACATGTTCGACACGTTCAGGGTCGAGGCACCGGCACCCGGATTGGCATAGCGGCGCACGATGCGCCCATCGGCGGGGGCACGGATGACGGTCATTTCGACATTATAGGCGGCCTGATCGCGGCGGGCGCGGGCCGTTTCCACGCTGGCCTGTTGCGAGCCCAGACGGGCGCGGGCCGAGGCCACATCGTCGCGGGCCTTGTCGAGACGCTGGGCGGCGACGAAATTGGTCGCGGCCAGTTGCTGCATGCGGGCCAATTCACGCTCGGCGGCGCTGATATCGACCTGAATCTGGCGTAGCTGGCTCTCGGCAGCGTTCAGATCGGCATTGGCGGTTTGCAGTTGCAGGCGCGGCTCGTCGTCTTCCTGACGGGCCAGGATTTGACCGGAAGTGACCATGTCGCCTTCCTGCACCAGCACGTCGCGCACAACGCCGCCACGACGGGCCGCGATCTGGATGATGCCGCCTTCCACGTCGATCTTGCCATTGGCGATGGCGGCATAGGGGCTTTCGACCTTAACCGCACCCTGTTTGGCCTCTTCGGCCTTCTTGGCCTTGGCGCTGCTGAACATCGTAAATCCGATGAAGGCCAGCACAACGAGGACCAAACCGATCCAGAGCCATTTGTTCTTCAGAAAGGCGGGCATTTCAAAGGGTTCCAGACATTAAGGTCAGTGTGAAGCCAAGGCGGAGTTTAGGAGCGCTTCGGGATTGGGTGTGCGACGCTGGTCATCGATGATGACCCCGTCCTCGATATGGATGACGCGGTCGGCCCATGCCTCGAGGCGCGGGTCGTGGGTCACACAGATGACGGCGGCACCGTGTTCGGTGGCGGCGCGACGTAAAAGGCGGATGACCACCTGACCGTTCTCGCCATCCAGTGCCGAGGTCGGTTCGTCCGCGAACAGAATCTGCGGGTCCTTGGCCAAGGCGCGGGCAATGGCGACACGTTGTTTCTCGCCGCCCGACAGAGCGGCAGGACGCTGGTGCAGGCGATGGCCGAGGCCCACCTCTTCCAGAGCCAGCTTGGCGCGGGCCTTGGCGGCATCGGGGGACAGGCCCTGATATTTCAGGACGGTGGTGACCTGTTGCAAGGCGCTGAGCGACGGGAACAGGTTGAAGCCCTGAAAGATGAAGCCGCAATGATCGAGGCGGAACTTGTCGATCTTGCCCGAAGAAAGCTTCCATAGGCTGGGCTGGTCCAGTGCGGCGACAATACCTTCATCGGGGCGCAGCAGGCCCGACAGGGCGGCGATCAGGGTGGACTTACCCGAACCGGACGGCCCCATGACCATGGTCAGATCGCCGTGTCGGGCGTTGAAATCGACATTCTTGAGAACCTCGACATAGCCGCGACCGGATTTGAAGCGTTTGACGATGCCTTTGGCCTCGATGGCGGCGTCGCCGTGTTTTCCGTGAGCTTTGGTAATCATCGCAACAGGTCCGCCGGTTGGCTCTTTTTCAGGATGCCCATCGAGAGGAAGCCCGACAGCATGGAGATGGCGATCAGGCCACCGCCGACGACGATCAGCAGCAGAGGCGGCATGGCGATAATGACCGCGTTGGACAGGGCCAGCAGCGATAGGAGCCACGTCAACAGAATGGCGGCGCCAACGCCGACCAGACCCACCCAGAAGCTCAGCTCCATCACGATACGGCGCAGCGAGCCCATGCCGACACCGAGAGCCCGCAGCGAAGCGAACTCCTTGATATTGGCCATGATCGCACCGCGCAGGGTCTGCCACGTAATGGCGACACCGATAATGATGCCCAGCACCACGCAACCGCCGATGATGATGACCAGAATGCCTTCTTCGAACATGGCACCGGCATTGGCGTCGGCCAGTTCCTGACGGGTCCAGGCTTTCCACTGGCCCTTGCCGATTTCATTCAGTTGGGCGGCGACGATCGTGGCTTGCGAAGAATCGCGCAGCTTGACCATCAGCGGGCCGACACGCGGGCCGGTATCGGCCTGACCCACCATGCGCAAGGTGTCGCGTGACATGACCACACCGGGCTGCATCATGTTGGGATAGCCGCGGGTTACGCCGACAATAGTGACCGTCTGGCCGTTATACAGGGCCTTGTCGCCCAGCTTGACGCCGAGCGTTTTCAGCGCCGTTTCGTCAACCGCGACGGTAAAAGGCTGACGCAGGGCGTCGACCAGTTCGCGCGAATAGTCGGTGGGGATGGTGACCGAGCCGGGCGTGGTATCGATGATGCTGGACTGGACGAATTTCTGACGCGGGGCACCTTGTTTGGCGCGGTCGGCCTGACTGCGTGTCGGATCGACTTCCTTGATCGACTGGAAGGTCCCACCGGCACCATCCAGAGGTTGAACCTCGACGACAGCAGGGTGGTTATAGGCCAGCGGAATAAAGCGGCGAGGCACACCGGAGGGGCCGCCGATCAGGCTCTTGGCACCCGGCTGCATGATGATGATATCGGCGCTGGAGCGTTCGATAGCGGCGGTAAAACCTTTACCGATACCAATGAAGACGCCCGTCATGGCGAGCACCAGCAGACCCGACAGGGCCAGAGCCATAACGGCGGCCATATATCTGCGCCACTCGAAGAGCAGCGTGGACAGCGCAAGCGACATGTGTGGAACGACCCTCGTAATATAAGGATGTTCTGGAGGCAGTCTGGGGCAAGGCCAAGTTAAATCGGGGTAAGACTGTGACTTTCCTCGGGCACGGCTTGGGATTATGGCTGTGCGCGGAGACCACCCACTGTGGTGGCAGGATTTTTCGAAGAGGGGGAGGGCGTGGTGCTTTCTCCGTGTTTCGAAGGGAGCCTTTATGTCGCTTCGTCGTATGATGAGTTTCTCGGCCTCGCTGGCCGTACTGGGTATGGCCACTGCCATTGCCAGCATTCCGGCCGGTAATGCCCGTGCTGAAGAAGGTATGTGGACCTTCGACAATTTCCCGATTCAGGCCGTCAACACGACCTATGGCACCCGTCTGGACCAGAAGTGGCTGGACAGCGTGCGTGAGTCGGCTGTGCGCCTGCAGGGCTGCTCGGCCTCGTTCGTATCGGGTGAAGGTCTGATCCTGACCAACCATCACTGTGTGGTGTCGTGCATTCAGGATCTGTCGACCGCACAAAACGACTATGTGAAAAATGGCTGGGTCACGGCCAATCGCGAAGAAGAAAAGACCTGCCCGGGCCAGACCGCAGAAGTCCTGACCGAAATCGTGGACGTGACGGATCGTGTACTGGGTGCAGGTGCCGGTCTTGAGGGCGGTGCCTTTGTGCGTGCCCGCTCGAGCGAGATTGAAAAGATCCAGAAAGAAGCTTGCGGCGACGACGCCAAGCGCACCTGCCAAGTGATCAGCTTCTATCGCGGTGGTCAGTACAAGCTCTACAAGTTCAAGAAGTATGACGACGTCCGTCTGGTGTTCGCACCGGAGTTCCAAGCTGCCTTCTTCGGTGGTGATCCGGACAATTTCAACTTCCCGCGTTATGCCCTCGATGCGGCCTTCCTGCGCGCATATGAAGACGGCAAGCCCGTCACCTCGCCGGTGCACCTGAAATGGAATGCCGATGCGCCGAAGGAAGGCGAAGCCGTCTTCGTCGCCGGTAACCCCGGTACGACCCAGCGTCTGCTGACTGTTTCGCAACTGTCGCAACTGCGTGACCAGCAATTGCCGGTGACGCTGATCCAGTCGTCGGAACTGCGTGGCCGTTTGACCGAGTATGCGACCACTTCGGAAGAAGCGCGCCGCGTTTCGGTTGACCCGATCTTTGGTCTGGAGAACAGCTTCAAGGTCTTCTACGGTCAGGTGGGCGCTCTGACCGATCCGGCCTTCTTCGGCAAGAAGGTGGCTGAAGAAACCGAATTGCGCGAGCGCGTAGCGGCTGATCCGGCCCTGCTGGAGCGTATTGGCAATCCGTGGGCCGATATGGATGCTGTGGTTGCGACCCAGCGTCGTCTGTACCTGCCGTACCGCCAGCTGGAAGCCGCGGCCGGTCAGCGTTCGTCGCTGTACTCGTATGCCCGTTCGATCGTGCGTGCTTCCAAGGAACGCGCCAAGGCTGCCGATCAGCGTCGCGCCGGTTACTCGGACGCCGACATCGCGGCTATGGGCCGTCGTCTGTCCACCGAAGTGCCGGTGGCCAATGATGTCGAGCGTATCGCGCTCAGCTTCTGGCTGACCAAGACCCGCGAATACCTGACTGCCGACCACCCGCAGGTAAAGGCCCTGATCGGTGCCGAAAACCCCGAGGAACTGGCTGGCCGTCTGGTTGAAGGCACCCGTCTGGCCGATCCGGCCTTCCGTGCTCAGGCTCTGGCTATGACGCCGGAACAGATCGCAGCTTCGGACGATGCCCTGCTGAAGTTCGTGCTGGCCAATGACGATGCGGCGCAAGCTGTTCGCGCCCAGTACGAAGCCGAGGTTTCGGCCCCGTCCTCGCGCGCGGCCGAAAAGATCGCACAGGCACGCTTCGCGGTTTACGGCACCAACCTGTATCCAGATGCGACCTTCTCGCTACGCCTATCGTACGGCGCGGTGAAGGGCTGGACCGAGGGTGACAAGACCATCACCCCGTTCACCAATATCGGTGGCCTCTACGAGCGTCAGACTGGTGCATCGCCTTATGATGCTTCGGAGCGTTTCATGGCGGCGCGTGACCGCGTGAACAATGATGCTGTTTATAACTTCGTTTCGACCAACGACATCATTGGCGGCAACTCCGGTTCGCCGGTGATCAATGCCAAGGGTGAAGTGATTGGTGCCGCCTTTGACGGCAACATCCACTCGCTGGGCGGCAGCTTCGGCTATGACGGCGAACTGAACCGTACGGTTACGGTTTCGACCTCGGCCATCACCGAAGCTCTGCGCAACGTTTACAACCAACCGCACCTGCTGCGTGAACTGGGTGTGCGCCGCTAAGCGCACAGATCATTCACAATGATGCGGAGGGGGTTGCCATTGGCAGCCCCCTCTTGTCTTTTCAGCGCAATTCACGAGGGACCACCTTCATGCGCCATTTTGCATTCTTCGCTTCCGCCGCTGTTCTCGCCTTTGCAGCCTCGGTTACTCCCGCCGCTGCCGAAGAAGGCATGTGGACCTATGACAACTTCCCCATTGCGCGGGCCAACCAGACGCTGGGCACCCAGATTGACCAGGGCTTCCTTGACCGTCTGCGCCTGTCGTCGGTGAAATTTGGCGGTTGCTCGGCCGGTCTGATTTCGGGCGAAGGCCTGATCATGACCAATAACCACTGCGTTGCGACCTGTGTGGCCAACCTGTCCACGCCGCAACTCCAGTATGCCGAGACGGGCTTCCTGCCGAAGAGCCGCGAGGAAGAGCTGAAATGCCAAGGCGCGACGGCGGAAATCCTGACCGATATTTCGGACGTCACCGATCGCATCAGCAAGGCCGCCGAAGGTCTTGAGGGGCAGGCCTTTACGCGGGCCAGGGAAGCCGAAGCCGGTCGCATCGAGCTTGAAACCTGTGGCACCGACAAGACGATCCGTTGTCAGGTGGTCAGCCTGTATCGCGGTGGCCAGTTCAAGCTCTACAAGTTCCGCAAATATGACGATGTCCGTCTGGCATGGGCACCGGAAGACCGCGCGGCCACGTTTGGTGGTGACCTCGACAACTTCTCCTTCCCGCGCTTTGCCATCGATGCGGCCTTTATCCGCGTCTACGAAGACGGCAAGCCAGCGCAGACTCCGACCCATTTCACATGGAATGCCGACAAGCCGACCGAGGGCGAGCCTGTCTTCCTGTCGGGTAATCCCGGTTCGACCCAGCGTCTGCTGACGCAGGCCCAGTTGATGACCATTCGTGATGTGGTTCTGCCAATGGACCAGTTGATCGCGTCTGAACTGCGCGGTCGTCTGATCCGCTATTCGGAAGAGGGTGAGGAGCAAGCCTTCATCGCCATGGATCCGATCGTGGGTGTCGAGAATACCTATAAGCGCGGTGTGGGCCGTATGCGCGCCCTGACCGACGCAGACTTCATGGATCGACTGGCGGGGCAGGAAACAGTCTTCCGTCGCAGTGTCGCCGAGAACGAGGTGCTTTCGGCACAGGTCGGCGATCCGTGGGCCAATCTGGCCGCTGTCCAGTCGGACGCCCGCGAGCTTTATGCCCCGATGGCGTTGCTGGAAGGCGGAACCGGCATGGGCACGACATCGGTGGCCGGTGGTTCCAACCTGTTCGGCTATGCCAAAACGCTCGTGCGCGGCGCTCAGGAGCGGGCCAAGCCGTCGGACCAGCGTATGGCCGAATATTCGGACAGCCGTCTGTCGGGCGTCGAGGCCCGTCTGTTTGCCGAACGTCCGACCTATCCGGAACTGGAGCAGATCCGTCTGGAATGGTGGCTGTCCAAGACCCGTGAATGGCTGACCGTCGACAGCCCCTACGTCCGCACCCTGCTGGGCAAGGAAAGCCCCGAGGCCCTGTCGGCCCGTCTGATCGCAGGCTCGAAACTGGCCGATCCGGCGGTGCGTCGTGCGCTGTGGGAAGGCGGTCTGGCGGCCATTCAGGCGTCCGATGACCCGATGATCCAGTACGCGCTGCGTATCGACGCCGATTCGCGTGCTGTGCGCACCGACTGGGAAAACAAGGTCGATGGTCCGACCAGCAAGGCGTCAGAGCAATTGTCGGCGGCTCGTTTTGCCGTCTATGGCGACACCGTCTATCCGGATGCTACCGGCACGCTGCGCCTGACCTATGGCAAGGTTGAAGGCTCTGATGTACCGGGCCAGCGCTTTGGCGCTTTCACCACTTTTGCGGGTCTGTGGGACCGTGCCACGGGTGCCGAGCCGTTCGTGCTGACGCCGGGCCTGCAAGCCGCGCGTGACCGGATCGACCCCAATACGGTGATGAACATGGCTGTCTCGACGGACACCATCGGTGGTTCTTCGGGATCGCCGGTGTTGAATGCCAAGGGCGAGATCATCGGGGCGAACTTCGACTCGACCGTTCTTAGCCAGCGTAACGCCTATGGCTATGACATCCGCACCAATCGCAGCGTGATCGTAACGACCCAAGCGGTCACGACAGCTCTGCGCGATGTCTATGGTCTGGACCATCTGCTGGTTGAGCTGGGCGTGAAATAAGGAAACGGCCTGTGGCAGAGATTACGTTTCGCACGGCCACCATGGCCGATATCGAAATCCTGCATGCCTTGGTTGAAAGCGCCTATCGCGGCGCTTCGGCCAAGGCGGGCTGGACGCATGAGGCCGACCTTCTGGACGGCCAGCGCACCGATGCTGCCGAACTCTCGGACATCATCAACGACAAGGAACAGACGATTACGCTGGCCTTTGACGGTGATGATCTAGCCGGTTGTGTGAATGTATCCAACAAGGGCGAGGGCCGTGCCTATCTGGGCATGCTGACGGTTGATCCGCAACGTCAGGCAGGCGGTCTGGGCCGTCGCCTGATCGAGGCGGCTGAGCAGGGCGCTGTGAGCGTTTTTGGTGCGGGTGTGATGGAGATGACTGTCATCGCCCAGCGCAAGGAACTGATCGCCTATTACGAGCGTCGGGGCTATGGGCTGACGCCGGAGACGCGGCCTTTCCCGTTGCATGATCCCCGCTTTGGCGACGCCAGGCGCGATGACCTTTATTTCGTGGTCATGGAGAAGGCGCTGGGCTGAAGCCCTAGCCTGAACGGGCATTAAAAAAGGCGCTGGTGATAAACCAGCGCCTTTTGTTTTGCGTGTCGCAAGAGCGGATTACAGGTCCTGCATCTGCTTCTTGGCGGCCGAGAAATACTGCCATCCGGTCCACAGGGTGGCGATGGCGGCCAGCCAGATCAGCACGTCGGCGAACAGCTGGAAGTGCGACAGGTAGTCGAAGGGCAGGCCAAAACCATCCCAGTTGCGCGCGAACAGTTGGCAACCCAGTGCGACCATTTGCAGGGTCGTCTTCCACTTGGCAGCCAGCGTGACCGGCAGGGTGATACGGCCAGCCATGGTTTCGCGCAGTGCCGAGACAGCGAACTCGCGGAACAGGATCAGGCCGCACGGAATGATGATCTGTTGCACTGTGCCGGAAGTCAGCACGCCGAGAATAGCGCCGGTGACCAGAATCTTGTCGGCGATCGGGTCAAGGATAGCACCCCAGCGGGTGGTCGCATTCCAGCGACGCGCCAGATAGCCGTCGATCCAGTCGGTCGAGGCCGCGATGACGAATATCCAGAAGCCGATGCGATACATGGCGAATTGGTCGTCGGGGCTCAGCGTAGCCGAGATCAGCGGCCAGCCGCTGGTGGCACCGGCCAGCAGCAGGAACATCACCACACCAGCGGCCAGTCGAATACCGGTCAGGATGTTGGGAATAGGATTGGGCTTGTGGGCAGTCGCCATAACGTCTTCCGTAAATGAGCCACAAGATGTGCCACGCTTTGCGAACAGAAGCGAGGGCGGGTAAACGAGGCTTGAAGCTTAAGCCTATTCCAGCGGCTCGAAGCGGGGGGCGTCACCTGCGCGGGTCAGCTTGCCGTCGGCGATACCGAAATGCAGACCAACCAGTTGCAGATCGCCACGGGCTTCCTTGTCGGCAATCCAGGGGAAGGTGCGCAGATTGTCCAGCGACAGGCGCACAATGGCTTCTTCGGCGACACGTTCGGCCTGATCGGCAGGCCATTCCTCACAGACGCGGCGGACGGTAGGTACACCCTGTTCTACCCACGGTAGAACGAAGTCGCGGCAGTTGTCCGGAGTGCCCTTGATCATGGCATTGACGCCGCCGCAACCGGCATGGCCCATGACGACGATCTGTTTGACGCCCAGAACATTGACGCCGAATTCGAGCGCCGCCGAAACACCGTGCAGCTTGCCGTCCGGCTGGTACGGCGGCACCAGATTGGCGACGTTGCGCACGACGAAAAGCTCGCCGGGGGCTGTGTCGAAAATCAGGGCTGGGTCGGCGCGGCTGTCGGAGCAGGCGACGATCAGGGTGTGTGGCTTCTGGCCCTTAGCCAGCAACTCGTATTCAGCTTTCTCCGAGGGCCAACGGTCCTCACGGAAGCGGCGATAACCTTGGGTGAGCTTGGTAATCATGATGCGGTTCCTTGCCGCAGGGGCAGGGGCTCTGCAACCGGAAACATAACCGTGCGATAAAAAACCGGAAACCTAGCGTGCGAAGAAGGCGTGGATTCTCTCGGCCAAAGCGAGGTTGATCCCGTCAATCTTGGCCAGGTCTTGTATCGAGGCGCGAGACACGGCCTTGGCCGAGCCAAAGGCATGGAGCAGAGCCTTTTTACGGGTCGGGCCAACGCCTTCGATTTCGTCCAGCGGGTTCTTCTTGATGTCCATAGAGCGGCGCTTGGCATGGGCACCATTGGCAAAGCGGTGGGCCTCGTCACGCAGGCGCTGGATATAGTACAGGGCGGGCGACTTCAGCGGCAACATGAAGGGCGGCTTGCCCCGCATGAAGAAATGCTCCTTGCCTGCGTCACGGTCCGGTCCCTTGGCCACGCCGACTGCGGTGATGTCGTCCAGACCCAGTTCGTCCAGAATGGCCAAGACCTCGGCCAACTGGCCTGCGCCACCGTCGATCAGCAAGAGATCGGGGCGTTCGACCTGTTCGCCCGCATCCTCGTCCTTCACCAACTTGCCAAAGCGGCGGCGCATGACCTCGCGCATCATGCCGTAGTCGTCACCAGGCGTTAGTTCGTCATCGCGGATGTTGAATTTGCGGTACTGGTTTTTGCGGAACCCTTCGGGGCCAGCCACCACCATGCCGCCCACAGCATTGGAGCCTTGAATATGGGCGTTGTCGTAGATTTCGATCCGCTCGGGGCGGCTCTCCAGACCTAGCGCCTCTGTCATTTCATCGAGTATTTTCGACTGGGCCGAGTTTTCCGCCAGCTTGCGACCCAGAGCCTCGCGAGCATTGGTGACAGTCGTTTCGACGAGCGATTTTTTGTCGCCACGCTGGGGGCGAACGATCTCGACCTTATGGCCAGCCTTCATGGTGAAGGCTTCTTCCAGCAGTGTGTGTTCTAGCGGTATCGTATTGGTCAGGATCAGGCGCGGAACCGGTTTGTCCTCATAGAACTGGGCCATGAAGGCCGAGATAACGGCGGCCTCGTCATCGCTGCGATCGATGCGTGGGAAATAGGCGCGACCGCCCCAGTTCTGGCCCGCACGATAGAAGAAGACCTGCACACAGGCCTGACCGCCATCGACATGCACGGCCATGATATCGGCTTCTTCGATACCGTAGGCATGGACGCTGGATTCCATGGCGATGGCCGACATGGCGCGGATACGGTCACGCAGGCGAGCGGCGGTTTCGAACTCCATGTCATCTGATGCCTGCTGCATCTCGTCGGACAGGTGTTTGATGATGGCGCGCGACTTGCCGCGCAGGAAGTCGCCAGCCTCCTCGACCATAGTGTTGTAGTCTTCAAAGCTGATTTCGCCAGTACACGGTGCCGAGCAGCGTTTGATCTGGTGCAACATGCAGGGGCGGGTACGGCTCTCGAAAACCGCATCGGTACAGGTGCGCAAAAGGAAGGCTTTTTGCAGGGTAGTCAGGGTGTGGTTGACCGCCCATGTCGAGGCAAAGGGGCCGAAATAGTCACCCTTGATGGTGCGTGCGCCGCGATGTTTACGAACCTGGGCGGCGGGGTGGTCGCGCCGGATCAGAAGTTCTGCAAATGACTTGTCGTCGCGTAGCAGGACGTTGAAGCGCGGCTTCAGTCTTTTGATATAGCCCGCTTCCAACAGCAGGGCTTCGTTTTCGGATTGGGTGACGACCAGTTCCATACGGTGTGTCTGGCTGACCATCAGGCCAATGCGCTGGGTATGGAAGCGGCCTTGTGCGTACTGGATGATCCGTTTCTTTAGTGACTTGGCCTTGCCGACATACAGGCACGATCCGTCCTCGCCATACATGCGATAGACGCCCGGTTTGTCCGGTGCGCGGCGCGCTTCGTCGGCGATTAGGGCTGCGGCTTGCAGGGGGAGGGGGGCGTCGGTGGATTCGGTCATTCGGGTCTGAATATAGGGTCAGCCGCGCCGGACCAGAAGCATGCCGCCGATAACCAGTACGATTCCGGCTATGCGGGTCAGGCTGATGGGATGGGGTTGGGTGCCCAGCGCCCCGAAATGATCGAGGATGACGCCCATGACCATCTGGCCCGTAATCGCCAGAACAAGCGTGGTGGCTACTCCCAGTTTGGGAACGCCCCAGGCCAGCGCGGATACCAGAAGGCAGCCATACAGTCCGCCCAGCCAACCCCACCACGGCAGGGCGCGAAGGGCCTGTGTGTCAGGGCGGGCTTGTAGAAACAGGACGACAAGTCCAAGGGCCACTGTGCCAACGGCAAAGGAAACAAAGGCGGCATTGATGGTAGAGCCCGCCGCCAGTGCCAGACGGGCATTGGTCGGTCCCTGAAAGGCGGTCGCGGCCCCTGCGAGTACCAGCAAAAGCATGATGAAAAATGCCGGTTGGGCCATGGACTTTACCATTCGGGAGTAGCGACCTTCTGGCCCAGATATTCGAGGATGCGGTGGCGACTGGCCGGTGTGATGTCGTCCGGTAGAGCGTCGGGGGCGAACCAGCTGATTTCGGCAATCTCGCCATGGCTGGTGCGTTCGGTCATTTCAAACCGGTCGATGTGAAAGACGACCACATGGTCGCCGGGAAAGAAGCGCTCGTTGGAATGGATGGAGACAAGGCGCGGTTCCGAAATGGCTATCAGACCTGCTTCTTCGCGCACTTCGCGTATGGCGGCGGCATGGGTGGTTTCGCCCTTGTCCACACCGCCCCCCGGCAACCACCAGCCATGCAGATAAGTGTGTTTGACCAGCAGGATACGCCCCCGCTCATCGGTGGCAATCACACGCACGCCCAGTGTCATGCCACGGCTCAACCGTGACCAGATAAAGAACAGCGGACGGGTGAAAGGCTCGATGCGGGTGCGCCATTGGGTCATGGAATGACGATAGGCTGTGGACGGGTGGCTTGAATAGGGGCCGCAGTGCCTCTATTCGGAAGCGAACAGGGAGATTTCATCATGCTGGCCATCGCCATCATCTTTGCCTTTATCGCCGTTATTGCTGCTGTGAACTTCTACGAGTTCGGTAGCATTGACTAAGGCCGGTATGGAGGCTGGCGTCATGGACTGGCGAACGGCCTCCGACCATGTGCGGGTTTTCCTCAAGGATGTCGTGGTTGACCTTAGCGTCGGTCTGCATTTGTGGGAGCGTCATCCCGAGCGCCCGACGCGCCTGATTGTGAATGTCGAGATGTTCGCGTCCCTGCCGATGGCAGAGGGCGCTTTCATCAATTACGACCATGTGCGCCAGAAGATTCAAGGTTGGGCGGGGCGCGAGCACGTCGAGCTTTTGGAAACCCTGGCCGAGGAAGTTGCCGGCACCTGCTTCGAACTGCCGCTGGTGGAGGCCTGCCGCGTGCGTGTCGAGAAGCCGCAGGTGTTTAACGAGGCTTCGGGCGCGGGCGTCGAACTGTTCCGTCACAGGCCGCAGGCCTGATGGGCAAGGTTGTTCTGGTTACAGGCGCTGCAAGGCGCGTAGGGGCGGCTCTGGCCAAGGGGTTGGCGGCGGCAGGCTGGACGGTGGCTATCCACCATCGCGGCGGTGGCGCGGAGGCGCAGGCCTTGGCGGCCGGTATTCGTGATGCCGGAGGGCAAGCCGAAACCTTTTATGCCGATCTGGCCGAGAGGACGGAACGCGAGGGATTGATCCCTGCGGTGGTGACGCGGTTCGGGCGCATAGATGCCCTGATCAATAATGCTTCCATGTTCGAGTACGATACTCTGGACACCCTGAGCGACGATCTGTGGGAAGCCCATATTGCGGCCAATCTGACTGCGCCGGTGTTTCTGGTGCGTGACCTTGCCAAGGCCGTGAAGCAGCAGGGCGGTGAGGGGGCGGTGGTCAATATTCTCGATCACAAGCTGGTCGCGGCCAATCCGGACTTCCTGTCCTATACGGCGGGTAAGACGGGCTTGGGTGGACTGACGCAGGCGCTGGCTCTGGCGGTTGCGCCGCAGGTTCGCTTGAACGGGGTTTCACCCGGGCTGGTGCTGAGAAGCGGCGAACAGACGGACGCCGATTATGACAAGGCGTGGGTGGATACGCCGCTGGGGCGTGGCACCAGTCTGGAAGATATCGTCTCCAGCGTGCGTTTCCTTCTGGAGACGAAGGGCATTACCGGACAGGTTATCACCGTGGATGGTGGCGAGAGCCTGAAGCCGCGTGGTCGCGATATCTCGCTGGATCCGGCGCTGAAAGACTGAAGTACGCCTTTACTTTGCCGTGTCAGACGTGTTGATGCGCGAGCCTTTTGTTCTCCCTATATAGGCCCTGTTGGTCACCGAGTTTCTGAATGCCTGCTGTTCGTTTCACCCGCCGCTTTTCGATGGCGCACCGGCTGATTGCCGATGCGGCGTCCAAGTGTGCCGTGCCGCACGGGCATAACGAGTTTATCTCGGTGACGCTGGAGCCGCTGGCCGAGATCGATTTCGGTGGTGCCAACTATGCGGCCAGTTTCGAGCGTTTGAAGACGCGCTGGCACGGGTTTGTGGACCGCAGTCTGGATCATGCGTTCCAGTTGAATGCGACCGACCCCTTGCTGAACTATTTCAAAGACCATGAGCCGCAGCGCCTGAAACAGGTGCTGGTGGTGGATGGCGATCCGACGACCGAGGCGCTGGTCATCGCTCTGTGGCGCAAGATGGAAGCCATCATCGAATCCGAGGGCCTGCCGTTCCGGCTGGCGGAACTTGCGATTGAAGAGACGCCGACCAATACGGTTCTGGCGCGTGGTTTGACCGATGCCGAGCGGGCGTGGCCGTTGGCGGGATGGTGCGACCGTGCCGATAACAGCATTAATGACATTCTGCCGCCGGAGAGCTGGGCATGACAGTAACGGCTTTGCCGCTGGCGGAAGGCTTGCCGCGCCGTCAGGGGATGACGGTGCATGTGCGCGGTCTGGAAGTTCAGGCGGGTATCGGTGTCTATGCCCACGAGATGGGACGGCTTCAGCCTCTGGTTCTGGATGTGGAACTGGATCTGGGCGCGGCACCTGTGCGTGAACTGGCCGATACGCTGGATTATGACGGCGTAGCGCACATTGTGCGCTCACTGGCATCGAGCGGGCATATCGAGTTGGTCGAAACCTTTGCCGAACAGGTGGCGCTGGCGTGTCTAGAAGATATGCGGGTGCTGGCGGTACGGGTGAAGGTGGACAAGCCCGAAGCGATCGCCGGAGCGCAGGCTGCGGGCTGTACGGTGTCTTACGCACGTTAATTGCGACTTCCGTGATTGCTTGAGGGCAGGGTGCCGGTGCATGATCGGCGTCGAGTTTTTATCCTCCAGAGGCATTCAATGACCGAGTTCAGCCGCCGTGGCGCGATTGTGGATCGTATCGGACTGTCGGCGACCTATGCCTTGATCCTGCTGACCGTGCCGACATTCGGTGTGGCGGGCGTTGTGGGTCTGGCCAGTGTGTTGTGGGGGGAAGAGCAGGAAGATGCTCTGGGGCGCAGCCACCGCGAATATCAGAAGCGGACGCTGGTGATTGCTCTGGCGTCGATTGTGATCGGGGCGATCCTGATCGTGGTCAATGTCGGCGTGTTCGTGCTGTTTGCCATGTTGATCTGGACGCTGGTGCGCGGGATGCGCGGCTTGCGGGCTTTGCAGCATGGGCAGGTGATCGCCAATCCGCGGGGCTGGCTGTAGCAGAGAAGGCAGGCTGATGGATCTGAGAGACGTCGTTTCCGAGCATCGCTACGAGCAGGATTTTGCCGATGGCGAGGGGCAGGTTCGCATCGTGTTCGCCGATTATGCGGTGCGCGGCGATACGCGGGTTTTGCTGCATGTCGAGGCTGATCCGGCGCTGCGCGGGACCGGCGCGTCGGGTCGGTTCATGCAGGCACTGGCCGAGCATGCGCGGGCGCAGGGGCTGAAGCTATATCCGCAGTGCGGCTATGCGCGGACGTGGCTCCAGCGGCATCCCGAATATCGGGATGTGAGCTCTTTTTAGTTGGCCCTAACGCTCGCCGCGCATTTTTAGTGGCCCGCGGTCGTCGGCCCTGCGGGACCTCCCGACCCGACGCGGGCTGAGCCGCCTTTGGCGGCAGCCCTCAAGGCGCGAGCCGCCGCGCGGTGAGCGTTAGGGCACTTACTTAAACATGCGCCTTGGAGACGATGACCTTGATGGTTTCGGCTTTCGAGGGGAGTTCCTCGGTGAGGCGCGAGGCGATTTCGCGGGCACCGACGGGGTAGGCGTCGCCGCCCTCGGCGATTTCGCGGGCCAGTTTGGCGGCAACCATCAGGGCGTCTTCCAGTGCGGTGACCTGTTCCAGAGCCAGGGCGCGGGCTTCGGCCTGTAGGCGCTTGACGCGCTCTGCCGTGCTCTCGGGCGCGCGCATCAGGTCGTAAACTGCCGCATCGGGGGCGGTGACGAGACGCAGATTGGCGGTGCGGTCGGTGTCTTTGTCCGGTTCGGACATTGTACTGGTTCCCTGCTTGGAAAAAGCCTCTGTTTGGGTAGGTCGCAAGGAGTTAACTGCCGTTAAGTGCGGCGGTTCCGCTGTTGTTACGCTCTGGCCGATTTTAGACACATTTGCCGAACGGGGTGTGGTTATTTGCACACTCTTTATGCTTGGCCCGCGGTCAAAAGGCTCCGCCTTTTCGACCCGACGCGGGCGGTTTGCTTGGCCCGTGGTCGTCGGCCCTTCGGGACCTCCCGATCCGGCGCGGGCTGTTGAGTGGCCCTGTGGTTAGAAGGCTCCGCCTTCTCGATCCGACGCGGGCTGTTGGGTTGCCCTGTGGTTAGATGGTTTCGTCTATTCGAGCTGGCGTGGGGGTTATTTCGCGCTTTGCGGCCGCTGGGTTCCCCGATCAAGTCGGGGGATGACGGAGGGGTAAGGGGCCGTAGCCTTTAGCGTCGGCGATTTCGAAGAGGTGGTCGATGCGGCGGTGGAGTTCGCGGCGGAGGCGGCGTTCTTCGCGGGGGGTGATGTAGTCGGGGGAGGCGGGGTCTTGTTCGGGGGCGAGGGGTTTGGGGGGCTGGTTGGGTTTGGGGCGGGTCATTGAAGGTTCCTTTTTAAGCGGCTGAGGGGCGACCCCCACCCTGCCCTCCCCCAACAGGGGAGGGTTTTTGTGTGGCCCGCGTCGGGTCGGGAGGTCCCGAAGGGCCGACGAGCGCGGGCGAAGTAAAAATGAATTGGCTGCATCCACAGCACCTTCTGGCGTGTGGTTGGAGGGCAGGCGGGGCGCGCGGGCTTTGCCCGGCGTAGGTTTTGGTTCCGTTTCGGCAAAGGCACGCGCCCCGCGCGGACGGTTATTCACCAGCAACCAAGCCGCGTCGGGTCGGGAGGTCCCCGAAGGGGCCGACGAGCGCGGCTCGGCATAGACCAGGGCAGGCACCGCTGTTGGCGGTTACTCCCAGTGCCGGTGGCGGGCAGCGGACGCATGCGGCGTCCTGCTGGCACGGTCCGAGTTTCCACCTCGACCCTTGCCGGAGTTCTGTGCCCTTGTCTGTGGTGCTCGCCCCCTCCACCACTTCGTGGTCCCCCTCCCCCGCAAGCAGGGGAGGAGAGAGACGCGCCGCCGTTAGGCGGCTCAGCCCGCGTCGGGTCGAAAAGGCGGAGCCTTTTGACCGCGGGCCACTAAGAATGCGTCGGGATACACACGCGATAGCGCGGTTTCGTCCAACACATCTCGGTGGCCGTTTGGTCGAAGGCCCTTTGTTCTCTCGCCGTGCGGTTCAAGACTAAGGCTTTATCGCAAACTCCATCGGCTCCGTTCCTTCCGGCGGGGGTTGGTCCCCTTGTGGGGCCAAGCCTCAGCCGGAGGGGCGGACCCCGCTCCATCCACTCCCGTCACCGCAGGTCCGCAGGCCTTACGAGCCCTCCATGCGACGGGACGCGGGAAGGATGGCATGGGTGGAAGGTAGGGCGAGTTTAATGGTCCTTATTCGGTCGAAACAGGCGCGGCGCGGGATCGTACGTGTAAGTCAAAAAATTTTGATCATAGAATGCAAAAATCTCTAACAGTACTGCCGCGTGTCGCGCGTGCTGCACGGCCATGAGTTGCTTGATACATATATGAATAGTATTTCCCAAACTGGGTACTGGGATTATTCTTGTCTCTCATCACAAAAGATTCAAGTTCAATCAGTTTTTGTCTGAGTTTATTTTTGTCATTAATTTTGTCGAGATTGAAACAAATTTCCATCACGAGGGTAAAGAAATTCGACTTCCTAAACCACATTGAAGATGGCTCAAGATTTAAAGATTCAATCAGGTTAATAGAAGATTTTACTGTTGATACAGTGTTCTTTTTATCTTCGTATTCATTATTGTATTTTGCAATGTATCTTTCAACTTCTTTGTCTTGACCAAAATATCCATTATGTTCGAATGTTGACATAAACAACAGAATGAGATGGAGATCCGCCATCCTCGTAAATTCTGATTCTTTAAGGATGCCAAATTTTTCTAACTCAATTGAATTTAGTATCTTCTTGGCTGAGCTAATAAAGTGTCCATCGTAGACAGCATTGTGAACTTCAATGCTATCTAGGCTAAATTTAGTGAGGTTAATTCTTCGAAAGACTTCACGAGTCGTTTCTTCATCGATAGATCCAAGGTCTCTAACTACAATTTGGTATCCAAGGAAGGCCTTCTTTTGATCGTTCGACAACTTGTCGTAACTTGGAACTTTAAGGTTATTGCTATCAATACCAGAGATATAGTTTGATATAGTGGTCAGTCTTTGCTGTCCATCTATCACCAATCTAGTAGACTTAAATGTCTCTACATTCATCTCGCCCGTGCATACGTAAATTTCTGGAAATGGAAATCCTTTTATTATGGTCTCAATGAAGCTTGATTGGTGATCGGTGGTCCAAACAAACCTTCTTTGAAAGTCTGGTCTTAAAATTAGTTTATCGCTTTTAATATCGCTATATACATCAGCAATTGTAGGATTTGTTACACTGGGTTTTATTTGTTCGGCCATCATGCAGCTTTCGCGTTCAGTTGTTCTTTTACGGACAAGATACTGCTAAAAGTATAGTTTTCGAGATAATTATAATTCTTAAAAACACCAGCTGAAACTTGATAGTT